>NZ_JBSHBL010000002.1:0-58153 GCF_053611985.1 Streptomyces sp. NPDC054770
GAGGCCCTGTTTGTATGCGCCCAGCGCCCCGCGACCACCCGATCGGGACTCCCGTTCGATGCGCATCTCTCAAGATCGAAAAGACAACAGCTTCTTAGCGTCGCGTCTGCCTGGGCGAGAGCGCTGGTCCCGTACGCTTCCAGCGCGGCTAGGGTCTTGGTGAGGACCCCGGAAGCGTGTCGGTGCTCTGTAAACAGGTCGAGGAACCGTTGGTAGATCTCGCCGCGACCGGCCGGGAGCGGCTGGTCGGGGTGCTTAGCGTGCAGCTGGCAGAGCATGGCAGCCATGAGCGGGATACGGGCCAGACCGGTCAGATGGGAGCCCAGGTCTGTGGTGAACCGGTCAGCTGCTTGGTCTGGTTCGGGCAGCTTGAGAGCGTGGAACCAGTTACGGACGACCTGTTGCAGATCGTTGGGACTGAAGGGTTGCAGTTCGTGGCGGGGCACCTGGCCCAACCTGCCGAGTTCTTCGTCGGGCAGTGGGCGGGTGGCCACGATGAACCGGTACTGCGAACCGTGCTTGCCCCTGATGATGGCAGCCAGTTTGTCCAGGACCAGTTGGCGGGTCTTCGAGTCGAAGATCTCGTCTAGGCCGTCGACCAGGATCAGCCACGGCACACCCGGGAGCGGCTGTTGGTGGAAGAACGCGGCGGGCAATTCCTCCATCAGCCCAAAGTTGCTCAGCTCAGAGGTGACGGCCTTGGAGAGCGCTTCCGGCAGCACGCCCTCGGCGAGGGCGGCGGCCGATATCAGGACCGGGATCGCGATGACGTTCTCCCCGGACTGCACGCGTTCAAGCATCTCGACCAGGTGAGTCCGCAGCAGGCTGGACTTGCCCCCGCCGGGTCCGGCGAACACCACGCACGTTTCGCCCCGCGCCATGACCTCGCTGGTCGGCAGTGGCGCTGCAGCCGTCGCCAGCGGCTGATTGGCGCCGGTGTGGTTCGGGGTGTGGGAGAGGACCTGCTGACGCAGGTAGACAGCGGTCAGCGGTGGAGTGATACCAGGCAGGACCCCGGCATAGGGGTGTGCGCGTGCCGCGTCGACGGCGACCGTCAGATACCTCTCGAGCGCTTGTGCTGACACGTCCAGTAAGGCTTGCGGGTCAAGGTCACAGTCGAGCGCCTTTTCTAGCCGCTCACGTTCGGCCCGTCCCAGCTTCTCGACCCAGCGGTCCACCCGGCTGGCAGCCAGGCTGCCCAACCCCTCGTCGCCATGGTGCTCGCCGATGACGCCGATGATCCGGCCACCGCTGAACACAGCCGCGCCGGACATACCCGCCCAAGGGTCCGGCGGGGCCATGCTCGCTTCTTTGCTATGAGGCTCGGCGGGCGGGTCGACCTTCAACTCAAGCGTGCCCTGACGACGGTTGGAAAGTACAGAGCAGGTGGCGGGCACGTGTGCGGAGTCGCGGTAGCTCCTGCCCTCCGTATTCTTTCGCAGTTTGAAGCGGGGAAAGCCCATGGCGCGGCAGTGCAGCACTGTGTCGCGTTCGCCGATCCGGCCGAAGCGGACGGGCTCCACCTCGCTCATTCCCGGCATGTCGGGCACGGTGAGCACGGCAATGTCGATCCCAGCATCCGCCCACTCGAGCGTGGCCGCGATCGACCGCTCGCCTGGCCGGTTGGCGTTGAACCGGACCTGGATTCCGGTCGCGTCCGCGACCACGTGGGCGGCTGTCAGTACCCGGCCTGCAGCCACAAGGTAGCCAGAACCGCGGCGGCCGCCGCCGATCGGGAGGCTGACGATGACTTCGCCGACACGCTCGACCTGAAGCCACGAGGAGCCGTTCATACTCCGGTCAGACCTCCCCGTCGACCTCATTACCAGCGATCAGGGCGGTCCCGCGTGTCCCATCCGGCGCGATCAGATGCGGCTGCAGGGTGAGCTTGATCCGTTGTGTCTGCGACGTGTTCTGCTTCCCTGTGCCGCCTGCTTCGACCACCAAGAAGCGGATCTTGCCGCTCGCCCCGGCCTCACGGTCCACCGCCACGGTCGCCTCGATCTCCACGGGGCCGAGCTCGAAGCGGAGCGGGGTGGTCGATCCGTCCGCCATCGAGGCGTACAACTCCTGCCGCAACTGCCGGACCAATTCGGACAGTTCGATCATGTGCTGTTCCCTCGCTTCTGTGCCGGACCGACATCCTACGCAGCCGTCCGCCAGCAGTCGGTGCGTGCGGCGGCGAACATCCCTCGCTCCAGGTCCGGCTGGGACGGCGAGAAGAAGGTGGGCGGCCGCAAGCGGCGTACAAATCCTAGGGAATCTTGACAAACTTGATTCCGCATAATCGCCAGTTCGTCGTTGTGGAGGGCGAAGCCGTGGTTGAGGAGGGGGCGAGGGCGGGATCGCCGGTGAAGGTGCAGTCGGCGAGGTAGAGCGGGGAGACGTACAGGTCCCCGTCGGGCATGGAGGTCGGCATGGTGGTCTCCAAGGCTAAGGGGGAGGGTTAGCGCTGCCGTCGGGAGCCGACGTGCATGGCGAGCGTGGTCGGCGCGGACAGGGACGAAGGCGTGTGGATCGCCGGGGCGCGGGTGCTGCGGGCGAGCGCCGCTGCGGCGCGAGGGCCCGGCCTGGCTATGTCTGCGTGGGTGATCGAGACCAGGGACCGGTGGCGGTCGGGAATCTGGTCCAGGACACGCAGGACAGGGGTGGGGTCCGTGAACGCGGCGGCGGAGGCCGTGATGAGGTGCTGCGGGGTGTACCGGCTGAAGAAGGCCCGCCAGCTCGGCGTGTACACGGGGTCGGGGCCGGCGGACATGCGCCACGTCGACTTCTCGGGCGTGAGCAGCTCGTCGTACTCGTGCAGCCAGCCGTCGGCCATCTGATAGGCGGCGTGGCCGTCGGGGGAGACCGTACGGAACGGCCGGGTGCCACGTACAGCCTCCCACCGGTGTCGCGCGGTGAGGGACGCGGGGCTGATACCTGTGTAGTGCGGGCCTCCGCTGAGGTAGTCGGCGAAGTTGTTGTGCAGTCCGTCGACGAGGATCTCGGTGAAGGCGGCCACGATCTCGTTGGGCGTGTTCCGGTCGAACGTGGTGATCCAGTCGGGCACGCCGAGCGGGTCTTCGGCGTAGGTGATGGTCCACCCGCCGTAGAAGCTCTCCAGGGCGTTGGCGACGCGTACGCGCTGGCATGGGCTCGTGTAGTAGGTGTCGGTGCCGAAGGCGATGGTCTTGGCCCAACCGGGGGCGTGGTCGAGGGTGTCGAAGATGCTGCGGCTGTCGCCGGGACCGGCTAGGTAGCCGGGGCTGACCAGGACATTCGAATGCGGGGCGAGGGCAGGCGGAGCGGGGCTGGGCATGAGAGGGCCTTCGGGTGGTGGGGCACGGGCGGCTGAGCGGCCCGTGTGAGGGCGCGAGGGCGCGGTCGCGCGGAGGGGTCTGGCCGTGGGCACTGGAGTCACCTGGTTCGGGATGGGTGGGAGAGCGCGGTGACGTACGCAGGCACGTGTGGCTGCGAGTCGGGGACGTGCGAGAACAACTCGGGAGATGCCGCGGGACTGCGGCGCGTAGCCGCGCTCGCCTGTACGGCCAGCTGTGCTGGCGGGCTGAGTTGGGTGGGGCGAGTTGTCGTTGGGTGTGCCTTGCGGGCGAACTCCGCGAGTTCTGCGTACACCGGTGTGAGCCCCCGGGCCGCGGACGTCAGGGTGTACTCGGAGCCTCGACCGGAGAAGGGGCTCCTGCGGGGGATGAGCTGGTCGGTCTGGAGCTGCGTGATGCGGTAGTGGAAGGAGCCGGTGGCGAGTGCGGCTTCGGTTCGCAGCGCACCGTTGGGAAGGGGGCCGTGCTGCGCGAGGGCGTGGAGGAGGGGGATCGTGCCCTTCCCGCGGAGCTGGCCGAGGGAGTCTTCTACGCGTTCCGCCTCCGCGAGTGACGCCGTGCCGTCAGCGAGGTGGTTCCGGTGCCAGGCCGAGAGCGCACGGTGGACGTGTCGGGTGTCGCGGGCGAGCGGTGTGAGGTCGTACACCCCGACCTGGGGCCGGTCCCGGAGGCCGCTCGTCTGCATGCGGCGCACGATCTGGGCCATGGCGTGGACGCCTACCCAGGGAAGTGCGGAGTTGATGTCGGCGAGTCGCATGGGGCCGTGCTGCTGGATGGTCTGCAGGGTCCAGGTGGTCCAGTGGGGTGAGAGGAGGGCGACGGCCTGGTCGACGAGTTCGGTGCGACGGGTGGGTGCGGTGGAGAGGGCGGGCACGGTGGGGTTCTCCGAAGGGTGGTTGAGCGCCGTCAGCGGGACCGCGCGGCGCGTGACGACGCGGTGCGGTTCGTGACGGCGGTCGTTGCCGCAGGCTGCTGGGTTGTGGTGGCCGGTCGTCCGGCGCGGTACTGGGGGGAGCGGGCCCTGGCGGCTTGGGCTCGCCGGCCGTGCGGGGACGTGGCGGTGGCCGTCCGTTCGCGCTCCAGCCGGAGTGCCGCGGTGCGGTAGGCGGCCTGGTCCTGGCGTTCGCCGACCGCGAGGAGGTAGATCTCCCGTTTGTGCCGGGAGGAGGCGGGAGCGTCCCGGTACTGGATGACCAGCCGCCAGCGGGTCTCCGGGTCGACGTAGACCTTGTGGCAGCCCGTCAGTTCGCGCTGGAGGGCGGCGCCGCGTTCGTTGCCGTGGACCAGGTGCTGCAGTTCGAGCAGGGCCAGGTCGCGGATGTTCTCCGGTACGGCGCGCAGGTCGGCCAGTGCCTCGGGATGGGCGGCGAAGGCGTACCGTGCCCGGCTCATCGCGCGCTCCGTCGGGAGTGTGTCGGAGCAGGTTCCGTTGATGGCGGTGGGGAGACGGGCGCGGGAGCTACGGCGAGGCCGTCACCGTTGATCGTGGAGCGAGCGCGGGCGGCTGCCGCCCGGCGGCCTACGGCGTGCGGTGGGGCGGGTGCGAGAGGGAGCGGCGAGTTCCGCTCCACCACCCACGTGTCCGCCTCCTCGGCGCTGGCGAAGACGCCCTCCCGGACGGTGTAGGTGCGCATGTCTTTGGTCGTCTCTTCGAGAAAGAGGCGGTACGGCGCAGCTGAGGACTCGGGGTGCCTGTCGTGGACGAGGGTGCGTACCTCGACGCCGACGTCGAAGGAGCACGGGTTGTCGGTGTAGTGGTCGAGGACCTCGTACCGGTTGCCGGGGTTGGTGCGGAGCAGGTCCTCAAGGCGTGCCGTGAGGGCGTCGGCGGGACGGGGCCCGTGGCCGTGGGACACCTCGGCCGCTTCCTGTGGGCAGCCCCGGCGGATCAGCCAGTGCTGCGCCAGCGGAATGACCGGGTGGCGCTCGGACGCGAAGTCGAACGTGCGCTGCTCGACGTCCCGGGTGATGTGCAGCGTGACGTACTCCGCCGCCCCTGGGATGTCCCAGATCGCGGACCGGTCGTACAGCAGCAGGTAGCTGTCGCGGCCGTCGGCACTGTGGTGCTCGGAGAAGGGGACGAACATGTCGTCCGAGAGCGTGACGGAGAAGAAGTCGTCCGCGATCCGCTCGGTGGCGGCTTGGAAGCCGTCGAGCCGGTAGTCCGGCGCAGGGAGTTCGTACGCGTCGGCCATCTCAGACTCCGGCGGGCTCGGGGGAGGCCAGCAGCCGGTGGTGGGGGCGGGCCGCGCTCGTTGTGCAGGCTCCGAACGGGCCTTCCGGGATGCGGAGTTGGAGCAGAGCCGGATCGAGGTGATCGCGGTGCCAGGTGGAAGGGCCGGTGAGGCCGGCCTGGACGTCGGTGAGTTGCTGCCAGGCGAGCCAGAGGGCGTGGAGCCGGGCCACGGCCTCGGGGTGCTCCTGCCACTGACCGCACCACGGGCGGCCGGTGGTGATCTCCCGTCCGTAGACCGGCAGGAGCAGGTTGTGCACCCAGTTGGTCAGCGCGGCCAGTTCCTCGGCGTAGGCCTTGGCGCCGAGCGCCAGGATGAAGACGGAGACCGGGCCGCCGTCGGCGTCGCCTTCGGCCGGGGCGGAGGCCGATGCCGGGCTTTCGGGGTGCACGGGGTCGGCCGCTTCGCCGACGTCCTCGGACGGCTGGTCGTCGGTGAGTCGGGCGAGCGTCTCGTTCTGTTTGCGGCTCTCGGCGGTGAGCCGGGTGACCGTGGCGACGAGGTCGTCGAGGTCGTGGTCCGGTACGCGCACCGGCTCGTTCTCGTGGGCGGGTTCGGACATGGCTACCCCTGGTGCGAGTTCTGGTGGGTGGGGTGTCGAGGGTCCGGAGAAACGGGGGTTTGGCCCGGCCGGGAAACGGGTGTAGATGGCGCAGGTCAGTGCGGCGCACGATGGCGGCACACGGTCCGGGGCGGGGCCAGGATCCGCAGGGCGCGGGCCGCCTGCTGGGGCACGACTCCATTGCCCAGAGCGGTTAGTTGTGCGGGACGGCCCAGCCCGGGTGTGCCGGTCACCCAGCCGGGAGGAAGGCCTTGCATCCACTCCACGAACCGCGGGCTGAGGCGGCCCGCGTCGTCGGTCGGCCGGGGCGCGGGACGCGTGGCGGGCTCCCAGCGGGTGATCGCGGCGGAGTACGGCCCCCAGATCTCGGCCCGTCCTCCGTGGCCGACGGATCCCCGAACAACGGCGCCGACAGCGACCGCGTGAGCGGGGTCCCGTCCGTGGCACCCTTCCGCCGACCGGCCATGCGTGTGGGTGGAGCAGCCGGGGTGGGCCGCAGGCGCGCTGCCGCCGAGGGCAGGGTCAGGTCCCCATTGTCGTGGCGGTGGTTGGGCGAGCCCTTGGTGCCGTCCGAGGCCTTCGGGGTTGGCAGGAGCCACTCGACCTCGTCCGCCAGGTTCGGGCCGTGGCCGCCCTGCTTGCGTTTCGCCGGGTGCTGGCTGCCCCCGTTGACCCCCAGGTTGCTGGTCGGCGTCTTGAGCAGCGGTGATCCGTCCGGACGGCCAGGCGGCGAGGAAGATACGCTCTCGGCGGTGCGGGGCTCCGACATCAGAGGCGCGAAGCACACACCAGCGCGCATCGAACCCGAGGTCGGCCAGGGAGCCGAGTACGGTACCGAGTGCGCGCACAGCAGACTGGCCTGCGGTGTCTCCCAGACACCACGGGCAGGGTTCCACGTCGCCAGGGGAACCGGCGGGCGAGGTGAGGAGCCCCCGGACATTCTCGATCACCACCAGGCAGGGGTTGAGAGCTTCGATGGCACGGACGACGTGCAGCCACAGGCCGGACCGGGTGCCGTCAGCCAGTCCGGCGCGACGGCCGGCGACCGAGACGTCTTTGACAGGGGAACCCGGCCGTCAGGACGCACACCTCCGGGACTCCGGCCCAGTTCGCGGACGTGATGTCGCCGAGGTTTGGCACGGCCGGCCAGTGCCGGGACAGGATCCGGGCCGGTCCCGGATCGATCTCCGCATGCCAGGCGATCGTTCCGCCGATGACCGCCTGGACGCCGAGATCCAGACCGCCGTACCCGGAGCACAGGCTCCCGATCAACGGCGACATCTGGACCGAGGTCAGGTCAGCGGCCATGGCGGGGCGCCGGACTGTAGGCGAGCCGGACCGGACCTGGGGCGGGAGGCTCCACGGGCAGGCGGTAGATCGAGTTCGTCGGCCATGCCGAGCGGCTCAGGGCGGCAAGGACACGGGGCGGGGTGCCGTCGATCCGGTCGGCCGCGCGTCGCAGCGTGACGAACGTTTCCTGCAGCGCGTCCACCGTGAGGTCCAGCCGGTCCTGCGCTACGTCGAAGGCGTCCTGGCGGGCCTCGCGTCGATTCGCCGAGGCCGGGGCTTCCGCGTACCTGCGCAGGAACCCGAGCTGTTCGAAGGCCTCGGTGTAGTTGTTCATGGCACGTCCCACAGGGGCGGACGCGTCGGTGTAGGCGGCGATGACCGGGCCGAAGTCGAGTCCCGGGTCGCTGTCCGTGGCGCGGAAGAGGACCTCGTCCGACAGGTCCTTCACCAGCCCTGTCAGGGCGCGGAGATGATGGGACGCGGCGGCAAGGTCGGGCAGAGAGGTCTGCGTGTACGACCGCACGATGTCGGAACGGAGCATCTCGAACTCCCTTGCCAGGGCGTACAGTTCGTCCTTCTCCAGGCCCGCGCGGCCGGTGTGGTCGGTCATGACGGACTCCGATGGCTGTGTCGTTCGGGAAGCGCGGCGCAGGCGGCCTCGACCGGTACCGAGGGCGCGGGGGTGGCCGCGAGGCGGCTGCGGGCTCGGGCCGCGTCGATGCGGGCGGCGGGCGGCGACGCACCGGGGAGGCTGGCCGGCCGCCGCTGGGCGGGCTCGGATTCTGGTTCGTTCGCGAGGCGTAGGCGGCGGCGCACGTCGTCCAGTGGTCCGAGGGCGTGCAGGGCGTAGCTGATCAGCCGTCCCGGGGCCATGGACTCGTCGTCGGCGAGTGCGCGCACCTGCCGAGCGACGGCGGCGGCCGTGCGGACGAGCGAGGCCTGGACCACCTGCTCGCCGAAGTGCTCGGCCACACCGGAGAAGGACAGCGGATCGCAGATCCGCAGGACGCGTTCTGCGTCCAGTGTTCCGTCGGACAGTGCGCCCCGGCGCTGGGTTTCCCACAGCACGGTCAGCTGATCGATGGGTTCGCCTCGGTGATGCAGTGCGCCCAGGGCGCGGTAGATCTGCTGATGGCCGCTGTCCGCGAAGTCGCCGGGATGCAGCCAGCCGACGACGTCGAGCAGTTGCTCGGGCCGGGCGCTGATGCACCCGAGGAGGAACTCCTCGTCGGCGAGGACCTGTTCGTCGACAACTCGCGGCTGCTGTACTGGCGACGTGACCGGCTCCGGGGACGGCGCAGGTCGTGGCTCGGTGCCCCACCGGTGGGCGAGATCGGCGAGCACGTCGGCCAGGACCCGGGCATGGCGGACCGTCTCCTCGACCCCACGGCGGACGGCGTCGGCACGCGCGGCCTGGTGCAGGCGGATGGCGTGCTGGGTGACGCTGCGGTGGATGGCGCCCTCCAGGACCATCCGCCCGTAGACGGGCGCATGGGTGGGGCGCGGGCAGGCGGAGATCAAGGAGTGGGCGTACGACGCGGTGAGCCCACGGGTCCGGGTGCCGGCCTCCTGGACGGTGTCCGTCACCCAGGACAGCGGGATTGGGCCTCCGCTCTCGCCCGTCGTGGCTGGGTGGCCGTCGGCGTGGAGCCTGAGCATCGCGGCGTAGAGAGCGGCGTGTGCAGGACGGTGGAAGTGTTCGGGCCGCAGCCAGGGCGAGAGATGGTCGAGTTGGGAGGGGTCGAGGAAGACCGAACCCAGGACCGCTTGCTCGGCCTGGACGAGCGGCGTCACCGTCGCTCCCTCAGCGCGGACGTGCGCTCGGTACGCAGCTCTGCGACGGCACGGTCGGCGGCGGCCATGTCGGCGGCGAAGCGGTCAAGTTCGCCGGTGAAGACGGGGTCCGCAGCGCAAATGGTGCCGGTCGGGGTGACCAGCCACCATGCGCTGCCGCGGTGGACAGCGGGAGTGCCGGCGAGCCGCTCGGAAGGGCGGACGGATGCCCAGGTTGGAACGGGGTGGGACATGGGAGCACCTCAGGAAGAAGGGGAGGCCGAGCAGCGACTCGGGGATGCGGCGGGCTGTACTCCCGTGCGTCTCGTGCGCGCGACGCGCTGTTCCGGGGCGGTCATGCCACTGGGCCGAAGTCGTCGCGGTGCAGCTGCTTGGCCAGCGCACGCTCGGTGATGGCCGCGGTCGCCTGAGCGGAGGCGGCGCCGAGCCGCTCGGCGTCGGGCTCGCGGTACCAGGGCTTTAGGCCGAGGAGGGCGGGGCGCACGCCGGTGGCCAGCAGCAGCGCGGAACCCTTGGGCAGGGCCCGGATCGCGTCGGCCGGCAGCACGCGCTCCTGACGCATCGACACCGACGCGGACCTGCCCGACTCGCTTGTGGACACGGAGACGGTGCGTACGTCGTGGTCGCCGACGAGGCGGGAGAGCTTGTCCGCGAAGTCGGCGTCGTCGATGCCGGAGCCGACTAGTTTGATCGTCGCGGCGGACCAGAGGGCGTCCATGCCGGCCTCGCCCCAGACCCGTACGCCCTGACGGTAGGACTGCAGGATCGTGATCGGGATGACGCCGCGCGAGCCGAGGTGGGAGTAGAGGTCCGGGAGGTCGGAGATCTTGCAGACGTTGGCGGCCTCGTCGAGGATCGCGAGCAGTGGGGCGTCGAGGCGCCCGCCGTCGCGCTCGGCCTGGATGACGGCCGCGCGCATCACCGCGTCGGCGGCTGCGGCGATGATCGCCGAGGCGGAGCCGCCGCCGTCCTTCGACAGCAGGAACAGGGTGTCCTTGCTGGTCGCGAACGCCTCCGGCTTGAACTCCCGTACCTTCTCCAGGCCGTCGGGAGGGGTGGCCCAGGCGGCGATGCCCGGGTCGAGGAGGCAGCTGGCGTACTGCCGGGCGGTCTCGAAGATGCCATCGCGGGTCTCGATGGCTCCGGCCACGGTGCCCTGGAGCTGGGCGGCGACGCCGTCGAGGCCGGCGTCCTGCAGGAGGTCGATGGGAGTGCGGTCGGCGGGGGAGGCGAGCCAGGTCAGCACGTCGGTGATGGGCCGGTGGTCGCGGGCCGCCGCGAGGAACAGCGCGGTGAGGGTGTTGGCGGCGGCCGTGGACCAGAAGTCGCCCGCGCTCGACTCGTCCACGGAGGCGGTCACGAAGTGCCCGGCCAGCCGCCGGGCTCCGGCGAGATCGTGGGCGTCGGCGAGGATGTCCCACCACATGGTCCGCGGGGCGTGGGCGATCTGCTGCGGGTCCAGCGTCCACACCGTGCCCACCTGGGCGCGCTCGTCGAGCGTCGCCGTGAAGGCGTCGCGTGCCGCCTTGTTGGAGGTCAGCAGGACCGGGCCGGGGGCGCGCAGGATCGCGGGGATCGCGAGTCCGGAGGTCTTCCCGGAGCGGGGTGCCATGATCGCGAGGAGAACGTCCTCCCAGGAGGAGCGGACCTCGGTGGCACCTGGCTTCAGCGTGCCGAGGAGGACGCCGCGGTCGTCCGGGGCGACGGCTTTGGCCTTGGTGCCCTTCAGGCTGGGCCGCAGGTCGATGGCTTTGGCGGCGATCTTCTTGGGCAGCAGGTCGGCCAGGTCCCGTTGATCGGCCAGCCCGTTGGGGTTCCGGCGAACGCGCAGCCACAGCCGGGCGCAGAGGACGGCTGCCGTGGTGAGCGTGGCGGCGGGCAGCAGGTAGCAGCCGGTGAGGAGGGCGGGCCGGGCGAGATGCGGCCAGAGGAGTTCGGGATGCAGGAGCGCGTCGGTCGGCTGGAAGACGGCCCACGGATCGGAGCCGGCCACGGCGTTGGCGAGGTTGCCGAACAGCCAGGCCAGTGACCCTCCTGCCATACCGAGACCGGCGATGCAGATCAGGAGGTAGAGCAGAAAGTCGGTGCCGGTGGTGGTCGAGGGCGTACTGGTGCGCGGAGATGGCAAGACGGGATCCAGAGGGGTGCGGACCTACGGGTGGCTGCGGGGCGGCAAGTTGCTCTCGTGATCACGAGCGAGCTCCTGGTGGCTGCGGTTGTGAGCAGGAACGGCGGGGTGTCGGTCAGCGCGACCGACCAGGCCGGGGCGTGGTGGGAGGAGTTGCAGCGGGCTCTTCGGCGCCGGGCGCGGTTCCGGTGTGCGGGCGTGGGGCGGTCGCGTAATACCTGGCAACGCCTTCCTGCCAGCCCTGCTTCCGGGGCGACCCGAGCGCCCGCATCTGGTGGCCGGCGCCGCGCACGTCCTCGGCGAGGGAGGTGAGCGTGGCGGCGGCGTCCTCGCAGAGGTGGGACAGGTCCCAACCGGCATGGGTGTCGGCGACGTTGGCCTGTACGGCCGCGGCCTCGAAGAACTCACCGAGGCGGACGAGGACACCGTCGTCCGGGGCCACGACGTGCTCGACGAGGTCGGCCGCCCCCTCGTATGTCTCGGCTCCGTTGAGCCGGTCCGTCAGGGAGAGGATCTGCTGCCCGTAAACGCGTGTGCCCAGGGGATCGGTGGGCGTAGTGATCCGGGTGACGTCCAGGCCGGGATCGAGTTCGACCCGGTAGCCGACCACGGTGAGCATCCGGGCGGCATGGCTGGCCATCTGGTTCTCGCGCTTCTCACCCATGTCCCAGGGCAGGCGGTACCAGAAGGAGAGCGGGGCGGTCTCGATGACGAAGCCGGCGCGCTTGAGGAGTGTGAAGGCCAGTTCGTCCCCGCCCTCGGCGGTGACGTTGCCGGTCGGCTCACGGGTGATGACGACATCGGGCGTGGTGGACATGGGTGCCTCCGCGGGCGGGTCAGAAGTGAGAGTTCTCGGTGGGCCGGTCGCCCTCGGTGGCGGCGGCCAGCAGCTCGGGCAGGTCGCCGGGATCGGCGTCGCGCTGGTCCAGCCACCACCCGGCACGCGTCAGGGGCCGCACGGTGTCCTCGATGGCCACCCACTCCGCTTCGCTGGTGGTGCCTTCGAGGACCAAGGCGGTGTACGCGGTGGCCATGAGCTGGTGGCGGCAGCGGGTTCCCCAGGCGATGGCGCGGTCGGTGCCCTCCAGCGGGGGCATCCGGTACAGCGTCGACCATTCCTCGGCCTCGGCCTGCTCGGCGGCCCGCTTCTTCGCCAGCCAGTCGGCCTTAAACCCGGTGTCCTCGCTCTGGGTGGCGCGCCAGCAGTCGGTGCAGTCGCGCTCGGCGAGCCAGCGGGCGTAGCTGGCACGCCGGTCGGCCGGACGGTCGGACAGATCGGCTTGAGCGGTGTCCCCGCAAGCGTGGTTGATGGTCCAGATCTTCTTGACGGCCATGAGCCGGACTCCTTCGCGGAATCGAGAGGAAGGTCAGCGCGTACGGTGGCGGCTGGACGGGCTAGCCGGTGAACGGGCTGCTTCATCCGGGGAGTTGGGCAGGGAGGTCGGACGGCTTGGGGAGGATGCGCGAGCGGCGCGGGCACGGGCGGTGTGCGTGACCGACGGGAGCTCGTACCGGGGCAGCAGTGGTACGTCGGCCAGGGGCGGGGCGCCTTCCGGAGTCAGGTCCGGCATGACCGCCAGGTCGAGCTGGGCGGTGACGAGCTGATCGCCGAGGAACGCGACGTGGTGGGCGATGGTGCGCAGGTGCTGGCCCAGCTCGCGGCCGGTGGAGGTGTCCAGCCGATCGCACCAGGCGGCGGCCGTGTCGATGAACTCCTCCAAGTCGCCGACGACGCCGTGATGTTCGTCCAGGATCTGTTCCAGGACGTCGGCGACATCGGCCGAGCGGCGCAGCTCGTGCAGTTCCCCGGTCAGGGCGGTCAGCGACTGCCCGGGCAGCGTCTGGCGTTCGGGCACCCCGTCCGGCGCTGGGATCGGCGGCAGCATGATGCGGGGATCGGCGGCGACCGAGAGGCCGACGTCCTGGAACTCGCGGCTGGCACGCGCCACGGCCCGCACCGCCGCGTTGTGCGGGGTGTCGGCGGACAGCACGTAGAGATCGAGGGCACTGCTGTGGCGGAAGTGGTGCTCGCGTAGCACCTCGTCGAGGAACGGGTGATCGTCCGATATGGCGGCGACCACACCGAACTCCGGGTGGACACCGAAGGCGACGTCGGGTTCGAGTTGCGGTTTCATGCGGGAGATTCCCTTCGGGTTCGGATGACCTAGCGGGCGCGGATCGGCTGCCGGGGTGCCTGGGCGGGATGGAAGGCGACTGTGACGTCGGGCCGCTGCGGTACCGAAGTGCTCGCGCGCGCTGGGGAGATGGCGGTGGCTGCCGCCTGAGCCCGGCGCTGCCAGGTCGCCGGAGTCGGATCGGGACGTCCGTTGCCGCGGATGTAGGAGAACGCGTCGAACGCGAGGGCCGTGCTGTCCAGCCGCGTTTCGACGTACCGCAGATCGCCCTCACCGTGCAGCAGCACCCCCTCGCCGGTGCGTGTGTCGGCGCCGACCGCGCGCAACGTGCCGTCCGGATCGCGGACCTGGTCGTGCACGACGATCCGGGCGGCCCGGATGTCGGCATCGAGTGCGCGGGCGGAGGCGAAGACCGCCTCCCTGCCGCCGAGGACCTCCGCGACAGGGCTGTTCTCCGACTCCTCGAAGAGATCTCGACCGGGATCGGGCCGTGTGGCGGGCTTGAGGTCGTACGCGGCATCGGAGGTGACGCTGTAACGCGCGGCGCGCAATGACTGGACCGCCAGCTGTCCGCGCCGCGTCAGGTCGTGGTCCGGCTCGGTCAGCACGTAAAGGCGGCTGCCCGGCAGTCGCTCGAAGCCGACCCGCCGCAGCAGGTGATCGGCGACGTGGTGGTCGTGGGACAGCGCGGCGACGACGCCGTACTGGGTGTGGTGGGCGACGGTGATGTGCGGGCGTGTTTCCGCCACGAGAGGTGCACCTCGCAGAGGTCGGGGCCATGCGGAGGACGAGGATGTGGCCCGAAGACGGATTTGGCGGGGCCGGGGAAACTGCGCTAGCGGGATCGGCGTACGCGATCGTGTGCGAGGAGGCCGGACTGCGCCGCAGCGGCGGACCCCGTCGCTGGCGCGGCGCGATGGCGGTTCGCGTGCGGGGATCGGGCACGGGCGGCCTGGGCCTGCGCGGACTGCTGCGACTGTTCAGGTCGGCCGCGCAGGGCTCGCTCGGCTCGTGCCATCTCGACAAGCACGCCGCCGCTCTCCATCCAGGTCAGGGCGTAGTGTCAGCCCTCGGCATCGCGCTCGGCGACAGCCTTCGCGAACGCGGCCTCGGCGCGGGGGTGACCCGGCACGAGCACACCGGTGACGAACTCGAAGTCGGCCTGGACACGCGCGCCGCCCTCCAAAGCCTCGCGCAGCAGTCGCAGCCGGTACGCCCACCGCCCATCCATACGATCCTGCGGCTCCAGGATCGGGAGCGTCTCCACGGCGTGGGCGACCAGGGCGGGACCGTGGTCGAAGAAGGGAGCGAACACAGCCCACATCTCCGCGTCTCGCCGCTGCTGGCGCAGGTCGTAGCGCTCGTCGAGGGGCCAGTGATCGGCGTCGCACAGGCTGTCGGAGATCGCGTCCCATTCGGCGAGGACCCGCTCGCCGGCAACTACCGCGACGGCGACCTGTTCGATGCGTGCCTCACGCACGGCTTGCGCGTAGCGGGGAAGCAGCCGGTCGGCCACCGCTGAGGCCGCGCGCGCCGGGTCCGCGTCGACGACGATGCCGTGGGGTGCCTTCACCCGGTCCTCGACGTCACCGCCGCTGGGCTGCAAGGTGGCGACCAGGAACTCCCGTGTGCGCCGTGGACGGTCGACGACGACCAGCTCGCAACCGGTGTCGCAGGTGAGCACGGCGCTCCGGGACAGCACGAACTGCTCGAAGGCCCACCGCACATGCCCGAGGACCCAGAGCCGATCCGCGGGCGGGAACTGATCGGCGTATGCGGCGTGCTCCTGGGCGACGACGGTCCAGGAGCCGGGCAGCCGGGCGGCGAGACCCTGGGCGAACGCGGCAAGGTCCGCGCGCTTGTTGCTCCTGCGAGCCGCGGCGGAGGCCCGGTGTTCTGAGGCTGACGCGCCGGAACGAGACACAGACGAGGTGGCCTCGTACGTCGTCTGTGTCCGTTCAGCCATGACGGAGAGCCGATGCGCTGGGAGGCGGAGCCTGGCGGGCGTCGCGCCGCCGAAATTCATCAAGGACGCCGAAGGGGCCCGTGGCCAGGGGGATATGGCCGTGAGAGGCGTTGGCCGCGGTAGCGCGGAGGTAGCGCTGGACAAGCCGATGCACCACGCGGCGGATCTTGTACTGCTGAGGCATGAGGGCGGAGTTCCTAGGAGCACTCTGAGCGGGAAGAATGTGGGGGCTGAGACGTGGCACCGGCCCCCCGAGCGGGATTGATCAAGGACGAGTGATCGCGCCCATCCGAGCGTCCGTGTCGAACAGCTCGCGCTCCTGCGGATGCAAAAGATGTTGGGTAATGAACGACCGGCCTGCCACCTTCCACAGGCCTCGCCCCTTGGTGAGCGCGGAGACCGCCTGCGTCTCGACCCCGGTGAGCCCCAACAGGGAAGCCGTGGAAGCGAGTTGGTCGGCTTCCTGGCGGTAGATGATCCGGGTCGAGCAGTCGGTGAGCAGGCCCTCGGCCAGGGCTCGGCCCCGGGAACCGGCATCACCGGCGGCCAGCAGGTCGCTGAGGCGGTGGATGACCATCAGGTTCGCGATGCCCAGGCCGCGGGAGAGCTTCCACTGGCTCTGCATCCGTTCCAGCAGGGCGACGTGCCGCATCACGCGCCACGCCTCGTCGTAGATCACCCAGCGCTGTCCTCCGGAGGGGTCGGCGAGGGCGGACTCCATCCAGGCCGAGGCGCAGGTCATCGCCAGGACAAGCGCGGTGTCATCCCCCGCGCCGCCGAGGCGGGACAGGTCGATGGACAGCATCGGCGCGCCCGGGTCGAACGCCACGGTGCTCGGTGCGTCGAACATCCCCGCCAGGTCGCCGTGCACGAGCCGGCGCAGTGCGTGGGCGAGGTCCTCGGCGGCATGCCCGAGGTGGCCGGACAACTCGCCGAGCGCGGCATCGAGCCGCTCGGGGAAACCAAGGACATGGGCGACCTCGCCCAGCAGCGGCGTGGTGCCGTTGGCCTCGGCGTGGGCGACGACCTGGTCGAGCGCCACGTCGAGAGCGGTGTGCTCCATGGGGTGCAGCTCGCGCCCCAGGACCGTCTTCGCGAGCGAGCCGAGCAGCAGAAGGCGCCGCTTACGGACCTCGCCCGTCCAGTCGTCCTCACTGACGCCATACGGCCGGCCGGGCGCGTCCAGGGGATTCAGGCGTCCGGGCAGACCTGGGCCGAGCGCGATGGTCTGCCCGCCCAGCCCCTGGGCGACGACAGTCCACTCGCCCTTCGGGTCGCACGGCACGTAGATCCGGTATCCGAAGGCCACCGCGCGCACCGCGAGGGACTTGGCCAGGGCGGACTTGCCCATGCCGATGACCCCGGCCAGCAGGATGTTGGGATTGGTGAAGCCATCGAGATGCCCGTACAAGGCGAACGGGTCGTACGTGAACGCCGCTTCCGCGTGCACGTCGCGGCCGATGTAGATCCCCTGGGCGCCGAGGCCGCCCTCGGCGAGGAAGGGATAGGCCCCGGACGCGGTGGCCGTCGTCATCCGGTGGGCGGGCAGCTTGAGACGGCCGCCGCGGGCGGAGGCCGGGCCCGGTCGACCGGCGGCCGGGTAGGTGGCCCGCAGCTCGGGGTCCAGACCGGGCGCGGTGGAGGAGACTTTGGGGCGTGCGGCGTGCCGGGCCTGCTCCCGGGCGGCGGCGTACTGATGGCGGGCGGCGCGTGCCGTACGGCGGTCGCTCTTGCGCGGGACGAACAGCGGGCTGGCGCTGGCGCGGGTGGTACGAGTGGGCATGCGGGCGGTGCTCCTGGGAGTTCAGTGGCGGGTGAGCCCGGTGAGGGGGTCGCGCAGGTCGGCCGGGGTGTGGTCACGGCGGACGCGGGCGGCGGTGGCGAGGTGGCGCTGGCACACGGTGAGTTCGGGCGCGCCCTCAGGCCGCCGCGCTCGGCACGCGTCCCGGGAGGGGAGGCGGCCGGTGCCGGGGTGCGGGGCGGCGTGGAAGGCGGCGTGGAGGTGCTCGGCTGCCTGCCACAGCCGGATCCGGCACGCCCGAAGCTGGTCGCCCTCCGCCCTGGCCACCGGGGTGGTCCGGGCGGCGTGGGCATCGAGCAGCCCGTACAGCGCGATGACGTGGGCGTGCAGGGAGTCGAGTTCGGCACGGCCGGCGGCGATGGGGGCGACCGGAATGTTGATCGCCCGGTGGAAGTCGAGCGCGGCGGTGGCGAACGGGACGAAGTCCGGAGCCAGTTCGGGCAGGGGCTCGGTCGGCATGAGGGTGCCCTTCGGTAGAGCGCGAGACGGTGGTGCGGGTGCGTGCGCTACGGGCGGGCGAGGGGCAGGGCGGCGTTGGCGAAGGCCTCGGCCTGCTGCCAGGTCAGAAGGCGCAGGTCGACGAGGGCGGCGACGGCGGCCGTCTCGATCGCGGCGCAGGCGGCGTTGAGCTGCTCGTCGGTGTCGGCGCTCACGGTGAGCAGGCCGGTGAGGGCGACGTCGGCGTGGCCGGCGATCAGCTGGCGCTCGCGCTGCTTGATGTCGGCGTACTCGACCGAGTCCTCCTCGGAGTCGACCTGCCCCTTGCGCTGCCGCTCGGCGGCGTCCGCGATCACCGTGGCCTTGCGGCGCTGCACGTCCTTGAGCGCGGAGTCCAGGCCCTTGGGCTCGTACGTCAGCGAGAGGGTGCGGCGCACGCCGGAGGTGAACAGGAGCTGGTGCAGGAAACCGGGGGAGGTCTCGATGCGGGGCCAGTTCTCGATCCAGAACGCGGCGTGGTGGGCCGAGTCGGTCTGGATCCGGTCGGCCTTCTCGACCAGGACGACGGGGCCGCCGGCAGCGGGCTCGGCCTGCGCGCGGCCCGAATCGGACCACTGGTCCAGGGCGGCCGACGCCTTCGGGTCGTAGGCGGTACGGATGACGGCGGCGATCTCGGCCGCGTTCAGCCAGCCACTGGGCGCCAGGCCGGAGTTGCGGGCGGCCTGGTCGAAGGTGGAGGTGAGCTGGGCCAGGACGGCGAAGGCGCCGGTGAGTCCGCTGCCGGCCTGGTTGATCAGTCGGCGAGCGGCCTTCAGATCGAGGGCGAGCGCGACGTACGCCTCGTGCGGGGCGGCGGCCGGGCCAGCGGCGGCCAGCAGGTCGCGGTAGATCGGTCCGGCGAGGTGGGTCGCCTCGTCGCCGTGCTCGTGCCAGTAGCGGTTGAGCGCGTCGCCGGAATCGGGCACCGTGCGCTCCAGGACCTGGACCCGGGCGATGTGCCCGGTCCGCGACAGCGCCGCCAGTGTCCGCCCCCAGCCCGCCACGTTGCTGGACTGGGTGGCCGCGTCGAGCAGCGCGAAGGCACGCGACGAGACCTTCACGACAGCGGTGAGCGTGCCGTGATGCGCATCGTGCACCGCGCCGAACTGTCCGCGCGGGGCGGTGACCACGCGCAGGGACGCCGCCGTGCCCGGGAGATGGAGCAGGCCCTCGCGGCGCGGCCGGGCGGACGGCCGGGCGAGCCAGACCAGCTGGCCCCGGAAGCGACGCAGCATGTACCGAGCGGCGATGGGCGCCCAGTCGGCGAGGGACCGCCCACGATGGCGGACGTACACCGCTGCCAGAACGACCGCCCACAGCGGGATGAGTTTGAGCGCCCCGGTGACACCGGAGGTGAGCAGTACCGCGAGCAGCAGCAGCCCGGTGAGAGCGACGACGATCAGTTGGGGAGCCGACAGGCCGAGCAGGACACCGCGCCGCGAGCGATGCGGGAACTTCACGGTGGCCGGGCCGTCAGGCTGAGAGGTGTCGGAGAGCATGGCGAAGCCGTCCTTGGAACGGGAGAGCAAGAAACAGAAGGGGAGAAGACGGGGCGGACGGCGTCGGAGACGACAGGTGCCGCCCGCCCCGTAGCAAGGCGAGGGCTACGAGCCAGATCCACCCGGCGGCTCGGGGTAGACCCACCGCTGAGGCGTGGCACCACCCTGCGGCGAAGGACCGCTCACCGGTCCTGGACGCCGGGGTGCCGGCGGATCCAGGTGCGTGATGCGCGGCTGCGCCACCGCCGCGCCCTGGGGCGTCGGCCTGGAGGAGACCGGAGCCGCGTCGGCCGCCGCCTCCTGGCCGGGCCGCTGGATCAGCGGCTGCCCGCGGTCACCGTCGCTGGGAGGCCGCCGGATCAGCGCCTGGCCCTTGTCGCCGGTGGCGTTCGGGTCCTCACCGAAGCGGAAGTGGGTCTGCTTCGGCTGGTCGCCGTCGGTCGACCCGCCGGTCGGGTCAATACCGGAGGCGACACCGCCCCAGCCCTGGCCCGGAACCTTCGACGGGCCCTGCGGAGCCCGCATACCGGTGCCGGCCTGCATCGCGAGCTGGCCCGCCGTCTTCGCCGCACCGGCAGCCACCGCGACACCGGCGACCCCCGAACGGTGCAGGTCGTCCTGGCCGCCGCCGTCAGCCGCCCAGTGCACGAACTTGTAGGTGGCGTAGGGGCACAGCATCACCAGAACCATGACGACGATGCCCGCCATGGCGTCGGACAGGGCGGCGAGCCCGTCGGAGGCGTCGCTCTTGCCCATGGCCGAGACGCCCAGTAGGAACACGATCGTCATCAGCAGCTTGCTGACGATCAGAGTCGCGGTCGCCTCGATCCACCCGCGCCGCCAGCGCCGCGCGACTTCCCAGCCGCCGCCGGCGCCGGCGAACACCGCCAGCGTCACCAGGACCAGGATGCCGACCTTGCGGGCGACCATGACCGCCCAGTACAGGAACGCGCCGATGGCACATCCCAGGCCGACCATGGCGGGTATCGCCCAGCCCAACTCGTACATCGGACCGAGGTCGTTGACCTCGATGACGCGGCGGATCGCGTCGTCGACCGACGTGTCCGCCGCCTGGAACAACCCGGCGGACAGCGCGTCGACCACGGTCAGCGCGACGGTGGTGCACGCGATCGCGGCGAACGCGAACAGGACACCCGCCACCGTCCCCGTCACCGCCTGCGCGAGAGCGCGCTCGTCACGGCGCCAGGCGGCCCGCATCAACTGCAGACAGAACGTGCCGACGGTCAGCACGAGACCGATGGGCAGAAGCAACTCATAATTACCGCGGAACCACTCGGCGTTGAGATCGACAGCCGTGGTCTTGTCGACCGCCGTCGAGGCGAGATCCGCGGCGGACTGGGCCAGCTCGCCCATCGACTTGGCGATCCAGGCGCCGATGCCATCGGTGATCGCCTCGCCGGTCGAACCCACGACGCCGCCGACGGTGTCGCACACCGCGCTCATCAGGGGAAGGTCACAAGCCCCCATGAGGTCACCTTCTTTCGGGAATTAGGGGCGATCAGGGCGCGACGCTCGGCAGCACGCCGACCAGGGCACAGGCTTTGTCGGGGCGGCACTGCACGGCGAGCGTCGTGGAGCGGGACTCGGCCCCGGAACCGGAGCCCTTCCAGGCGATGGACTGCTTGCCGGTGACCGTGACGGCGTAGACGTATGCCTCGGTGATCGCGTCGGGATCCTGCGCCAGGGCGGTCTTGAACGCCTGAGGGAAGTGGCCCTCGCCGACCTGCGCGGTCGCGTGCTGGCGGTTGTCGTGCATCCGCGACCACAGCACCGGGCTGGGAACCTGGTCGGACACGGACTCCCAGTCGGCGTAATTCTTCTCGTCGGTCATCCACCGCTTGAGCCCGGCGACGTACTCAGCCCGGGAAACGGAGCGGGTGTCATACGTCCACAGCACCTTGGTGGCCGTCTTGGCGAAGACGATCGGATCGCTCGTATTGGGCGGCGCCGAAACCGCCACACGCTGGCTGGGGGTTGCCGTCGGTGAGGCGGGTCGCTGCGTGGAGTCCGGAGTCGGGGAGGGCTTAGCCGAGGCGGGGCCCTCGGCGCGGGTCAGATACGCGAAGAGCCCGGCAACGGCCAGCAGCACGGCTAGGACGACGCCACCGAGCAGAGCACGCCGCAGGACCGAAAACGGCGCCCCGTTGGTGCGCTCCTGGGCAGAGAGAGAACGCTTCCTCGACATCAGTGGACCTGCGTCCCCATCGCCGAGAAGAACGCGACGATGCCGTTGGCCGCGCCCAAGAGCAGCGCGCACCCGGCGGCGATGACCGTGCCCTTCTTCCCGTTCGCCTCGGCTTGGTGGCCACCGCTGTGGTGACCCCATGCCCAGACCATGGCGGAGATGGCCAGGGCGCCGACCACGGCGACGATCCCGAAGAGGTTGATCGAGGAGACGACGTTCTTCAGCACGCTGAGGCCGGGAAGACCGCCCTCTTTCGGTGTGATGCCGGGGTTGTACGCCAGATACTGGGCGCGCTTCATGAGCTTCACTTGGAACTCCGGTGCGATTTTGGGCGCGCGAGGGCCCGAGGGGAGATGGAGAGGGGGAGGGGGAGAAGAGGCCGGTCAGACGACCCGGCGGGCGGCGACGATCTCTGCACGCCAGCCGGCGAGGGGCGAGATCTTGACCACGTCGCCGGAGTGCGGGGCCTGCAGCACCAGCCCTTGGCCGATGAACATGCCGACGTGTTCGGGCACCTCGGCCGTGCCGCGGGTGAACAGGAGGTCTCCCGGCTTGAGGGCATCGACGCTGACCGCTTCGCCCTCCTTGACCTGCGTGTACGTGGTCCGGGAGATCGAGATGCCGCCGGCCTTGTACGACGCCTGCATCAAGGACGAGCAGTCGCACCGGCCCATCGGGTCCTGGCCGTGGGGAGCGGAACACGTACCGCCCCACTGATACGGCGTACCGAGCTGACCAAGGCCCCAACGGATCGCCGTACGAACCGACTTGGGCGCGCTGGCCGGGATCTCGTAGCCCTCGGGCACGGACCCCGCGGGAATCGAGCCGAAGGAGGACCCGTCGTCGCCGGTGCCGCACACGGCAGCTGCCGAGGAGGTCGGCTGTTCGGCCTCATCGCCGGTGTCGCTGTCCGTGCTCGAACTCCCGACCATGCCAAGCGACTCTGCGATGGCCTTCTGGAGGGCCGTAGCCAGTGGCTCCCACTTCGCGTACGCGTCGCGGTAGCCGCTCTTCTGCACCGCCTGCGCGGCCTGGGTGATGGTCATCGACTGCCAGCCCTTGACCTTGAGCAGGCCCTCGTAGAATTTCGTGGAGGCGTGCACAGGATCACGAACTTCAGTAGGCGTGCCCCAACCCTGGCTGGGGCGCTGCTGGAAGAGGCCGAGCGAATCCCGATCGCCGTAATCCAGGTTCCGCAGCCCCGACTCCTGCAGAGCCGTGGCCAGGGCAACGATCTGCCCCCGAGCCGGCACCTTCATCGCGACGCCGGTGGCCTGGATCGTCTCGGCATTCGGAATCTGCTCCTCGGGGTCATCCAGCCCAGAAACGGACACGGACCCCTTGTCGTCGCCCTTGAGGATCGACTTCACCAGCTTCGCGACCGCCGCGCTGTTCACAGTCTGTGCACCGTCTGCGGAACAAGCGGCCTGAGCACTGCTGGAACCAGCGAGAGCGACGGCGACCGGCGCTATCAACAACGTCGGGCAGAGCGCCACGGCCCCAGCCATGGCTACGACCTTCTTCACGGACGACGGCCGAACGCCGAACCGTAGGACGGAGAACTGGGCCCCGGGGAGGGATACGCCTCGGCATGCTGCATCGGCAGCTCCTTACTCGTAGGCAGCGCGGCGCAGGCGTTCTCGTCGAAAAGGCCACCGGCACCACGCCGGTCATGAATTCGCCATCCCTGAGGGAGGCAGGGGAACCAGGGCCGGGAGCTGATAAATCCCGGTCGCTGGCCCCTTGCTTACTGAAAAGCGGCAGCCAGCCGCGCTCGTAATCTCACTCGCCGCATGAGGAGAGCCCCTTTACCGGTCAGAGAATCAGTCCGTGGAGTGCCATGCGTGCTGCCTCTTGGATGAGGCAGCACGAATTGACACAGTTCAGCAGGGGTGGAACCAGATTCCGTACTGCGAACACGGCGAGACTGTAGAGACGAAATCCGGCCGCACCAAACGCCCGTTGCTTCGGGTAGCTTCGGGCTGCTGACCGGACATCCGCATCATTGGACGCGGCCGGAATTGGGAGTTAACCTCCAGCGCATCGCTCGTCCCGGCAACTGCGTCGACAGTTCCGCGGAGCGACCCATGTCGACGTGCGCGGCCCTCCGCTGGCGGAGAAATGCGCGCACGACCGCCTCCCCGAAAGAGAGAACCGCGCAATGCCGTACACCCTGTACCGAGGCGACGCGCTGACCGCCCTCGCCGGAATCCCCGACAACAGCGTCGACGCCCTGATCACCGACCCGCCCTACAACAGCGGTGGCCGAACGAGCGGCGAGCGCACCGGCCGCTCCGCGCGCGCGAAATACACCTCGGCCGACGCCGAGCACGACCTCGCCAACTTCCCCGGAGAGAACCGAGACCAGCGCTCGTACGGCTTCTGGCTCACCCTCCTGCTCACCGAGTCGTACCGCGCGACCGTCGAGTCCGGAACCGCACTCGTCTTCACCGACTGGCGGCAGCTGCCGACGACGACGGATGCGCTCCAGGCCGCTGGGTGGACGTGGCGGGGAATCGCGTCGTGGCACAAGCCGGTCTCCCGCCCGCAGAAGGGCCGACTCAAGCAGTCGTGCGAGTACATCGTGTGGGGAACCAAGGGACCCGTTGACGCCAACCGTAACCCCGTCTACCTACCCGGTCTCTACACCGCGAGCCAGCCCCGGAAGGACCGCGTGCACATCACACAGAAGCCCGTGGAAGTGATGCAGGAGCTGGTGAAGATCTGTCCGCCGGGCGGCACGATACTGGATCCCTTCACCGGTTCTGGGACGACTGGTGTCGCTGCCTTGCGGGAAGGCCGCCAGTTCATCGGCGTCGAGCTCTCCGAGCACTACGCCGATGTCGCAGAGCAGCGGCTGCGCGCCGAGCTGGCGAAGGACGACTTCGAGCTGGCCGGACCGGAGGCATGAGCACGAGAGCCGAGAGCCCGGGGCCAGCGGCCCGCAGACGCCGAAGGGCGGCTGGCGCATCGAGTCGCCGCTGCACCAGCCGCCCTTCCCGTTGCGTCAGGCCGCTTCGAACGCCCGCCGGATGAGCGGCGCCACTTTCTCCAGGTCGGCCGCCGAGACGACCCGTACCTCCAGGTCTCCGGTCCCCAGGTGCCCGATGCCGCGCATGTCCCGGGTGAAGCCCTCCTCCAACTCGACCGAGTCCGGGTCGAGTCTGAGATACACCAGGATCGCTTCGTGCTTCGGACGGAAGATCACCGAAGCCACGTTCACCAATCGCCGGTAGGCGATGTAGTGCTGCAGGGCCGCGACCTCGACCTCGCCCCACGCCGTGAGTGCCTCGTCCAACTCCCCGTACAGGCCTCGCAGACACTCGGGAACCCGGCTGGCACCCGTAGGCGAAGGAACCGCCGGTGCCGCCCGAGCGCTGTCGTCCACAGTGTCCCGGCCCCGATCCCGCCGGGTGGAAGCGGTGCTCAGCGAGCCGGGCGAGGAGTCGACGAGCAGCAGGCTCAACAGGCCGTCCTCGAAGACCCGATAGCGCACCAGGTCGATCCGCTCGGGCAGCCACTGCACGGCCACGCGGTCGTGGTGGGAGAAGCCGGCCGCGATGCAGACCATTCGTGGTCGACGCCAGTCGATCGACTCGGCGGCCTCGCTTCCCAGCACCTTCCGGACCAACGCTTCGAACTCGTGCTGCGCCGAGCGCAGCCAGGACAGATACGAGACGGCCTGCGACAGCACCCCGCTGTCGGAGCCCTTCTTGAACTCGATCACCACCGGGCTGCCGTTCTCGTCCAGCCCCAGAGTGTCGATCCGCCCCCGGTGCCACGGACCGGTCGCGTACTCTGACGCCACGAACCGGATGCCCAGCATCTGCTCCAGGCCGGCCTCGACCCGCCGCTGCAGCTCCACTTCCAGCGCTACCGTCGAGCCAGACAGCTCGATGTCCCGCCCGTCCGAGTCCTGCCGGAACAACATCAGGTCGGCCACCAGCGCCCCTCCCGTGATCTTTGCAACCAGACCAATCGAACGAACACGCTGGTTATTCCGCCCGAGGGCAGTCCGAAGAGCCGTTTCTAGACCGTCTGGGTGACAACTGGACGGTCTGCCAGGGATCTGGCAGAGGCCGGAGGCCGCTGCCATCCTTTGCAGTACGAGCCGCAACCGACGCCATGAGATGGGGTGTCCCAAGGGGATGTGACCGCACATCTCCCCAAGCGCCGGACACAACGCCGCGGCCTGCGCCTGTGGCCAGTGGGCCCCGTCCTCGCCCTGACCTTCGCCGTTGCCCTCTTGGTGTCCGCCGCGGTGCTTTACACCGGATGGGACCTGCTCGGTGCGCGGGGACTCAAACCCGAGCCTCACATCGACGCCACGACGCTCTTCGACCTGGTCAAGCTGTCCTTCGACGTCGTCGCCGGAACTGGAGCCCTGGTCGCCCTGGTGGTGGCATACCGAGGCCAGCGTGTTGACGAGGACGGTGCACTGCACGAGGCCACTCGCCTGCACACCGAACGCTTCACCACTGCGGTCGCCCAGCTCGGCGACGCGTCCCCCGCGGTACGTCTCGGTGGGGTGCACGCCCTGGCCGGCCTCGCCGACGACGCTCCCACCCGAGGGCTGCGCCAGACGTGCATCGATGTTCTGTGTGCCTACCTCCGCCTGCCTTACACCGCCGAGGCCGACCTTCCGGCGGACGACGATGAAGTCAGGCACGCCTACCTGTCCCTCCGGCAAGTCCGGCAGAAAGGTTAACTTCGCCGGTGCGCGGTTCTCTGCCGGTACGGTCACCTTCTACGCCGCACAGTTCTACGGCGGCACGGTCACTCCGCCGCACAGTTCTCCGACGGCACGGTCACCTTCAGCCACGCGTGGTTTCCCGGCGGCACGGTCGACTTCACGGGGGCGGACGGTGTGGCGCCCATGGGCCTGGTCCCGCCGAGCGGGTCCATCTTCCCCACCGGTCTTACCCTGCCCTCAGTGCGGTGCCCAACCCCGTCCTGACGCGGGAGGCCGCGGGAGTGTCGAACCGTACGTGTGTTCTAGGCGCTGGGCCTGCTGTGGTGAGTGGCTGGTGAGCTCTGTTCCTCTGCCGCGAGCCAGTCGCGGGCTACGACGACGGCGCGGCGGATCACGGCATCGTCCGCCCCGACACGGCTGTAGACGCCGATCTCCTGGTTGATCCGTACATTGACTGTGGGGTGCGGCTGGCCGGTGACGCGCGCGAGCTGGCCGACCAGGGTGTTGAGGTAGGCGCGGGGGGTCGGCCCGAGGTCGATTTTGTCCCTGGCCGGGCTGAAGTCGTCGTCCGGGACGGCGCCCGGGCTGGTGCACGGGGTACCGACGCAGTGGTCACGCGCTGTGCAGAGGATGCACACGTGCTCGTCGCAGCGGGCGCACGAGACGACGGCGCTGTCGCTGTGGTCGTAGGACCGTCCGGGGTTATCCCGGTCCCATTGGTCGGCCAGGGTGATGCACTTCCCGGTGCAGGGCCTCGCTTCCCGGAGGGCCTGCTCGGGCGCGGTCTCGCCCCGGGCCAGGAGCTCGGCGCGCATCTGCTCGAACCGTTCGCGGATCTCCGCGTTCCGGCGGGCGCGGGCGGCCTTGCACTTCTCGCGCTCGTCGTCGGTGAGGTGCTGCCAGCAGGCTGCCACCGGGACCGGCATGCGGTCGTACGCCGGCCAGTCCGTGATCTCGTGGCGGCACGGCCGCTGAGCACGGGTGAGACGGGTGCAGGACATACTGGGCCTCCGGTGGTGCGGGCGTCTGCTCAGCGCGAGACCCGCACCCACGGGGGAGGTATGGGTCTCGGCGCTCCGGGCCGTGTAGTTCCCGGGGTGGGTCGGACCGTGCACGGCTCGTACGTCTCTTGGGGCGGCGAGGCGGGTCGCCTTTCCCGCAGGGCCTCGTATGACCAACGAGGGGGTGGTTGCGACGTTACGCTCATGACGGCGGGGCCGTGCCGAACTCGGCGCGGACGATGGCGGCTTCGGTTCGCGGTCCAGGGCGCCCGGGACATCGGCGCCTGGAACTTCTCGTCAGCTCTCCGCCTGGTTTTCGATACGTGTGACGTGTTCGGGGCCGGGGTGGTCGACGCCGGGGACCATGGGGTTTTCGTAGTCGAATTCAACCTTGCCGAAGGCGTCGCTGGTAATGGGCGGGGGGTCGTTGTCGGCGATGATCAGTTGGAGGCGTTCGCCGTAGGCGTCAGCCAGTGTCCTGAAACGGCTGTAGATCTCGGCCGCGCGTTGCCGGTCGGGGGCGTTGTTGCCGAAGGCCTTGCGCGGTGAGTCGATGACTAGGATCGAGGGAACGAGGACGTCGGCGTGGTCGAGGCCGAAGGCGAGGAGGGTGAGGCTGTAGGCGAGGTTGACGGAGGTGGCGATGCCGCCGCCGGAGGCCTGCAGGCTTTCGAAGGGCTGTCCGTCTACCACGGGCAGGTAGCTGTCGCGGTCGATGACAGCCGTTTGGATCCATGGCAGGTGCCAGCTGGTGAGCAGGCGGCTGAATTCGGTGCTGAGGTCGCCGAGCAGTGTCTGGCTGGCTTTGAGCTGCTCGGTTTTTTCCTTGATGTCCTTGTTGACTTGTCGGCGCTCGGCCTTGATGTCGCGGATGTCCTTGTCGATGGCGCGGACGCGCGCCCAGGATTCCCGGAGCTGGGTGATGGCGTCGATGCTGGCTTTGAGTCCGGCGACGCGGGTGCTCGCATCGGCGATGGCGTCGAAGCGCGGTGCGACCGCATCGCGCGTCTGGGCGTCGAGCTGCCGGCGCAGGCTGGTGACGGTGAAGTTGCGTTGTTGCGACCGCTGTCGTGAGGCCTGCAGGTGCGCTTCGTCCGACTGCTCGATGTGCTGCGCGTCTTCAAGCTGCTGCTGCAGGACGCTGCGTGTCTCTTCGATGGCCGCCGGGTCGACATCATCCTCGACGGGATCGGGCTGGAGGCAGACGACACAGTGCCCGTCCTGAACGGCCCGTGTAGTCAGCGACTGCATACACCGGGGGCAGACGACGAATTCGAATGGGGACAGCTGGTCGATCGCGGTGGCCGACCGTGCGAGACGGGAGAGGTCGAGCTGGACCTGGGCGACCACCGCCCGTCGTGCCTCCACAAGGTCGGCGGCCGCGGAGACTTCCTCCTCGGCGTGCCTGGCAGCGTGGATTGCGGCCTGTAGTTCCTCCCGCAGCGCGGTGTCGGCCGCAGTCTGTTCCTCCAGCTCGGTGCGGAGGCTCGCCAGCGTGGACTGGGCCCGTCCCAGAGTGTCGCGCAGCTGTACGAGTTCGGCCCGTAGCTCGTCGTCGCTGCGGGGATCGGAGGCCGCGAGGAACTGGCCGACGTTGTCGTGCTCGGCGGATCGGGCCTTCAGCTTGTCCGTGAGCTGGCTCGCGGTGGCCTTGAGCTCCAGCAGCACGCTGTCGGTCAGCGTGAACATCAACCGGAAGAGCTCTTTGCGCTTGGGCTCGAACCAGGAGTCCAGGTGTCCGACGACCTGCCGGTCGATCTCGCGGGCTTGGAGATAGACGTAGGCGTACAGGTCGTTGAAGGTGAGGTTCTGCGGCCGCGCTACTCCCTCGCGGCGCGCGGCGATCTGTACGCGGGGAAAGCCGAGAGCGTCCAGCAGGTGGTCGGAGAGGGTTGGTCCGCTGCTGTCCGTGGTGCGCAGGGGCAGGGTGCGCTCAAGGGAGAAGGAGCGCGGGTCGAGGAGGTCGACGGTGTTGGCGGTGTCGCCCTCGATGGTGCGCCGTAGGACGAGGCGTTCGGTGCCGGCCACGACCTCGGCCTGGACGGACAGGACGTGGTCGCGGACGGCCGGGGTGAGCATGGCGGTGCCGCCGAGGACGTGTTTGAAGAGCATCAGGAGGCTGGACTTGCCGGTGCCGATGGGGCCGGTGATCACGGTGGCCGGGCGGTTGAAGCGGTAGGTCTTCTCCGTCTCGGCGGTGGTGACCGTCAGGGAGAGGATGCGCAGGTTGACGGCCATGTCAGATCTCCGTCCGCCAGGGCCGGTCCACCGCGTCGGGCAGACGGTCGTAGATGAGGTTCTTCAAGGCCGATCCTGTTTTGTTGAAATGCTTCTTGAGGAGCTTGATCCGGCTGGCGACGACGGACCACTCCGGTGTGGCGGCCAGGGCGGCAGCGGCAGTGGCGCCCTGCTCGGTGACGCGGAATTCGGCTCGGGCCGTGTCGCCGTAGGTGATCAGGCCGCGGGCGGCGAGGGAGCCCAGAATGCTGTAGTAGCGCTGATCCCAGGGCCCGTACTTGTAGCGGGTCATCCGGCTCTCCACCGCCAGCCGCTCCTCCGAGGACGGGGCGGTTCCTTCCGGCCAGGAGGCCTGACCGGCCGGCAGGAGACGCTCCAGCATCGCCGGGTAGCGCAGCAGGAAGTCGAGTTTGGCGAGCTTGGTCAGACCCGCGAGGCTGCTCTTGGTGGTGGTGAACTGCGCAATGAGCAAGAGAACCCGCGCTTCGTGATACTGGCTCTCGCGCTGCTCGGCCTGCCGCCGCAGGGTTCGCATACGGCGTGCCGCCGCCTCGAAATCAGCGCCCGGCGTCATGACGCTTCACCGTCGGCGTCGAAGCTCTCGGAGAAGTAGAAGAGGCACTCGTCGCAGAGTTGGTAGGCCAGCCCCAGCAGATGCTGGTCTTTCACCAGGAACGGAGGCGGCGTGGACAGCCCGTCGACCTTGAGCCGCTGGGCGAGCAGGTCATTCATCATGCTGCCGTACGCGCTGCCGTCCTGGATCTGCGAGCGGGCGTGGCGCTTGCACTTGAAGACGACTTCCAGGACATCCGTGGACAGGTTCAGAAGATCGATGTCGTCTCCGGCCAGGCCGGAGCGTCGCTCGGACCATGTGGCGTACCAGGCCGAGCGGAGCCGTTCCGCGAACGCCGCCTCGTCCGAGGGGACCAGGCCGCGCGACAACTTGCGGTCGAGTCTGGCGCCCCCCGGCGCCACCAGGGGGACCTGGCCCCGTGGGAACGTGGCCAGCTGGACCGACGTGTACGCCATCTCTGCGTGGAGGACGTCGCGGGTGATGGTCCGTCGCGCGATGCGCTGCCGCATCTGCGTGCTGTAGCGGACGCGGCTCGGATCGGCGAGGTACGCGGCGAGTTGGCCGCGATCGCTCTCGTCACGATTGGCGCGCTCGATCCGGTCCACGATGTTTCGGTAACTGGCCGCCATGTCGACATGCGTCAACTGCAGACGCTCGACCGCGGGCACCAGCAGACTCTGGATGTTGACGTCCGTGATGTGGGCGCGCTGGGGAGGATCGCAGGAGATCTCCAGGACCGCGAGGAACCGTTTGACCTTATCCGCGAAACCTGCCGGTATCTGGATGTCCGCGAGCTGCACCTTGGGAGTTTCGGGAACGTTGCCGTACGGCTCGTCCCAGCGAATCTTCAACATCTGGCGGGCGATCGTGTCGACCATGGCTGACAGGCCGCCTGTGATCTCGGGCTCCGGCCCGCACATCCGAGCTAGGGGACCGGCATTGTCCTTGCCCGGGCTCATAGCGCCGTTGGTGGCCAGCCTGAGCCGCACGTTTGCGGCGCACTCGCAGGCACACCACCGGTCGAAGAGGTGGGTAAGGCCGCCGGTCTTGCACAACTTGACGAGCGTCCAGGGGCCTTGATCCTCCTCGCGGTGCTTGACCGAGACGAGTTCCACGGACCCGTCTGTGAATGCCACTACAAAGTCTTCGTGCCATTCACAGACGACGAAATCGATCGCGTCTTCCGTGAGCATGGCCAAGCAGTCCCGCGCGGCCACCTCCGCTTGGTAGCGGTAACGGCCCAACGTCTCCGAACCGCTGTCTTCACTCGGGGCGAGCCCAAAGACCGCGTGCGGCGAACCGTCCGGGCCTGTAGCAGTCTCAGGAGCCCCGGCCCTGGTGGCTCTGCCCGACGCATCGACCATCAACGTCCCCCGCCCTGGCCCCGCATGAGAGCGCGTACTCTTCCACGTCTGCTCCGCCAGCGGACGTGAAGATCTCTACCCGTATCACACTCCAGGTCCATCACGTAACTGTCCGTCGCGGGATTGATGGTGTCGGTTGGAAGCGGCTCGTCTTGGGCGGTGCTCCGACGGTCGCACGCTTGCCGTCGGTGGCCTTGGGCGATGCCACCTTTGGGCTCTGGACAGGCTGCGTCGAGGCGGGGCTCCTCGCGCGGGTCAGATACGCGAGGAAACCGGCGACGGCCAGTAGCGCGGCGAGCCTAGGCCGCCCAGCAGAGCATGTCGCAGTACCGAGGAGGGGCCCGTAAGTGCGTTACTGCGCGGAGCGGGAACGCGTCTTCGACATCAGTAAACTTGCGCTCCCATCGCCGAGGAGAACGCGACGATGCCGTTGGCTGCACCGAGCAGTAGCGCGCAACCGGCGGCGACGGTGCTCAAGGCTCGACTGGGCATCCCGTTCAGTGCTGCTCACTACCCCCGTGGTGATGGTCCCATCGCCCAACAGTGCACCGAACGTCTTCGCAGCGCACGCCGGCCACTTACTCCCCGCCCCGTGTGCGTGTGTATGGTCCCTGGGCGCGCGCCCTGAGTATCGAGATGGATTGTTCCCAGCACCTGCAGGGATGGTTCCTCGCTGGCGCGCCAGAACGCGCTGGTGACTGACTGTTCCCCGCGCCCGCGGGATGCCTTCTACTTCGCGATCACCCTGGACGGGTATGCACCCTGCTTCCTACACCCGCAGGGACGGTCCCCAGCGCGTGAGCCGTGCGCTGGAGGCGAGCTTCGGAGCGCAGCCGGGTGAACCGCTTCGGAGGCGCTGCCCAGTGTTACGGCGCCCGGGCGTGGCAAGCGCTGCGTTTGTAAACACCCCATAACTGGGACTGCGGTCAGCATCGTTCCTTCAGGGCGAGGTGATTTTCACTGCCCGCGGGAAGGGCCGTCCGTAGGCGAGTCGCGGTGCGAGTCCGAGAACGCCGAGGTGAGTGTGGCGCGCGAAGCCAGAGCGGAGCCCTCTCCGGAGATCTGACAATCTGTCAGTAAAGTCAGCATTGGGTCAGCATCAGTCCGATCAAAGCTGACTACGGCTGGCGAAACCTGCACTTCGACGTGCAGTGGAACGAGTGGTGTGACGGAGGTTTGCTCCAGCCGTCTGTGTGAACCGGGCGGGGTGCGTTGCACCTCGCCCGGTGCTGCGGACGTCGGGCTGTGAAGCTCCTGCTCAGCGCACTCGGCCTCGCGGTTTCAGCGGCACCGGCGGCAGTTCCGGCGCCGGGAGAGGCACTCCGTCGTACCCCTTCACTTCCCCAAACCGCGAACCGTTCATCCAGTCCTCGCGGGCCTGTTTGATATCCTCCTGCGTACGCCCGACGAAGTTCCACCACATGATCAGCTCCTCCTCGAACGGCTCGCCGCCCAGGAGCATGACCGACGCGTCCGACTCCGCGCGCAGGGGGAGCTCGGAGCGGCCGCAGCCCAGGTAGAGCATCGAGCCCGGGAGTACCGGAACGCCGTCGACGTGCACCTCGCCGGACATCGCCAGGACGCCGTACTCGAAGTCGGGATCCAGGGGCAGGCGCAGGTCGGCGCCCTGGGTGAGGGCCAGGTCCGCGCCGACGATGGGGGTGAACGTCGTTCCGGGGGACGACGCGCCGTCGACGGAGCCGAGGATGACCGTCGCGGTCAGGCCGGGGGCCGTGACCGTCGGCAGGTCGGGGTGGTGCTCGAACCTCGGGTCCGTGTGGCGGTGGGTGTCCGGGAGGGCCACCCACAGCTGCGCGCCGTGCAGGTACCGGGCATGCGACCTGGGGCTCTCCTCGGAGTGGCTGATCGCCCGGCCCGAGGTCATCAGCCCCAGCTCGCGCGGGCGGATGGTCTGGAGGCTGCCGGTCGAGTCGCGGTGCAGCACCTCGCCCTGGTGCAGCCAGCTGACCGTCTGGAGCCCCATGTGCGGATGCGGCGGGACCTGCATCCCGGGCTCGTCGGCGATGTCGTCGGGGCCGTAGTGGTCGACGAACGCCCAGGCACCGATCATGCGGCGGCCGAGGTTCGGCAGCAGCCGGCGCACCTCGGTCGACTCACCGAGCTGCACGTGGCGGGGGCTCAGCAGTTCACGGACGGGCTCGGCGACGACGAATCCGCGGCCGCCGCACACGCTCGGAACAGGCGCGCGGTCAAGGTTGCTCATGCCGGACAACTTAGCGGCCGAAGGTCCCCGTTGCCGAGCGCTCAGCCGGTCGTACGGAATCCGTCCCTCACCTTGTCGAAGACCGGACGGTAGGTGCTCCACTTCGCGTCCGGTGCGGAGAGGTAGATGTCGTACTCCCGGCCGCCCTCCGTGCCGTAGCCCAGATCGATGGCGCGGAAGACGCGGGCCCGGCCCCGGAAGGTGAACTCCCAGACCGCGGCCGGCTGCCCGCGGAAGGCGGTCCGCTGCATCCGCAGCCTGCGGTAGGTCGGATAGTTGACCTTGGTGTTGGCCTCGATGTCGGCGAAGTGGGTGACGGGGTTCGCGCCGGCCGGTTCCACCGTGCCGACGGTGACGCCGGCCAGGCCGGTCGGGTCCTTGTAGGTGACCTCGTCGGTGGCGCGGGTGCCGGCGGTCCAGTCGTCGGGGACCGGGAAGGAGACGCCGAGGCTCTTGTCGGTGACGAGGCGGTAGCCCTGGGGGACGGGAGAGGGGGCCGGGCTCGCCGCCGCCGTCCCGGTTGCAGTCCCCGTTGCCGTCCCCGCCGCCGGGTGCTTGTCGGCGGGCGTGCGCGGGAGTACGAGGGCCGCTGTGACCGCGGCGGCTGCCGCGAGGGTGACCGCCGCGGCGGTCAGGGCGAAGCGGCCACGCCGGGCGCGCCGCCGCCGGCGCCCGGTACCGGCGGCCGTCGGCTGCGTCCCGGTCGGCTCCGGGACCGGTGCGGGCGCCGGCTCCGTCGGCTGTCGCCGTGTCGTCTCCGGCACCGGCGCCGTCAGTGTTCCCGACCAGGTCGCCAGCAGCGCGCGTTCGGTCTGCTCGGCCGAGGGGCGGTCCGCCGGGTCCTTGGCGAGCAGCAGCTGGACGAGCGGCTCCAGCGGGCCTGCCTGCTTCATCGGCTCGACGGGGTCGGTGACGATGGCGTACGCCGTCTCCATCGCGGTCTCGCGCCGGAACGGCGGCCGGCCCTCCATCGTCTGGTAGAGCGTGGCCCCCAGCGACCACAGGTCCGAGGCAGGTCCCGGGGTCAGTCCGCGCAGCCGCTCCGGGGCCATGTACGGGATCGAGCCGACCATCTGACCCGTCTGGGTGAGCGTCGACGAGCCGGCGGTCAGCGCGATGCCGAAATCGGTGAGGACCACCCGGTCGCCCGGGCCGAGCAGCACGTTGCCGGGCTTGACGTCCCGGTGCAGGACTCCGGCGGCGTGCGCGGCGCGCAGCGCGCCGATCATGCCGAGGCCGATCCGCGCCGCCTCCTCGGGCGGGAGCGTCCGGCCGCCGTCGAGGAGGTCGGCGAGGGTGGGCGCGCGGACGTACTCCATGACGATGCAGGGACGACCGTCGTCGTCCACCACGTCGTGCACGACGACCACGTTGGGGTGGACGACCCGGGCGGCACTGCGGGCCTCGCGGCGGGTGCGCTCGTAGAGGGTGGCCAGCTCGTCGTCGGACAGGTGCGGGCGGGGGTGCAGCTGCTTGAGCGCCACCTGCCGGGCCAGCACCTCGTCCTCGGCCCGCCACACGGTGCCCATGCCGCCGCGTCCGATCCGCTCGGTCAGCCGGTACCGCCCGGCGACCAGCCGCCCCTCGTCCGACACCGCCCGTCCTCCGCCAGCTCTGTCCGCGTTCGATGAGTCCCGTCAGTCCCGTCACGATAACCGCCTGTTGCTGGTCACCTGTTCGGATCTGTCGGCTGCCGTGGCGGCAGGCCTCGGAAGGTGGGGTCGGCCGGGTCTTTCCGGCTGTGAATCGATCGGAAAGGGGGGTGCGGGGCAACGATTGCCGGTCGTCGCCCCGCGCCGGTGTGCTCGGGTTCACTGCCGCGTACGTCAGCGCGCGGTCAGTTTCCACAGGTGGTCGGCGGTGCCGTTGTCGTCCCACTGGAGGACCTGGGCGCCGGAGGAGGTGCTCATGCCGGTCACTCCGAGCAGCAGCCCGCTGTTGTAGTTGGCGATCTTGTAGTAGCCGTCGCCGGACGGGATCAGCTGCCAGAGGTGGTCGGCGGTGCCGTTGTCGCCCCAGATCAGGGCGGTGCCGCCGTCACCGGTGCCCGCGTTGGTGATGCCGAGCAGCAGGCCGCTCGCCTGCTGCTGGATCTTGTAGAGGCCGCTGCCCGCGGCGACCAGGCTCCAGTTCTGGTCGGTGCCCGTGGTGGCGGCCGCCTGGACGACGGCGGTGCCCTGGGCGGTGCCCGCGCCGCTGGTGTCCAGGGCGAGACCGCTGTTCCTGTTGGTGATCTGGTAGCGGCCGGCCAGCGAGGTGGCGGTACCGCTCGGGGTGATGGTCAGGTGGTAGCCGTCGGAGGCGTTCATCGTGACCGGTACGGTGATCGAGCCGCCGCTGACGGTGTAGTCGGTGTCCGAGATGGTGACCGGCCCGGAGACGGCGGTCGTGCGGCCCTTGGACGGCGTGTACTCCAGCTTGACGTGCACGGTGCTGCCGAAGGCGGAGAGCGACGAGAGTCCGTTGACGGTGACGGCACACGAACCGGTGCAGCCGCCGGTCACCACACTGATCTGGTTGCCCGCGCCGTTGCGGGCGGCGAAGCCGTCGATGCCCGTCTGCGCCGGAGGCGTGGTGACCAGCATGTTCCCCGACATGTCGCCGTACCACTTGTAGAGCCAGTAGGCGCCGTTGGGCGAACCGCCGGTGTCGGTCAGGGTGTCGCCGAGCGTGCCGTAGTGGTTCCAGAAGGCCAGTTCGGCGTCATGGACGCCCGCCCGCTCGAACTTGGCGACATAGCTCGCCAGCGGTCCGGGGACACCGACCTCGCTGGTGGTGCCGTACTCCTCGATGGCGATCGGACGCGGGCTGATGCCGAGGCTGGTCTCCAGGGCGCGGTAGGCGGCGACATGGGCGGCGATGTTCTGCGAGCCCTGCAACTCGTGCCAGGAGACGATGTCGGGCACCGTGCCGCTCGCCTTGGCGTCGGTCAGGAACGTGGTCATCCAGCTCTGGTTCCACGCCGAGTAACTCGGGCCCTGGACCGGGGTGGTGGAGTCCTTGGCACGGACTTCCCTGTACGTCGTCGCCCACCCGGAGTCGAAGGCGCCGGCCGACGAGGTGCTCCAGGTCCAGTCGGGTTCGTTCCACAACTCGTAGGCCGAGATGTTCGTAGCGCCGGAGGACTTCACTGCGGCGACCTGCTTGTCCACGGCCGACAGCCAGTCGCTCCAACTCACCCACTTGTAGGGGAAGTCGGGGTACCAGTCCGGCATGCGTACGACGACCTTGGCGCCGGCCTTCGCCGCCTCGGGTGCCACGGTCAGGGCGTCACCGCCGGGGCCGGGTTCGCCGTTGGGCAACTGCGAGCCGCCGGGCGCCATCTGCACGAGGGTGTTCGGCTTCAGGGGCTCGACCAGGCTGTCCGCCGGCACGCTCGCGGTGTCCAGGCCGTACAGGCTGCCCGATGCCACATGGGTGACCGGGCGCAGGGTCTGGTTCGCGTTCACCGCGAGGGTGGTCGAGGAGGTGGGCGCCGCGTGGGCGGGCACCGCGGTGCCGAGGGCGGCGGTGAGCATCACGGCACCGAGGGCGGCTCTGAGAGGTGTGCGGCTCATGGCATGGGTCTCCTCAAGGAGTTGGGGGTGTCAGTCCTTCACCGCGCCCGCGGTGACGCCCGCGGCCACATAGCGCTGGGCGAGGACCAGGAGGACGGCCGCGGGGACCGATGCGACGACGGCGGTGGCCATGATCGCGTTCCACTCCTGGTTGTTGTTGCCGATGTACTTGTAGATGCCGAGCGTGATCGGCTTCCAACTGCCGCCGCCGTCAAGGGTGTTGGCGAAGACGAAGTCGGACCAGGCCCACAGGAAGCCGAACAGCGACACGGTGACGATCGCGTTGCGGCTCAGCGGGAGGACGACCGATTGGAAGGTGCGCCAGGGGCCGGCGCCGTCGATCCGGGCGGCCGAGAGGAGTTCGCCGGGGATGCCCGACATGAACGCGGTGAAGATCATGACGCCGAAGGGCACGGCGATGGTGGAGTCCGCGACGATCAGTCCCCACCAGGAGTTGAGCAGGCCGAGGTCCAGGAAGATGCCGTAGAAGCCCATCGCCATGACGATCCCGGGGATCATCTGCGCGATGAGGAGCGCCAGTTCGAGCGCCCCGCCGCCGCGCGGGCGCAGCTTCGCCAGTGCGTAGCCGGCCGGGGCGGCGATCAGGAGGGTGAGGGCGACCGTGCCGATCCCGATCAGCAGGCTGGTGCCCAGGTAGGGGAGTTGGTCGTCGAGGACCGCCCGGTAGCCCTCGAAGGTCGGGTGCAGCGGGAGCAGGTCAGGCGGGTCCTTGCGCATGTCCTGCTGCGGGGTGAGGGACACGTTGACCATCCAGTACACCGGGAACAGCATCAGCGCGGTGAGGCAGAGGCCGATCAGGGTGTAGGCACGCGACTTCACGCTTCCTGCCTCCTCTGGACGCGGATGTAGAGGAGGCCGAAGACCAGGGCGATCAGGATCAGGATGTTGCCGACGGCGGCACCGGGACCGAATTTGGGCAGCAGCGTGCCGAAGCCGAGTTGGTACGACCAGGTGGCCAGGGTGGAGGAGGCGTCGCCGGGACCGCCCTTGGTCATGATCCAGATCAGGTCGAACACCTTGAGGGTGTAGACGAGCCCGAGCAGCAGGGTGATCGCCGACACCGGGCGCAGCAGCGGGAAGGTGATCCGCCGGAACTGCTGCCACGCGCCCGCCCCGTCCAGGGCCGCCGCCTCGTACAGCTCACCCGGGATGTTCTGCAGGCCGCTGTACAGGATGACCAGGTTGAAGGGGATGCCGATCCAGATGTTGGCGACGATCACCGAGGTCAGCGCCCAGTCCGGCGAGGTCAGCCAGCCGACGGGGGCGACGCCGGCGAAGTGCAGGAAGTAGTTCACCACCCCCGACTCGCTGTTGAACATCCACGACCAGGTCGACGCCGACACGATCAGCGGCAGCAGCCAGGGGATCAGGAACAGCGCCCGCAGCACGGTCGAGAGCCGGAAGTGCCGGTTGAAGAAGACCGCGAGGGCGAGCCCGATCACGTACTGGAAGGCGATCGACACGAAGGTGAAGACCATGGTGTGCCGCATCGCCGGACCGAACGTCGGATCGTCCAGCACCGTGCGGAAGTTGTCCCAGCCGGAGAACGGCGCGTCACCCGCCACGAAGGAGCGCACGGAGTAGTCGCGCAGGCTCAGGTCGAGGTTGCGGTAGAGCGGATAGGCGTAGAAGGCGGCGAGGTAGGCGATCAGCGGGGTCACGAAGGCGAGCGCGGTCAGCCGACGTCTGCGGCGCAGGGAGCGGGCGTCGGATCCGGTGCCGGTGCCGGTGCCGGTGCCGCTTGTCCGCGCCGCGGCGGCCGGTGCTCGCCGCGGTCGGTCCACCCGGGCGACGGTCATGCCGGACCTAGCCCTTCTGCGCGCTGGACTGGGCGGCCGACAGGGCGTCCTGCGGGCTCTTGCCGCCGGAGAGGGCCGCCTGGACGGCGGTCCACAGGGGCTGCGAGATGGTCGGGTACTTGGTGCCGAGACCGCCGCTGGTGCGGCCCCGCGCCGCCGCGACCGCCGCCACCCACGGCTTCAACTCCGCGTTCTTCGCTACCTGTTGGGTCTGCACGGCGGAGGTCGGCGCCACGTACATGAGCGTGGTGTCGGTGGCCAGCAGGTTGGTGGCGCTGGTCAGACAGCCGACGATCTTCTTGCTGACGTCGTAGCGCGAGGTGTCCTTCTGCACGGGCACCGTGACGAACTCGCCGCCCGTCGGCACCGGCGCCGAACCGCCGTTCTGCGCCGGGATGTTGATGACGCCGTAACCGAACCCGGCCTTGTCGGCGTTGCCGAGCTGCCAGGTGCCGTTCTCGCCGAACGCGTAGTCCCCGGTCGCGAACTCCTGCCAGCTGGTGGTCTGGGTGTTCTGCAGTACGTCCTTCGGCGCGTAACCGGCGTCCACCCACTGCTTCCACAGCGACAGCGCGGCGACTCCCTTGGCGGAGTCGAGCTTCGTGAGGTCGCCGCCCGCGCCCCAGAACCAGGGCAGGAACTGGAAGCTGCCCTCCTCCGTGTTGATCGCCGAGAAGGTGATCCCCTTCTTCCCGGCCGCCTTGACCTTCTTCAGTGCGGCCGTGAGCGACGCCCAGTCCTTGACGGAGGCCGGGTCGACGCCGGCCGCGGCGAGGACCTTCTTGTTGTAGTAGAGCGCGAGGGTGTTGGCGCCGATCGGGACGCCGTAGGAGGCCCCGTCGATCGTGCCGGCGCCGATGATGTTCTTCTGGATCGACGAGGTGTCGAGCCCGAGGTCGCTCGTCTTGTTGAGGATCCCCGCCTCCACCAGCGTGGAGACCACCGGGTTGTCGACCAGCATCACGTCCGGCGCGTTGCCCTGCTGCGCGGCCAGCAGCGCCTTGTTGCCCAGGTCGGTGGTGTCGTACGCGGTGCGCTTGAGCTTTACCCCGGCCGCGGTGCCGCACGCGGTGACCTGCTTGCCCCAGTCCGAGGATGCGTCGAACTGCGGGTACGGGTCCCAGAAGGTGTACGTCCCGCCGGCCGAGGACGACGATCCCGAGGAGCCGGAACCGCCACCGCAGGCGGTGAGCGGGAGAAGCGCGGCCGTGGTGAGGGCCATGAGGGTACGGCGGGTGGGTATCACGGGGTGACCTCGTTGTCGTAGGACGGGGTGTCTCAGGAGGTGGGGAGCCAGACGCGCATGCTGCCGTCCTCGCGGTTGGCCCAGACGTGGTAAGGGATCGCGGTCAACTCGACCGGCTCGCCCTCGGGTTCGGCCTCCGAACCGGTCACGGGGGCGTACGGCCACCAGCCCCGGCCGGCGATACGGCGCCGCCGGCCCGCGGCCACCACGGTGGTGACACCGCCGAGCAGGTCCGGGCGGTGCTTCACCGCGAGCGGACGGGACGGGTCGAGGACGATGTCGTCGAGGCCGCCGCCCGGGTGGTCGACCTGCTCCAGGCAGTGCACGAGCGGCCCGCGCTCGATGGCTACACAGCCGCGTACGGCGTCCACCCGCGGGTCGGCGGCCGTCAGCCGCGGCTCCAGGGCGAGTTCCAGCACCACCTGGTCGCCCGGTGCCCAGGTCCGCGCCAGCCGCAGCCAGCCGTCGTCCGCCGTCGCGTCGTACGTCTCCTCCCCGCACCGCGCCCGGAACTCCCGGCACCACTGAGGGATGCGCAGCGACAGCGTCCACGGGCCGTCGGACGGGGACGGCGTCTCCTCGACGGTGAACGCGATCGTGCCGTGCCAGGGATAGTCCGTCTCGGCGCGCACCCGGACCCGGTCGGTCGCATACGTCCCGGTGACGAACTGGTGGACCTGCAGGCCCTGTTCGTCGCCCGACGCCAGATAGTGCTCCAGACTCGCCAGCAGCCGCATCACGTTGGGCGGGCAGCAGGCACAGCGGAACCAGCGGGTGCGGCGGGCCGACTGGTCGCCGCCGGTGTCGGTGTGGCCGTCACGGACCTGGAGCGGGTTGACGTACAGCCACCGCTCGCCGTCCAGCGAGACCCCGGCCAGGAAGCCGTTGTACAGGGTGCGTTCGATCAGGTCGGAGTAGCGGGCCTCACCGGTGAGCAGCGCCATGCGCCAGCTCCACTGCACGGAGGCGATCGCGGCACAGGTCTCGCAGTAGGCGCGCTCGTTGGGGAGTTCGTAGGGGTCGCCGAAGTCCTCCTGGTCGTGGTGCGCGCCGAGCCCGCCGGTGAGATGGGTCTTGGTGGTCGTCATGGCGTGCCACAACCGCTCGCCCGCGGCCCGGAGTCCGTCGTCCCCGGTCTCCGCCGCCAGGTCCGCGGCCGCCGCCAGCAGGTACAACTGCCGTACGGCGTGGCCCTCGACGTTCGTCGCCTCGCGCACCGGGACCCGGTCCTGGCAGTAGGCCTCGCCGCCGAGCAGGCCGTGGCCGTGCCGGTCCACGAAGTAGCCCGCCAGGTCGAGGTAGCGGCGCTCGCCGGTCTCCCGGTACAGCTCCACCAGGGCCGTCTCCACCTCCGGGTGGCCGTCGATGCCGTCGACAGGCCTGCCGCTGCCGGGGAGGCCGAACACCGAGTCGATGTGGTCGGCGAACTTCCTTGCCACGGCCAGGAGTTCCGGGCGGCCGGTGGAGCGGTGGTGGGCGACGGCGGCCTGGATCAGATGGCCGGCGCAGTACAGCTCGTGCCCCCAGCGCAGGTCCTGGTACCGCGCACCGTCCTTGACCAGCTGGAACCAGGTGTTGAGATAGCCGTCGGGTTGCTGGGCTTCGGCCACCAGGGCGACGATCCGTGCCACGTCCGCGGAGAGTGCCTCGTCGGTGCCCTGGGCGAGGTGCCAGGAGGCCGCCTCCAGCCACTTGTAGACGTCCGTGTCGACGAACGGGTACGCGCCCTGGAACACGCCCTCGGCTGCGCCGGCCGCCAGCCGCAGGTTGTGCAGGTTTCCGGCGGACTCCAGAAGGTCCGGGCCCTGGGGGAGGGAGACGCGGGCGTTGGTCGCCCGGCGGTCGTGCCAGAAACCGCCGTCGACGGTGACGGCCGCCGGGCGCAGCGCGGTGCGGGCATCGGGGGTGAGGCGGACCGGGCCGGCGGGGGAGGGCAGGGCGGAACGGGTGCGGGGCATGGCTCTCCGGGGTGGGGAGGGGCGGGGTGCCTGGACACGCGGTTTCGAAATACCGAACGCAGTTTGAAAAGTCGATCGCACGGCGATGAGGAACCGTTTTGAGCAACCGTTTTCTCGCCGAGAAGTACAGGGCAGTCGGGCAAGGGGGTCAAGACGCCTGGCGCAGTTTTTTCAAGTTGCCCGGCAGGGGTGGTACTTCGGATGGACGGCTGCGACGATGTGGGGCGGCTCTGCCGTCGGGAGACTGGTGGTGGCGTCGAGGATCCGCCGTCCAGGAAAAGGCTTGCCCGTGACCTCTGCTCCAGACTCTCCGCCCGCCGGCCGGGCCAGGCTCGCCGATGTCGCCGCGCTCGCCGGTGTCAGCGTCGGTACCGCCTCCAAGGCACTGAACGGCGCCGGCCGGATGCGTCCGGAGACCCGGCAGCGGGTGCTGGACGCGGTGGAGGCGCTCGGGTTCCGGCCCAACCAGCACGCGCAGAGCCTGCACAGCGGCCGCAGCTGGACGGTCGGCCTGATGACGACGGACGGCATCGGCCGGTTCAGCACCCCGGTCCTGCTCGGCGCCGAGGACGCCCTCGGCGCCGGGAAGATCTCCGTCCTGCTCTGCGACACCCGTGGCGACGCCATCCGCGAGCAGCACCATCTGCGCACCCTCACCGACCGCCGGGTCGACGGCATCATCGTCGCAGGCCGCCGTACCGACCCCCGCCCACCGCTGACCGGCATCGACCCGGCGATCCCGGTCGTCTACGCCCTCTCCCCGTCGACGGACCCCGCCGACACCTCCGTCGTGACCGACGACCGCGGCGGCGCCCGGCTCGCCGTGGAGCACCTGCTCGCCACCGGCCGTACCCGCATCGCCCATGTCACCGGACCCGAGCACCACCAGGCCGCCCGGGACCGCGCCCGGTACGCCGTCCAGCACCTGGCCGAGGCGGACCTGCAACTCGCCGCCGGGCGCGTGCACTTCGGGGAGTGGAGCGAGGCCTGGGGGCGGCGCGCCGCCGACGCGGTGCTGCGGACGGCCCCCGACACGGACGCCGTCTTCTGCGGCAACGACCAGATCGCCCGGGGTGTCGCGGACGCACTGCGCGAGCGCGGCAAGGACGTGCCGGAGGACATCGCCGTGGTCGGCTACGACAACTGGGACACGATGGCCCTCGCCTGCCGCCCGCCGCTCACCACCATCGACATGAACCTGGCCGAGATCGGCCGGATCGCCGCGCTGCGGCTGCTCCAGGCCATCGACGCGGAGCCCGAGCCCGGGGTGCACACGGTGCCGTGCCGCCTGGTGGTGCGCGAGTCGAGTTGACGCAGGACGTCCGCCGAGTCTTCATCGACCTGCCCTTGTCAAACTGACGGTTGCCTAAGTCAATCAATTGACTTACATTCGGCAGGGCCGTGCAGACCCGAGAGGCCCTACGGAGGCCCGACCATGACCCGAGCACAACCCCGGCCGGCAGCGGCAGGGGAGTCCGCCGCGTCGCGGACGAACGCCGTCGTCGCGGTGCTGGCCTTCGGCGGGATCGTGGTCTCGCTGATGCAGACCCTGGTGATCCCCATCGTGCCCGAGCTGCCGAAGCTGCTCGACGCCTCGGCGTCGAACGCGGCCTGGGCCGTCACCGCCACCCTGCTCGCGGCCGCCGTCGCCACGCCCGTCATGGGACGGCTCGGTGACATGTACGGCAAGCGGTTGATGCTGCTGACCAGCCTGTTCCTGCTCGTCGCGGGCTCGGTCACGGCCGCGTTCAGCGACTCCCTCGTCCCGATGATCGTCGGACGGGCGCTCCAGGGCATGGCCTCCGGCATGATCCCCCTCGGCATCAGCATCATGCGCGACGAACTCCCCGCCGAACGGCTCGGTTCCGCCACCGCCCTGATGAGCGCCTCCCTCGGCGTCGGCGGCGCCCTCGGCCTGCCCGCCGCCGCGCTGATCGCCGACCACTTCGACTGGCACATGCTGTTCTGGACCTCGGCCGCGCTCGGTGTCGTCGCCGCCCTGCTGGTGCTCGTCCTCGTACCGGAGTCGAAGGTGCGCACCGGAGGCCGCTTCGACCTGCCCGGTGCCCTCGGCATGGCGGCGGGCCTGGTCTGCCTGCTGCTCGGCATCTCCAAGGGTGCCGACTGGGGCTGGGGCAGCGGTACGACACTCGGTCTGTTCGGTGCCGCAGTGGTGACCCTGCTCGGCTGGGGCCGGTACGAACTCCGTACCCGGGACCCGCTGGTCGACCTGCGCACCACGGCCCGCCGCCAGGTCCTCGTCACGAACCTCGCCTCGGTCGCCTTCGGGTTCTCGATGTTCGCGATGTCCCTGGTGCTTCCGCAGCTTCTCCAGTTGCCCGAGGCGACCGGCTACGGTCTGGGCAGGTCACTGCTCGACGCCGGTCTGGTGATGGCCCCGACCGGCCTGGTGATGATGGCGACGGCACCCCTGTCCGCCCTCGTCTCCAAGAACTTCGGCCCGAAGACCACCCTCATGTGCGGCGCGGTGATCGTGGCCGCCGGCTACGGGCTCAACATCGTACTGATGGACGCCGTCTGGCAGCTCGTGCTCGTCTCCTGCGTCATCGGCGCCGGTATCGGCTTCGCCTACGGCGCGATGCCCGCGCTCATCATGGGCGCCGTCGACCCGCACGAGACGGCCGCCGCGAACAGCCTCAACACCCTGATGCGGTCCATCGGCACGTCGACCGCGAGCGCCGTCGCCGGGGTGATCCTGGCCCAGTTGACCACCGTCTTCGGCACGGCCGCCGTGCCTTCCGAGAACGGCTTCAAGGTGGTCATGGCGGTGGGCTCGGGGGCGGCGGTCCTTGCGCTGGCCGTGGCCGCGTTCATCCCGCGCCGGAAGCCGGTCGCGGCGAAGGGCGCGGTGACGGCTGCGGTGGCGCCTGCGATGGCGCCTGCGGTGACGGCCGAGGCGGCGCGGCCCGTGGCGGAGCCGGGGCCCGAGGTGCCGCCGGGCGCGGAAAGGGACCCCGTCGCCCGCCCCGGGACGTAGTTCGCGGGACCTCTCAGCCGTGCTCGGGCTGCCGGGCCGCCCACAGGCCGCGGACGTGGCCCAGGTGGCGGGTCATGATCTCGTGCACGGCCTGCTCGTCGCGGGCCAGCAGCGCGTCGAGGAGCTCCAGGTGCTCCTCGGCGGAGGCCTTCAGGCGTCCCGCCTTCACCAGCGCCGTCAGCCCGTACAGCCGCGAACGGCGCCGCAGGTCCCGTACCACCGCGACGAGTTGGTCGTTGCCCGCCAGTGCCAGCAGCCCCAGATGGAAGGCCAGGTCGGCCTCGACATAGGCGATGAGGTCGCCCTTCAGCGCCGAGGTCACGATCTCCTGGGCGACCGGGCGCAGCGCCTCCAGGTCGGTACGGTCGGCCGTGGCCGCGAGGGCGACGGTCGTCGGGATCTCGATCAAAGAGCGGACATGCGTGTACTCGTCGAGCTGCTTCTCGGAGACGACGGTGACCCGGAACCCCTTGTTCGGGACGATCTCGACCATGCCCTCCTTCACCAGTTCGAGCATCGCCTCGCGCACCGGGGTCGCGGAGACACCCAGGCGGGGGGCGAGCCCCGGCGCCGAGTACACCTCGCCGGGGCGCAGTTCACCGGCGATCAGCGCGGCACGCAGGACGTCCACGACCCGCTCCCGGAAGTTCGGCTTCCGGCCGCCGAGCGACGGAATGGCGGGCTTGGCGGCGGTGGGCGAGCTGGCGGGCCGGTCGGCCATGGTGGAACTCCTGGAGGGTCGTCGGGGGAATCAGAGTACGAAGCCGGCCGGGAACGGGTCGGTGGGGTCCAGCAGGTACTGCGCGGTGCCGGTGACCCAGGCACGGCCGGTGAAGCTGGGCAGGACCGCGGGCAGCCCCGCGACCTCGGTGGTGCCGAGGAGCCGGCCGGTGAACCGGGTGCCGATGAACGACTCGTTCACGAACTCGGTGTCCAGGGGGAGTTCGCCGCGGGCGTGCAGCTGGGCCATCCGCGCGCTGGTGCCGGTGCCGCAGGGGGAGCGGTCGAACCAGCCGGGGTGGATGGCCATCGCGTGCCGGGAGTGGCGGGCCGTGGCACCGGGGGCGACCAGGTGGACGTGGTGGCAGCCCCGGATGGACGGGTCCTCGGGGTGGACGGGCTCCGCCTCCGCGTTGATCGCCTCCATGAGGGACAGGCCGGCCCGGAGGATGTCGTCCTTTCGGGTGCGGTCGAAGGGGAGGTCGAACTCGTCGAGGGGGAGGATGGCGTAGAAGTTGCCGCCGTATGCCATGTCATATGTTACTGACCGCCCGTCAGAAAGCACGATCTTCCGGTCCAGCCCCACGGAGAACGACGGCACGTTCCGCAGCGTGACGTTCCTCGCCGCGCCGTCCTCCACTGCCACCTCGGCGACGACCAGGCCCGCCGGGGTGTCCAGCCGGATGGTCGTGACCGGCTCCACGACCTCCACCATCCCGGTCTCCACGAGCACGGTCGCCACGCCGATCGTGCCGTGCCCGCACATCGGCAGATAGCCGGAGACCTCGATGTAGACCACGCCCCAGTCGCAGTCGGGCCGGGCCGGCGGCTGCAGGATCGCCCCGCTCATCGCGGAGTGCCCGCGCGGCTCGTTCATCAGCAACTGCTTGATGTGATCGCGGTGTTCACGGAAGTACAGCCGCCGCTCGTTCATGGTCGCGCCGGGAATGGTGCCGATCCCGCCGGTGATCACCCGGGTGGGCATGCCCTCGGTGTGCGAGTCGACGGCGTGCAGGACGAGTTTGCTGCGCATGACACTCCTGGTGAGTAGAGAGTCGGAAGCCGGTCACGCCAGTCCGGCCGCGACGGCCTTCTCGGTGGCCGCGCGGATTACGGCCTCCTGCTCGGGCAGCAGCGGCACGCGCGGCGGGCGGCAGGCGCCGCCGTGCCGGCCGACGATGTCCATGGACAGCTTGATCGCCTGGACGAACTCGACCCTGGAGTCCCAGCGCAGCAGCGGATGCAGCTGCCCGTACAGCCGCTTGGCGGTGTCCAGGTCCCCGCCCACCGCGGCGCGGTACAGCTCGACCGTCGCGGCCGGCAGCGCGTTGGGGTAACCGGCCACCCAGCCCTTGGCACCCGCGATCGCCAGCTCCAGCAGGACGTCGTCGGCGCCGATCAACAGGTCCAGTTCCGGGGCCAGTTCGGCCAGCCGGTAGGCGCGCCGGACATCGCCGGAGAACTCCTTGACGGCGTGGATGCACCCCTCGCCGTGCAGCTTGGCGAGGAGTTCCGGGACCAGGTCGACCTTGGTGTCGATCGGGTTGTTGTACGCCACCACCGGCACGCCCGCCTTCGCGACCTCCGCGTAGTGCGCGAGCACCGAACGCTCGTCGGCGCGGTAGGCGTTGGGCGGCAGCAGCATCACGGCCGAGCAGCCCGCGTCCCGGGCCTGCTCGGCCCAGCGGCGGGCCTCGGCCGAGCCGTAGGCGGCGACCCCGGGCATCACCCGCGCCCCGCCGATCGCGGCCACGGCGGTCTCGACGACCTTGGCGCGCTCCTCGGGGGTGAGTACCTGGTACTCACCGAGCGAGCCGTTCGGTACGACACCGTCGCAGCCGTTCTCTACCAGCCAGGCGCAGTGCTCGGCGTACTTGTCGTAGTCGACGCCGAGGTCGTCGCGGAGGGGGAGGGCGGTGGCTACCAGGACACCGCGCCAGGGGTGGGGGTGGGGGGTGGTCATCGGGGCTCCTCCGTGGTGGTGGGTGGTGGTATGTGACATAGCACTGGTCACTGCTCGTCCTCGGTGCCGCCGGCCCGCCCGAGCACCCCGAGCGGCACCGGCCGGGCGAACGGCCTGCGTGCCGCCGTCTCCGGGCAGCCGGCCAGACCGGCGACCGCCGGCCCGCACATCCGCCCCTGGCACCAGCCCATCCCGGCCCGCGTCAGCAGTTTGACGGTCCGTACGTCTCCCGCGCCCAGCTCGGTCACCGCCCGCCGGACCGCCCCGCCGGTGACCTCCTCGCAGCGGCAGACGACCGTGTCGTCCGTGACCTGCTCGGCCCAGTGCGCGGGCGGCGCGTAGGCGTCGCCCATCGCCGCCGCGAACCGTCGCAGACCCGCACGAGCCCGGGCGGCCCCCGCCCAGCCACGCGCGTCCGGCTCCCGCCCCGCCAGCCGCGCGGCAACCGACCGGCCCGCGATGTGCCCTTCGGCGAGGGCGAGGTCCGCGCCGCCGATGCCGGTGGCCTCGCCCGCCGCCCACACCCCCGGCACATCGGTGCGCTGCTCGTCGTCCACGTGCACCGCGACCCCGTCGATCCGGCAGCCCAGGCCCTGGGCGAGGTCGGTGTGCGGGAGCATGCCGTGCCCGACGGCCAGGGTGTCGCAGTCGATGCGCCGCCGGGTGCCCGGCCGTACCCGGCCCGCGGCGTCGAGTGCGGCGACGGTGACGGCGTCGAGCCGCTGGTCGCCGTGCGCCTCGACGACGGTGTGGTGGACCAGGGTGCGCACCCCGTGCCGGAGCAACCGGGCCGTGTAGTGGGCGCCTTCGGCGAGCTTGGCCGGCCGGGTGGTCAGTGCTGGTGAGTGCCGTACGAAGGCCCGCGGGTCGGCGGACTCCACCAGCGCCGCCACCCGGGCGCCCGCCGCCGCGAGCCCGGTGGCGACCGGCAGCAGCAGCGGTCCGGTGCCGGCGACGACCGCCGTACGGCCCGGCAGCACCAGTCCGCCCTTCAGCATGGCCTGCGCCCCGCCCGCCGTGACGACACCGGGGAGCGTCCAGCCGGGGAAGGGCAGCACCTTCTCGTAGCCGCCGGTCGCGAGCATTACCGCGTCCGCGCGCACCTCGACGGGCTCCTCCTGCACCGGGCCGAGCAGCGCGTGCACGGTGAAACCGGTCCGCCGCCGCGTCACGCACCACACGTGATGGTCCCGCAGATGTGTCACCCGGCCTGCTGTGACGTGCAGTTCGAGACCGTCGCGCAACCGCTCCCAGTCGCGCCACCGGTGGTGCAGTGCCTGCGGGCGGCCGGCGCCGAGCCCGGCGGCGGGCTGCCGGTAGAACTGACCGCCGGCCTCCGGCGCCGCGTCGACCAGGATGACGCGCAGGCCGTGCCGGGCGGCCGCCAGGGTGGCGGCGAGCCCGGCCGGGCCCGCGCCGATCACGGCGAGACGGGGTGAGGTCTCCGGCCGGCTCGCGTCAGTCATCGTGACCGGTGCCCTGCTGCGTGCGGATCGCATCGCCCGGCTGCACGGGCACCAGACAAGCCCGTTGGTTGGGGCGGCCGTTGACGGTGACCAGGCAGTCGAAACAGACCCCGATCCCGCAGAAGACCCCGCGGGGACGGCCCTCGTCGCGGGTGGTCCGCCAGGACGTGACACCGGCGGACCAGAGCGCGGCCGCGACCGTCTGGCCGGGCAGCGCCACGATCTCGCGGCCGTCGAAGGTGGCGGTGAAGGCGGGGCCGGGCCGGGCCCGCGCCAGCTCCAGGGGGTTCACAGGGCCTCCTCGCCGAAACGCTCGGGACGGAACGGGGTCAGGTCCAGCTCGGGGTGTTTGCCGCTGAGCACCTGGGCGATCAACTGCCCGGTACCGGTGGCAAGTCCGATGCCCGCGCCCTCGTGCCCGCAGGCGTGGAAGAGGCCCGGCGCACGGGGGTCGGGGCCGATCGCGGGGAGGTGGTCGGGCAGGTAGGGGCGGAAACCCAGGTAGGTGCGCAGCGCCCGGACCCCGGACAGGAACGGGAACAGCCGGGTCGCGCCCGCCGCCAGCGCCCGCAGGGCCGGCAGCGAGAACGACCGGTCGAAGCCGACGCGTTCCCGGCTCGCGCCGATCAGGACCGGCCCGGCCGCCGTGCCCTCGACGACCGGCGAGGTCTGCAGGGCGGCCGAGTCGCTGGCCACGTCGGCCACGTAGTCGGCGGCGTACACCTTGTGCCGTACCCGGCGCGGCAACGGCTCGGTGACCAGCACGAAGCCGCGCCGGGGGAGCACGGGCAGGCGCACACCGGCGAGGGCGGCCACCTCGCCGCCCCAGGTCCCGGCCGCGTTCACCACGGCCGGGGCGTGGATGTCGCCGTGACCGGTACGGACGCCACGTACGGCACCGTCGGCGCCGCGCAGCACCTCCGTCACCGTGCGGCCGGTCGACAGGCGGGCGCCGGAGGCCCGTACGAGGTGTGCGGCGGCCAGCGTCGGCATGACCTGGGCGTCCTGGGGGTAGCGCACTCCGCCGGTCAGGCCGGGTGCCAAGTACGGCTCCAGTTCGTGGAGTTGGTCAGCGTCGACGTTCTCCGCCGTCACCCCGGCGGCCCGTTGCCCGGCCGCGAACCGCTCCAGGGCGGCCAGCCCTTCGGGGTCGGCCGCGACGACCACCCCGCCCTTGGGCTCGTACTCGATCAGGTCACCCAGCTCCCCGGCCAGGCCGGTCCACAACCGGCCGGACAGCAGGGCGAGTTCGAGTTCGGGTCCCGGCTCCTTGTCGGAGACGAGCAGATTGCCCTCGCCCGCCCCGGTGGTGCCGCCGGCCACCGGGCCGCGATCCACCACGATGACGTCCAGCCCCGCCCGGGACGCGTACAGGGCGCAGGCGGCGCCTACCATGCCTGCCCCGATCACTACGACGTCGCAGGTCAGTCGCATGCTCACGGCAGTAATATGTCACATGGCACACCTCACCGGAAGACCGCCGACCCCCACCGCCCGCGCCGCATCCACACCTCGTTCCGCCGAATGGCGCTCCCGAGTTGACAGGAAGACGATGGAGTGGTGGACGGGAGTTCGAAGGGAGGACACCGGTCATGCTGGAGATCAAGACGGTCGACAAACCGGACGAGCGGCGCGACTTCCCCCGCGGCCACCTGGAGTCCGTGCACCTGACCGGCCTCGACTTCGCCATCGCCACCTTCGAGCCGGGCTGGCGCTGGTCGGAGTCGGTGGCGCCGATCGCGGGCACCGAGAGCTGCATGGTTCACCACAACGGCTATGTGGTGCAGGGCAGGATGCACCTCGTCATGGACGACGGCGGCGAGGGCGAGATCGGCCCCGGCGACGTCTTCGTCCTTCCGGCGGGGCACGACGCCTGGGTCGTGGGGGACGAGCAGTGCATCGTGTACGACTTCGCCGGCGGCATGGCGACGGACTACGCGAAGGCCAGCGAGGGCTGAGGAAGGCCGAGGAGGGCAGGGGTGCCCGGCGGGTGCCGTCACCGTACGTAGGTGGCGGCACCCGGCGTGTCACACCGGCAGCAGCCGCGCGATCAGCCCGCCGAGCTGGCGGGCGGTGCGGCACTCGTGCATCTCCACGAGTTCGGCGTAGTCGGGCGCGGCCGAGTCGCCGGTGCCCCACAGGGAGTGCGGCTCGGGGTTCAGCCAGTAGACGCGCCGCGCCTGTCCGGCGATCCGGCGGACGGCGGCGAGGTTCGGGTCGAGGTTGTTGGTGCGGGCGTCGCCGAGGACGAACACCGTGGTGCGCGGGCCCACCGCGGCGCCGTACCGCTCCGCGAACTCGCCGAGCGCGACGCCGTAGTCGCTGCTGCCGTGCCAGCCGGTGAGCGTCGCCTCGGCGCGGATCCGGGCGCCCAGCCCCTCCGGATCGGCCCGGCCGTGCTCCAGGAGGCCGGTCACCTCGTCGATCCGGTTGACGAAGGCGAACACCCGGACCTTGCTGAACTGGTCGTGCAGCGCCTGCACCAGCAGCATCGTGAAGTCGGAGAACCCCGACACCGAGCCCGAGACGTCACACAGCAGCACCAGTTCGGGGCGGACCGGCCGGCGCCGGCGCAGCACCGGCCGCATCGGCACCCCGCCCGTCGACAGCGAGCCGCGCAGGGTGCGCCGCAGGTCGATGGTGCCCCGCGCGGCCCGGCGGCGGCGCGCGGCCAGCCGGGTCGCCAGCTTCCGCGCCAGCGGCTGTACGGTCCTGCGCAGCTCGGTGAGCTGCTCCCGCCCCGCGGACAGGAAGTCCACCCGGTCGGCGCTCGGTGCCACCGCCCGCCGGGCGATCCGATCCCGGCCGCGCCGCTCGGCCACCCGGCGCCGGGCCTCCGCCGCGACCATCCCCCGGAAGTCCTCGATCCGCCGCCGGATCTCGTCGTCGAGCAGCCGGTCCGCGAACCCCGTGCCGCCGCCCCGCGCCCGGACGTCCGCCCGCACCCGCGCGAGCAGCGTCTGCGGCCGCAGCCGGTCCAGGGTCTGGTACGACGACCAGCCGTCCGAGCCCGGTGAACTCCCGTATCCGCCCAGGCCGTCCACGGCTTCGGCCGCCAACTGCCGCAGCAGCGCCGTGTCGTCGTCCGCCAGGGCGGCGGCGAGCCGCTCCCGCAGCTCCTCCCGGTCACCGGACCCGCCGTCGGAGCCACCGCCGGGCCCGCCCACCGCGCGCGGGAAGTACAGGTCGAAGACCTGGTCGAACACGGCCCGTTGGCCGGTGCCGTGCAGCAGGGTGGCCGCCAGCCCCTCGCGCAGCAGCACCCGGTCCGCCAGACCCAGCGCCGCCACCGCCAGGCCCGCGTCCACGGTCTCCCCGGTGCCGACCCGCACCCCGTGCGCCCGCAGCGCGCCGACCAGCCCCGTCAGCCGGTCGGCGAGGTCGGCCGGAGCATCCGCCGTCACGTCGGCCGGTGTGCTCACAGCGCGTCCAGGTCCAGCTTGGCGGCCGCCTTCTGGATGTCGTCCTGGTGCTTGAGGATCACGCCCAGGGAGTCCCGTACGACCTGCTCGTCCAGCGTGTCGGCGCCCAGGGCCAGCAGGGTGCGCGCCCAGTCGATGGTCTCCGCCACCGAGGGGACCTTGCGCAGGTCCATCGCCCGCAGCGCCCCGACCACCCGGACGACGGACTCGGTGAGTGCCTCGGTGAGTCCCGGCACCTTCAGCCGTACGATCCGGCGCTCCAGCTCCTCGTCCGGGAAGCCGATGTGCAGGAACAGGCAACGGCGGCGCAGCGCCTCGGACAGCTCACGGCTGGCGTTGGAGGTGAGCACGACGAAGGGGCGGCGGGTCGCGGTGACCGTGCCCAGTTCGGGGACTGTCACCTGGAAGTCGCTGAGCACCTCCAGGAGCAGGCCCTCCACCTCGACGTCGGCCTTGTCGGTCTCGTCGATCAGCAGCACCTTGGGGTCGTCGCCCCGGATCGCGGTGAGCAGCGGGCGGGGGAGCAGGAACTCCTCGCTGAAGATGTCGGTGCGGGCCTCGTCCCAGGTCTCGTCCCGGCCGGCGCTGATCCGCAGCAGCTGCTTGGCGTGGTTCCACTCGTACAGCGCCCGGGACTCGTCCACGCCCTCGTAGCACTGCAGGCGCACCAGCCGGGCCCCGGCCACCGCCGCCACGGCCTTGGCCAGCTCGGTCTTGCCGACTCCGGCGGGGCCCTCGACGAGGAGCGGTTTGCCGAGCCGGTCGGCCAGGAAGACGGTGGTGGCGACGGCGGGGGAGGCGAGGTAGCCGGTCTCCGCGAGGCGCGCGGAGACGTCGTCGACGGAAGTGAACAACGGGGCCTCCGGCTGGTCAGGGTCGTGGAACGCACACGGGGAGCAGGTCAGGCTCCTATCTAAGCGCTTGTTCAGCTCCCCTGCCACCCTGTATACCGATCGGTTTCCTCGGGGCGTTCCGCGCGGTAACCTCGGCCGTATGGCCACCACAGACAAGGCGTCCCCCCGGGACCGGCTCCTCGAGGCCGCCGCCGAGCTCTTCTACCGCGACGGCGTCTCCATCGGTGTCGAGGCGCTGTGCAGGTCGGCCGGGGTCTCCAAGCGCTCGATGTACCAGCTCTTCGACAGCAAGGACGAGATGCTGGCCGCCAGCCTGGAACGCCGCAGGCACCGGTACGAGGCCCAGCTCACGCCCGCCGACACCGCGGCGGCCACGCCCCGCGAGCGGATCCGGTACGTCTTCGAACGGCAGGCGAAGGGCGCCGCGGACCCCGATTACCGCGGCTGCCCCTACCTCGCCGTCCTGGTCGAGCTGAAGGACCCCGAACACCCGGCGAGCGTGGTCGCCACAGCGGTCAAGGACCGGTTGGAGAGCTTCTTCCGCGAGCAGGCCGAACAGGGCGGCGCGGCGGACCCCGCCGTCCTCGCCCGGCAGCTGATGCTGGTCTTCGACGGCGCCAGCGCCCGCGCCGGTGCCCGCATCGAACGACTGGACGACGGCCTGGCCACCGGAACGGCCGACGCCCTCATGGACGCGGCCGGCCTGGAGTAGCCGACCCGGACGGATCACCACAACGAGCCGGGCCGGTCGCCCAGCCGATGCAATGGAGGCGTGACCGCGCCCCCGAACGACTGCCTCGTGCGCAACGAGTGGATCTGCGGTGCCTATCTGACCAGCCGCCGCCAGATCCTCCTCGACGCGGTCGGCCAGCACCTGCGGCTCACCGCGGTCGCGGTGCTCATCGGGCTCGTCATCGCCGTCCCGCTGGCCGTACTGGCCCGCCGCTGGCGCTGGTCGGCCGGACCCGTCCTCGGCGTCACGACCATCCTCTACACCATCCCGTCCCTGGCGATGTTCTCCCTGCTCCTGCCCCTGTACGGGCTCTCGGCCACCCTCGTCGTCGCCGGCCTGGTGCTGTACTCGCTCACCCTGCTCGTCCGCAACATCCTCGCGGGCCTGCGGGCCGTCCCCGAGGAGACCCGACAGGCCGCCCGCGGCCTGGGCTACGGCCCGATCCGCCTCCTGCTCACCGTCGAACTGCCCCTCGCGCTGCCCGCCGCGATGGCCGGCCTGCGCATCGCCACCGTCTCCGCGGTCTCCCTGGTCACCGTCGGCGCGATCGTCGGCTTCGGCGGACTCGGCAACCTGATCTACGCCGGCATGAACACCTACTTCAAGGCCCAGGTGCTGACCGCCTCCGTGCTCTGCGTGCTGATCGCCGTCGCCGCCGACCTGCTGCTGCTCGGGGTGCAGCGGCTGCTCACCCCGTGGACGCGGGCGGCCCGCGCGTGAAGACGCTCACCGACGCGTGGGCCTGGCTCACCGACGCCGCGCACTGGGCCGGCGACGACGGCATCGCGCACCGGCTGCTCCAGCACCTCGTCCTCACCGTCGTCTGCCTCGTCATCAGCTGCCTGATCGCGCTCCCGGTCGCGCTGGTCCTCGGCCACCTCGGCAAGGGAGGCGCGCTCGCCGTGAACATCTCCAACGTCGGCCGGGCCGTCCCCACCTTCGCCGTCCTGGTGCTGCTCCTCCTCACCCCGATCGGCAGCTGGGGCGAGGGCCCCACCGTGGTCGCCCTGGTGCTGTTCGCCGTACCGCCCCTGCTCACCAACGCCTACGTCGGCATGCGCGAGGTCGACCGGAGCATCGTCCAGGCCGCGCGGGGGATGGGGATGACCGGGCGGCAGATGCTGTTTCGCGTGGAACTGCCCCTTTCGCTCCCCATGATCCTCACCGGGGTGCGGATCGCCGCCGTCCAACTCGTCGCCACCGCCACCATCGCCGCGCTCGCGGGCGGCGGCGGACTCGGCCGGATCATCACCGCCGGATTCAACCTGGCCAGCACGCCCATGGTGGTCGCCGGAGCGATCCTGGTCGCCGTGTTCGCCCTGATCGTCGAGGGCGTCTTCGAACTCGTCGAACGGCTCGCCCCGGTCTGGCTGCGGGGCTCGCGATGAGACTCCGCACGGCGGCCGGCGCCCTGCTCCTCGCCCTCACCGCCTGCACCACCGGCCCCTCCCTGGAGAACCGCGGCGAGGTCACCGCGCCCCCGGGCGACAGCAAGCACCTGACCATCGGCTCCGCCGGCTTCACCGAGAGCGACCTGCTCGCCCAGATGTACGCCCAGCTTCTCGACCAGGCCGGATACCGGACCTCCCTGATCACCGTCGCCAACCGTGAAATCTACGAACCGGCCCTGGAGTCCGGGCAGATCGACGTCGTCCCCGAATACGCGGCCACCTTCGCCGACTGGCTCAACGCCAAGACCAACGGCCCCGACGCACCCCCCGTCGGCTCGCCCGACCTCGCCACCACGATGAAGGCACTGCGCCGCCTTGCCACACCCCGTGGCCTCACCGTCCTCGACCCGGGACGGGCGGTGGACCAGAACGCCTTCGCGGTCACCGCCGCCTACGCCCGGCAGCACCACCTCAGGACGCTCAGTGACCTCGGCGCCTCGGGACTGAAGGTACGGCTCGCGGCGGGGGACGAGTGCGTGCAGCGGCCGTACTGCGAGCCGGGGCTGAAGAAGGTCTACGGCATCGACATCACCGGCGTCGATCCCAAGGGCGTCGGCACCACCCAGGCCAAGCGGGCCGTGCAGAGCGGGCAGGACCAGATGGTGCTGACCACGACCACCGACGCGACGCTCGGTCAGTTCGGCCTGGTCCTCCTCGCCGACGACAGACACCTCCAGAACGCCGACTACGTCGTCCCGGTCGTCAACCGCGCCCGGGCCGGCAGCGAGCGGGTCACCAAGGCACTCGGCAAGCTCAACGACGTCCTGACCACGGCCGACCTGGCCTCGATGAACCAGCAGGTCGACAGCTGGCGGCGACTGGCCCAGGACGTGGCCCGGACCTATCTGCGGGACAAGGGTCTGCTGAAGTGACGACCGGTGAAGTGACGACCGGTGAAGTGACGACCGGTGAAGTGACGACCGGTGAAGTGACGGCCGGTGAAGTGACGGCCGGGCCCGTTGTCAGTGGCGGGCGGTACGTTCTCGGTATGGGGATCTACCTGGTGAGTATCGGTGCGCAGGAATGGCTCGACGGCGACGAGGACGAGGGCGGCAAGGGCAACCTCGCCTCGGCCCTCGACGCGGAGCTGCGACGGCGTGGGCTGGCGCCGTACGAGTCGGTGCCCGAGGCGGCCGCCTTCGTGCGCGGTTCGGGGCTGTCGTTCGAGGAGAAGCTGGTACCGCCCATGGGCGGGTTGGCTGCCCTGTGCCGGGAGCACCTGTCGGCAGGGGAGACGGAGCTGCTGCTGGGCTGGTCGGTGCTGGTGCCCTTCTCGCTCGACGAGGAGATCCGGCTGCCCCTCGCCTCCGCCTACACCGACGAGACGGTGGTCGCCGGCGCACCCGAGGTGCTCGCCCTCGCGCAGCGGCTGGCGGCGGCGATCGGGCTTCCCGTCGAAGCGATACCCGAGGCCTGCGACAACCTCGATCTGACCATGTGGTTCCTGGAGGGCCCGGCGAAGGAGGCGGCCGCCGCCCGCCCCGGCCCCTGGGGCGAGGACCTGGACACCGCCTTCTACGTCGCGCTGTACCTGCGGGCCGCCCAGCACTCGCTGCGCCGCGGCTGCCCGATGGCGTACTGCTGACGTGCTGACGATGAACGCCGTGCCGACCGCCGCCGGTCAGGCGTCGGAGACCGAGTCGAACGGCACCTGACCCCGCGAGACGCCACGCGCGTCCGCGTCCACCGAGCGGCGCAGCGCCTCGTGCAGCCTGGCCGGGGTCAGCACGCCGAGGAAGCGCGAGCCGTCCAGCACCGCGACCCACCCGGCGTCGTACTGGAGCATCACACCGAACGCCTGCTTCAGCGGGGCGCCCACCGGTACCCACGCGGTCATCCGGTGGGCGAGTTCGCCGACCGTGCCGCCCGCCGCCAGCTCGTCCCGGCCCACCCAGCCGTGCAGGTCGCCGTCCGTGTCGAGGACCACGGCCCACCGGGCGCCCGCCGCCCGCAGCCGCTCCGCGGCGCTCTCGGCGGACTCGTCCAGGCGGGCGATCGCCGGCTGCTCCAGGTCGTCCGGCTCGATGTCGGTCACCGACAGCCGCTTCAGCCCGCGGTCCGCGCCCACGAACCCGGCCACGTACGGCGTGGCCGGCCTGCCCAGCACCACCCCGGGAGTGTCGAACTGCTCGATCCGCCCCTGCCCGTACACCGCGATCCGGTCGCCGAGCCGCACGGCTTCCTCGATGTCGTGCGTGACCAGCAGCACGGTCTTGCGCACGGCGGCCTGCATCCGCAGGAACTCGTCCTGCAACTGCTCCCGCACCGCCGGGTCGACCGCGCCGAACGGCTCGTCCATCAGCAGCACCGGGGGATCGGCGGCGAGCGCCCGGGCCACGCCGACGCGCTGCCGCTGGCCGCCGGAGAGCTGGTCCGGGTAGCGCGGCCCGTACGTCTTCGGGTCCAGGCCGACGAGGCGCTGCTGACCGGGCTGCTGCGCGACACCTGGGGCTTCGAGG
>NZ_JBSHBL010000002.1:58163-280668 GCF_053611985.1 Streptomyces sp. NPDC054770
CCGCTGGCCGCCGCAGCGCGGGGCCGGGGCGCGGGCCCCGTTCGAGTTCGGGTCCTCGCCCACGAGCCGGAGGAGTGCGGCGGCCGGGGCCCGGGCCGCGGCCCGCTTCCAGCCGAGCAGGGCCGGGACGGTGGCGGTGTTGTCCAGGATCGTGCGGTGCGGGAACAGGCCCACCTGCTGGATGACATAGCCGATCCGGCGCCGCAGCCGGACCGGGTCGACGGCCGCGACATCCTCGCCGCCGACGAGGATCCGGCCCGAGGTCGGTTCGATCAGCCGGTTGACCATCATCATCGTCGTGGTCTTGCCGCAGCCGGAGGGGCCGACGAGGGTGACGAGTTCACCCTCGGCCACCTCGAAGGAGAGGCCGTCCACCGCGGTCGTCCCGTCCGCGTACCGCTTGGTGACCTGCTCGAACCGGATCATTCCCACACGTTAACCGCGACCCTCACCGATCGCCTGCGTTGACCTGGGCGCCCGGCTGGTCGCCGCTGACGAGCACCACCTCAAGGCTCCGCGGACCGTGCACCCCCTCGACCCGGTCCAGCTCGATGTCGCTGGTCGCGGAGGGGCCGGAGATCCAGGTCAACGGGCGGGCCGGGTCGAGTCGTTCCAGGGCCTGGGGCACGGAGGACACCACCTGCTCCGGGACCCGTACGACACAGATGTGGTGATCGGGCACGAGGGTGATCCGGCGGCGGCCCTGGTCCGGGCCGCCGTCCAGGACGATCGTGCCGGTCTCGGCGACCGCGACCGCGCAGCCGGTGACCACACTGCCGACCCGGTCGAGTTCGTACGGGGTGGTCTCGGCACGGTCCGCGACCTGCTCGGCCTCGGTCGCTGCCAGCCACTCCGGGGGCAGCCCCGTGGGTACGGCCACCGACTTCGAACCGCGCTCGGCGAGCAACCGCCCGATCGTGGCGGCCAGTTCGTCCTTCGTGCACCGGTGCACGATCGCCCGGTAGTCCGCCAGGTTCTCGGCGAGCAGGTCCACCGTCTCCGCGACGCTCCGCGCGCCGTGCTCCCGCAGATACGCCCGCTCGACGGGCGTGTCCTCGTCCCGTACCTCGGCAAGGGCGCGTCGCACCCGGCCGAGGATCCGCTCCCTGCTGCTCACTTCGCGCCGCCCTTTCCGCCGCCGGTCCGCTGCCACCAGTCCCGGAACGGCTCCGCCGGTACGGCGGGCAGGTCCCGGGTCGCGCTCCACGCCCGGCCGGGGCCCGGCAGTGTACGGGGATGCAGCCGGCGGCTGCGGGAGGCGAGCCGCTGGCCGGTGCGCAGGGCGGCCGGGTGGGAGAACGCCCAGCGGGCCGCGCGCATCGCCGCCCGCTCGGCCGCGTGCCCCTTGGCCGGCTTGAGCAGCACCTTGTTGCCGTCGCGGACCGCCTCGCCGCCCTCCACCACCCGCTCCCGCAGGTGCACCAGCACCTCGGGGATGTCGATGGCGACCGGGCAGACCTCGTAGCAGGCCCCGCACAGCGACGAGGCGTACGGCAGCGAGGCGTCGATCTCGCTCTGCATGCCCCGGAGCTGGGGGCTGAGGATGGCGCCGATCGGGCCCGGGTAGACCGAGCCGTAGGCGTGGCCGCCCGCCCGCTCGTACACCGGGCAGACGTTCAGGCAGGCCGAGCAGCGGATGCAGCGCAGGGCCTGGCGGCCGACCTCGTCGGCGAGGGTGTCGCTGCGGCCGTTGTCCAGGAGCACCAGGTGGAAGGTCTGCGGTCCGTCGCCCTCGGTGGTACCGGTCCAGGCCGAGGTGTACGGGTTCATGCGCTCGGCGGTGGAGGAGCGGGGCAGGGTCTGCAGGAAGACCTCCAGGTCGCGCCAGGTCGGCACGATCTTCTCGATGCCGACGACCGAGATCAGCGTCTCCGGGAGGGTGAGGCACATCCGCCCGTTGCCCTCGGACTCGACGACGACCAGGGTGCCGGTCTCGGCGACCATGAAGTTGGCGCCGGAGATGCCGACCTTCGCGCGCAGGAACTTCTCCCGGAGGTGGAGCCGGGCCGCCTCGGCGAGTTCGGCCGGGGTGTCGGTGAGGCCCTCGGGCGCCGGGCGCCCCCACTCACCCATCTCCTTGCGGAAGATGTCCCGGATCTCACCCCGGTTGCGGTGGATGGCGGGGACGAGGATGTGCGAGGGCCGGTCATGGCCCAACTGCACGATCAGCTCGGCGAGATCGGTCTCGTAGGCCCGGATGCCCGCGGCCTCCAGCGCCTCGTTCAGGCCGATCTCCTGCGTGGCCATCGACTTGACCTTCACGACCTCCGACTCACCGGTCTCCTGGACCAGTTCGGTGACGATCCGGTTCGCCTCGTCGGCGTCCGCGGCCCAGTGGACGGTGCCGCCCGCCGCCGTCACCGCCTCCTCCAACTGGACCAGATAGCGGTCGAGATGCCGGAGCGTGTGGTCCTTGATCTGCTTGCCCGCCTCGCGCAGCGCGGCCCAGTCGGACACCTCGGCGACCGCCTTGGCCCGCTTGGCGCGGATGGTGTGCGTGGCGTGGCGCAGGTTCCCGCGCAGGGTGGGGTTGTTGACGGCCTCGCGCGCGGCTTCCGGGAAGGCCGGCATCCCCAGATAGGTCCCGCTCATACGGCCGGCTCCTCCTCCGTGCTCGCCAGGATCTCCGCGATGTGCACCGGCCGCATCCCGCTGCCGAGCCGGGTCATGGTGCCGCCGATGTGCATCAGGCAGGAGTTGTCGGCCGCGCACAGCACCTGAGCGCCGGTCGACTCGGCGTTGCGCACCTTGTCGGTGCCCATCGCCGCCGAGACGTCGGGGTTCTTCAGCGCGAACGTGCCGCCGAACCCGCAGCACTCCTCGGCGCCGGGCAGCTCCACCAGCTCCAGGCCCTTGACGGCCTGGAGGAGGCGGCGGGGGCGGTCGGCGAGGCCCAGACTCCGCAACCCGTGGCAGGTCGGGTGGTATGTGACATAGTGCGGATAATATGCCCCGACGTCCGTCACCCCCAGGACGTCCACCAGGAACTCCGTCAGCTCGTACGTCTTCGGCACCACCGGCGCCAGCGCCGCCGCCAGCCCGCTGCCGCGCCCCTCGGCCCGGGCCCGTTCGCCCATCCGCGGATACAGCTCCCGCACCATCGCCCCGCAGGACCCGGACGGGGTCACGATCGCCTCGTACTCCCCGAAGACATCGGAGAAATGCCGGGCCAGCGGCTCGGCCTCGTGACGGTAGCCGGTGTTGTAGTGGGCCTGCCCGCAGCAGGTCTGGCCCATCGGGAAATCGACCTCGACGCCCAGCCTGGTCAGGAGTTTCACCACGGCGCGGCCGGTCTCCGGATAGAGCGTGTCGTTGACGCAGGTCAGGAAGAGGGCGACACGCATCGCGGCTCCTAGAGGTCGATCATCGGATGAGTGCAGCGTAATGGGCCGGTGCGATCAGCGGGAGACCCGGTCCCGGTGTGGCGGGTCCTGAGTCGCCACCGGGTGACCGGTGGCGCCTTGTCACCGCGTGGTGAGACGCGCCTCGGCCGCCGCCCAGCGGGCGGTGCCGCCGCGCGGCGTGTACCGGGTCAGCGGCTGGGTGCTCACGAGCAGTCGCCGCATGTCGGCGAGATCGCCGACGACACCGTGCGTGCGGGCCTGGACCAGCACGTTCCCGAGGGCCGCCGCCTCCGTCGGCCCCGCCACCACCGGCAGCCCGCAGGCGTCGGCGGTGAGCTGGCAGAGCAGCGCGTTGCGGGTGCCGCCGCCCACCACGTACACCGTGTCCACCGGATGACCGGCGAGCCGCTGCGCCGTCAGGACCGCCCGCCGGTGGGCGAGCGCCAGCGAGTCGAGAATGCACCGGGTGATCTCACCGGGCGTCCCCGGCACCGGCTGCCCCGAGACCCGGCACGCCTCGGCGATCCGCTCCGGCATCCGGCCGGGGGCCAGGAACTCGGCATCCCCCGCGTCCACCACCGAGCGCAGCGCCGGCACGCCGGCCGCCTCTCGCAGCAGCCCGTCCAACTCCGGTTCGCCCCAGGCCCGTACACACTCCTGGAGCAGCCACAGCCCCATGATGTTGCGCAGATAGCGGACCGTGCCGTCGAGGCCCAGTTCGTTGGTGAAGTTGGCGGCCCGGCTCTCCTCGGTCAGTACCGGGGCGGTGAGTTCGAGCCCGGCCAGTGACCAGGTGCCGGTGCAGATGTAGGCGAACCGCTCGCCGGACGCCGGCACGGCGGCCACCGCGGACGCGGTGTCGTGCGAGCCGACGGCGGTCACCGGCACCGGCCCGGTCAGCCCCGCCTCCTCCAGCACCTCGGGCCGCAGCTCCCCGGCCGGATCCCCGGGCCGCCGCAGCGGCGCGAACATCCCGAGGCCGATCCCCAGCCGGTCCGCGACCTCGTACGCCCAGTCGCGCGTCCGGGGATCGATCAGCTGGGTGGTGGAGGCATTGGTCAGCTCGGTGCCCTGCTCCCCGGTCAGCCAGTACGACAGCAGGTCGGGAATGAGCAACAGGCGCTCGGCGTGCGCGAACTGAGCACTCGATCGCGCGGCCACCAGCTGGTAGAGGGTGTTGAAGGGGGCGTACTGCAGGCCCGTGCGGGCGTAGAGCTCCGCCGCCGGCAGCGTCGCCCACACCTTCTCGGCGACACCCTCCGTGCGGGCGTCCCGGTAGTGCACCGGGTTGCCCAGCAGAGCCCCGTCGGCGTCCAGCAGCCCGTAGTCCACGGCCCAGCTGTCGATGCCGACGGAGGCCACCTGCCCTGCGGCCCGCAGACCGTCCAACACCCCGGCGTACAGGGCGAGTACGTCCCACCGCAGCCCCTCCGGCACCCGCACCGGCCGGTTCGCGAACCGGTGCGCCTCGGCCAGCTCCAGCGAGTCCGGCCCGACCCGGCCGACCATGACCCGCCCGCTGGACGCGCCCAGGTCGACCGCCGCATACGACCTCGGCGAGCTCATCGCAGGAACGCGGCCGCCACACCCGCGTCGACGGGCACATGCAGCCCGGTGGTGTGGCTGAGCTCTCCGCCCGTCAGCGCGAACACCGCGTTCGCCACATGCTCGGGCAGCACCTCACGCTTGAGGATGGTCCGCTGCGCGTAGAACTCGCCCAGCTTCGACTCCTCCACCCCGTACACGGCGGCCCGCTGCGCCCCCCACCCACCGGCGAAGATCCCCGACCCGCGCACCACACCATCCGGGTTCACCCCGTTGACCCGGATCCCGTGCTCACCCAACTCGGCCGCCAACAGCCGCACTTGATGAGCCTGGTCGGCCTTCGTCGCCGAGTAGGCGATGTTGTTGGGCCCGGCGAACACGGCGTTCTTGGAGGCGATGTAGACGATGTCACCGCCGATCCCCTGCGCGATCATCACCCGGGCCGCCTCCCGCGACACCAGGAAGGAACCGCGGGCCATGATGTCGTGCTGGAGGTCCCAGTCCCGCGCCGAGGTCTCCAGCAGCGGCTTGGAGATGGAGATCCCGGCGTTGTTGACGACGAGGTCGACCCCGCCGAAGGCCAGCACGGCGGCCCGGAAGGCGGCGGCGATCTGCTCCTCGTCCGTCACGTCGACGGTGACCGCGACGGCCTTGTCGGCCCCGCCGAGCTCCTCGGCGACCCCGGCCGCGCTCTCCGCGTTCAGGTCGGCGACCACGACACAGGCACCCTCGGCCGCCAGCCGGTGCGCGATCGCCTTCCCGATCCCGCTGCCGGCCCCGGTCACCAGCGCGACCCGGGTCGCCAGCGCCTTCGGCCCCGGCATCCGCCGGAGCTTGGCCTCCTCCAGCGCCCAGTACTCGATCCGGAACTTCTCCGACTCCTCGATCGGCGCGTACGTCGACACGGCTTCGGCCCCGCGCATCACGTTGACGGCGTTCACATAGAACTCACCCGCGACGCGCGCGGTCTGCTTGTCCTTCCCGAAGCTGAACATGCCGACGCCGGGCACCAGCACGATCGCCGGGTCGGCGCCGCGCATGGCGGGGGAGTCGGGCAGGGCGTGCCGCCGGTAGTAGGCGGCGTACTCCTCCCGGTACCCGGTGTGCAGTTCGCGCAGCCGCGCGACCGCCTCGTCCAGCGGAGCGGTCGGCGGCAGGTCGAGCACCAGCGGCCGTACCTTCGTCCGCAGGAAGTGGTCCGGGCACGAGGTACCCAGCGCCGCGAGCCGCGGATGTCCGGCCCGCGCCAGGAAGTCGAGGACGACGTCGGAGTCGGTGAAGTGGCCGACCTGCGCCCGGTCCTGGGAGGCGATCGCCCGGACGTACGGCGCGAGGGCGGCGGCCCGCTCCCGGCGCTCGGCCTCGGGCAGTGCGTCGTACCCCGCGAGGACGGGCCCGAACGGCTCCGCCTTCCCGCGCTCCGCCAGGAACTTCTCGGCGGTGCGGATGATGTGCAGCGAGTTCCGCTCGCACTCCGCGGAGCTGTCGCCCCAGGCGGTGATCCCGTGCCCGCCGAGGACACACCCGATCGCCCGCGGGTTGGCGGCCTTGACGGCGGCGATGTCCAGGCCGAGCTGGAACCCGGGCCGGCGCCACGGCACCCACGCCACGGTGTCCCCGAAACACTCGGCGGTGAGCTTCTCCCCGTCCGCGGCACAGGCGAGCGCGATGCCGGAGTCCGGGTGCAGATGGTCCACGTGCGGGGCGTCGACGAGCCCGTGCATCGCGGTGTCGATGGAGGGCGCGGCCCCGCCCTTGCCGTGCAGGCAGTAGTCGAAGGCGGCGACCATCTCGTCCTCGCGGTCGACGCCCGGATAGACACCGGCGAGCGCACGGAGGCGGTCGATCCGCAGCACCGCGAGCCCGCCCTCGGTGAGCGTCCCGAGGTCCCCGCCGGATCCCTTCACCCACATCAGCTCGACGTCACCACCGGTGACGGGGTCGGTGGCGGTGCCTTTGGCGGAGGCGTTGCCGCCGGCGTAGTTCGTATTGCGGGGATCAGCACCCAGCCGATGGGACCGGGCGAGGAGGGCGGCGGCTTCGGAGTGGATGGTCATGGGCTTCCTAGCGGTTTCGATGAACGGTATGACAACACGCCGCGAAAGGGACGCGGAGCAGCATCGACCTGTGGCTCGGCCCGTCGCGTCCATGATGCCGACGCTCTTCGGCCAGGTCCGGCATGACCACCTCTGAACACTGCTTGAATCGTTTCAGGGAAGCTATCCACAGTGCTCCGGCGGCGTCAAGACGTCTGCGTGCCCGCCTTCCGGTCGGTTCGTGAAAGGCGAATCCCCCGCGTCCGAAACCGCGAGGCGGGGGGTGTCGACCTTGCAATGTTGTGAAACGTTTCATCCCCGTTTTCGAAACTCCGGGGCGGCCGGACGCCCGACCGTGTGCACCGCCGAGGTCCGGCCGGACGGCGTCCCGCTCACCGCCTGACGCCGCTCTCCTCCCCGCTCGTGGCCGCGCCCCGGCTCATGGCGAGCACGGCGTCACGGCGGCTCAGCGCGCCGAACGGCGAACCGCCGGCCGGGTCCGGGCTGCCGTGGATCCAGGTGGGGCCGTCGGCGAGGTGGGCGAGCGCCTCCTCCGCGACGTCGTAGGGGTCGGCGAGCTCACCGCCGTAGGACTCGCCGCCCGCTTCGCGCATCCGGCGGTGGGTCGGGGTGTCGGTCCTGCCGAGCACGAGCCCCAGAACGTCCACACCGCTGCCCCGCCACTCCGCCCACAGGCTCTCCGCGAGGACCAGGTCGAAGGCCTTGGAGGCACCGTAGGCGGCGAGCGTGGCGCCGCCCGCCCAGGCCGCACCCGAGGTCACCAGCACCACGCCCCCGCGGCCCCGCGCCGTCATCGGGGCGCCGAAGCGGTAGGCCGCCTCCAGTACGGCGGTGCAGTTGCGGTGGACCAGTTCCAGGTGGCTGTCGAGGTGCTTGTCGAGGAAGGCGGCGCTGCGGGTGTCGGCACCGGCGTTGTAGACGAGGAGCCCGACCTCCAGGTCCGCGGTGGTGCGTTCGAGTTCCGCCAGGGCGCCCGCGGCACTGAGGTCGAGCGCGACCGTGCGGACCTCGACACCGTGCCGGGCCCGGATGTCGTCCGCCGCCTCCTCCAGTACGGGGACCCGGCGGGCCACCAGTACGACGTTGATGCCCCGCGAGGCCATTCCGTGCGCGAAGGCGACACCGACCCCGTCGGAGCCGCCCGCGACGATGCCCCAGGGGCCGTATGCGCAGGCTGCGTCGGTCACATCGGTCAACGTCGTCTCCCTCAAGGTTTCTCCGGCCAAGGTTTCTCCGGCCCGTCGGCCGGTTCCAGTACCTGCTTCTCCACCGCGTCCGACGCCAGCACCGCCCCGATGATCCCGAGGTCCGCCCCCGCGCCCCGCGCGACCTCCCGCACCACGGCGACGTCCTTCGCCATCAGGTCCGCGAGCCGCTCCGCCACCGCCGCCACCGAACCACCCCGGGCGACGACGTCCAGGGCGCGGCTCGCCCCGCTGCCGTGCCGCACCGCGTCGAGGACCGTCCGCTCCTCGACCCCCAGCGAGCCGGCCAGACGCACCGCGTCGATCACGAGGCCCACCTGCGCGACGAACAGCGCGTTGTTCACCAGCTTGACCCGCTGGCCGTTGCCGGCCGGCCCGACCCACAGGACCGGCGAGGCGTACGCCGCCAGCAGCGGGCGTACGTCGTCCAGGACCCTTTCGTCCCCGCCGATCCACAGGGTGAGCCGGCCCGCGGCGATGTCGTGCGGGCCGCCCGAGAGCGCGGCGTCGAGGACCCGGATCCCGCGCTCCGCGCCCGCCTCGACGAGCAGTCGGGCGGTCGCCGGATCGGAGGTGGTGTGCTGGACGAGTGTGGCCCCCGGCCTCATGGCCGCGAGGGCACCCTCCGGTCCGAGACACACCGAGCGCACCTGCTCGTCCGTCAGTACCACGACGAACACCACGTCCGCGTCCCGGACGGTCTCCGCCACCGTCCCGGCCCAGGTCAGCCCGTCGGCCGTGGCGGCGTCCCGGGCCTGCGGACGGCGTGCCAGGACGGTGACGTCGTGCCCCGCGGCCAGCAGCCGGCCGGCCATCGGCCTGCCCATGCGGCCCGCGCCGACGAATCCGATCCTCACCGCGTACGGCCGGACTCGGGCGGCGGTGCCAGCATCTCGCGGGGTCCCGGGGAGCCGTCGAGGTTGGCGTTGATCCGCTCGGCGATGCGCCAGCCCCGCGCGGTGCGCACCCAGCGCCAGGTGTTCGCGGAGACCTGGAAGACCCAGAAGCGGCCGGCGTCGGCGTCCCAGCGCAGATGCAGCGCGTGGCTGCGGCCGGTGGCCTCGTCGCCGTCGACGACGATGTGCGGCACGGTCAGGACGTGACCGCAGCCGTTGCCGATCACGCTCTGGTGGCCGGCGCCGTGGACCATGCCGAGGATGTCGTCCCGGCCCTCCATCCGCAGGTGCGGAACGGCGTGGAAGACACCGTCGTCGGTCCAGAGCCCGGCCGCCGCCTCCCCCGAGCCGCTGTCGACGTCGGGCCCGTACTGGGCGACGAGCTGCATGATGTCGACCTGGTCCTGAAGGTCGCGGACCTGTGCCGCCAGCCGCGTGACGGTGGCGCGTAACGCGTCGATCTCAGTCATGTGGGCCCTCTCTGAAGCCGGGTCAGGGCACGACGACGATGCGGGCCGGGCCGTTCGCGTCGCGGGCGGCGTCGAGTGCGGCGGGCACCTCGTCGAGCCCGACGGTTCCGCCGAGCAGCGGACCGACGTCGAGGCCGCCCGAGCAGACCGCCTCGAACGCCTCGTCCCAGTCGGTCATCGACGGACCGCCGCCGAACTGGACGTTGAGGCCCTTGCGTTTGGCGGTCAGGGTGTGCAGGCGCTCGCCCTCCGGCGGCCCGCCCACGGAGAAGATCCGGGTGCCCCGCTCGCACCCCTTGATGATCGAGTCGAGGACGCCGGGGACACCGACGCACTCGAAGACGACGCAGCCCGGCAGCCCGGTCACCGCCGCCATCAGGTCCCGCGCCGACCCGGCCGTCCCCTCGGCCACGTCACGCCAGGCCCGGAACGGCGAGATCCCGGCGGGATCGACGACCACGTCGGCCCCCATGGCCCGGGCGGTCTCGCGGCGCCCGGCCACGAAGTCGACCGCCACGACCGGCCCCACCCCCAGGTGCCGGAGCCGTGCGATCACCGACAGGCCGATCGCACCGCAGCCGACGACCAGCGGTACCTCCCCGGCCGTGACCCGGGCGCGTGACGCGGTCGACCAGCCAACCGAGATCGCGTCGGCGACGCACACCACCTCGCTGGGCAGGCCGGAGACCACGACCCGGGTGATGGCCTCGGTCAGCAGCAGGTACTCGCCGAACCCGCCGGGGGAGTCCGGGTTCTGCCCGATGATCCTGCGCCCCGCCGCGGTGGACAGCACCGGCAGCGAACTCACCCGGGTGCCGACGGGGATACGGCGTTCGGTGCCGGGGCCGTAGCCGACCACCTCGGCGCAGTACTCGTGGCCCATCACGATGTCGACGTCCTGGTCGTACGTCGACATCCCGCTGTCGTCGTCGGCGCCCGCCTCCGGATGGTCCATGAAGTGCAGGTCCGACGCACAGATCCCGCAGGCGAGCGACCGGACCAGGAGCTGTCCCGGTCCGGGAACCGGGTCGTCGACGATCCGCGTCTCGACCGTCCCGCCTCGCAGCACAGCAGCCCGCATCGGCTTCTCCACTTCGCGAACCGAACCCGGGGCACGTCACCGTCCGGGGCCCGTCTGCCAGGGGACTCTAGCGAGGAGAGGGGAGTTATAGAAGACCGTCTCCTGAAATTACGGGAGGGGGCTGAGAGCGCACCAGGTCACTACGATGGCCCGCATGACCGAGTCTCGCCGTCGCCCGGGCCGTCCCCGGGACAGCAGCATCGACGAACGGGCTCTCGCGGCGACGCGCGAACTGCTCGTCGGGCGGGGCTTCGAGGCGACGACGATCCAGGCCGTCGCGGAGCACTCGGGTGTGCACGCGTCAGCCATCTACCGCCGCTGGCCGTCCCGGATCGAGCTGATCGAGGAAGCCACGTTCCCCGGGCTCAGTCCGCTGGGCGTCCAGCCGACGGGGGATCTCCGCGCTGACGTCCGCCGGTTCATCCGCGCCTATCTGGCCGCCTTCAACGCGCCGGCGGCACGTGCGGCCGCGGCCGGCCTCCTCGCCTACCACCAGGCGTCGCGGCGCCCCCGGCCGCCGGAGCTGGACCTGCGGGTGTCGGCCCGGCCGCAGTTCGAGGACATCCTGCGCGCCGCACCGCCCGGAAGCGTCGACCCCGCCGTGGACCCGGACGACGTCTTCGACATGCTTCTCGGCGCCGTTCTGGCCCGCACGCTCCTGCTCAACGTCACCACGCGACAGCGTCCCGTGGAGCGCACCGTCGAGATGGTGCTCCGGCTGCTCCGCCCCCTCGGCACCGGAGCGGCCACCGCGCCGGACGCGTGACCGGCGGCCCGACAGGGGCATCGACCCGGGCGGGGACGGCCCCCTCCGATCGGCACACCGCGGGCGCCGTCGCCGACAGGCCCTAGGCGAGTCGCGGCAGTTGCCTACGCCCCCCACCCGGCCTGCTGTCCGCCGACGCGTTCGGTGACGATCTTCTCGGCCCAGCCGGACCGGGCGTAGGCGGCGACGGGGTCGGGGTCCAGCCCCGTTTCCTCGCGCACTTCGCGCAGCAGGGGTCGCACGTCCGTGTTGTAGGCGTCCATGAGCACCGCGTTGGCCCCCAGCACATCCCCGGCAGCCTGCGCCTGCGCCAACGCCCCCCGGTCCACCAGCAACGCCTTCGCCGTCGCCTCCTGGACGTTCATCACCGACCGGATGATCGCCGGGATCTTCGCCTCGATGTTGTGGCACTGGTCGAGCATGAAGGCCACCTCGGCGGTGAGCCCGCCCCCGCGTACCACCTCGTACATGATGCGGAACAGCTGGAACGGATCCGCGGCCCCCACCATGAGGTCGTCGTCCGCGTAGAACCGCGAGTTGAAATCGAACCCGCCGAGCTTCCCCTCCCGCAGCAGCGTGGCGACGATGAACTCGATGTTGGTGCCCGGCGCGTGGTGGCCGGTGTCGACCACGACCTGTGCCTTCGGCCCCAGCTTCAGGCAGTGGGCGTAGGCCGTCCCCCAGTCCGGAACGTCGGTCGTGTAGAAGGACGGCTCGAAGAGCTTGTACTCCAGCAGCATCCGCTGCCCCTCGCCCAGCCGGGCGTACACCTCGGCCAGCGCCTCGGCCAGCCGGTCCTGCCGTGCCCGGATGTCGTCCTGGCCGGGATAGTTGGTGCCGTCGGCGAACCACAGCTTCAGGTCCGCGGACCCCGTCGCGTCCATGATGTCCACGCACTCCAGCAGATGGTCGACGGCCTTCCGGCGCACCGTCGCGTCCGGGTGGCAGATGCTGCCCAGCCGGTAGTCGTCGTCCTGGAAGGTGTTGGAGTTGATCGCCCCCAGCCGCAGCCCCCGCTCCTCGGCGTGCTTGGCCAGGTCCGCGTAGTCGTCCACCTTGTCCCAGGGAATGTGCAGCGCCACCGTCGGCGCGGCCCCGGTCACGGCGTGCACCTGCGCGGCGTCGTCCAGCTTCTCCTTCGGCGAGCGCGGCACGCCCTGCTGGGCGAACACCTTGAAACGGGTCCCCGAGTTTCCGTACGCCCACGACGGCGTTTCGACGGCCTGGGTCTTCAGCGCGGCCTTCACCGCGGCGAGGTCGGTCACTTCGGGGCTCCTGGGGGATCGCAACGAGGTTCGGAACGAGGTTCGGAACGACTGCATGGTGAAACGATTCAGAACCGCAAAGTATGAGCCCCTCGCAGGGGTGTCAAGCGTTCCGACCAACCCCGTTCTCCGTGACTCCGCCGTGACCTAAGGCTATCGAAATTTTTTCGACACGGACCCATTGACGTGACATGCCCCTGGTGCCTACGGTCCCGGCAATCCAGTTGAAACCTTTCACGACGCTGTGAGGGCGGTCAGTGCCGCCTCGCCGGTGTCGTCGAGGAGCCCCCATGACCCACCCGTCCGACACGGGACCGGCCCCGGTGCTGGCGCTGAAGGACGTCTCCAAGTCCTTCGGTGCCGTGCGCGCCCTGCGGGACGTCTCCCTGGAGCTGTTCCCCGGCGAGGTGCACGCCCTCGCCGGGGAGAACGGCGCGGGCAAGTCGACGCTGATCAAGACCCTCGCCGGAGTGCACCGACCGGATGCCGGTCAGGTGCTGCTCGACGGCGAGCCCGTCGTCTTCCACGGCCCCGGCGACGCCCGCGACGCCGGAATCGCCGTGATCTACCAGGAACCCACGCTCTTCCCCGACCTGTCGATCGCCGAGAACATCTTCATGGGCCGCCGGCCCCGGCGCACCCTCGGCCGGATCGACCACAAGGCCACCCGCGCGGCCACGGCCGCCCTGATGAAGCGGCTCGGCGTCGCCCTCGACCCGGACCGCCCCGCCCGCGGCCTGTCCATCGCCGACCAGCAGATCGTCGAGATCGCGAAGGCGCTCTCCTTCGACGCCCGGGTCCTGATCATGGACGAACCGACGGCGGCCCTCACCGGCAGCGAGGTCGCCCGCCTCTTCGGCGTCGTCCGAACCCTTCGCGACCAGGGCGCGGCGGTGCTCTTCATCTCGCACCGCCTGGAGGAGATCTTCCAGATCTGCCGGCGGGTCACCACCCTCCGGGACGGCGCCTGGATCGCCAGCGAACTCGTCGACGGCATGACCGAGGACGACCTCGTACGCCGGATGGTCGGCCGCGACCTGGACGAGCTGTACCCCAAGCAGGACGTCCGGGCCGGCGAAGTCGCCCTGGCCGTACGGCGGCTGACCCGCGAGGGGGTCTTCACGGACGTCTCCTTCGAGGTGCGGTCCGGCGAGATCGTCGGCCTCGCCGGACTGGTCGGCGCCGGCCGGACCGAGGTCGCCCGCGCCGTGTTCGGCGTCGACCGCTGGGACGCCGGTGAAGTCGAGGTCAGGGGACGGAGACTGACCAACGGCGCACCCTCCGTCGCGATGTCCGCGGGCCTGGCCCTGGTCCCCGAGGACCGGCGCGCCCAGGGCCTCGTGATGGGCATGTCCATCGAGCGGAACATCGGCCTGACCGGACTGCGTACGACCGTCCGGGCGGGCCTCGTCGACCGGGGCGCCGAACGCAGCCGGTCCCTCGACTGGGCGGTCCGGCTCCAGGTGAAGTACGCCCGGATCGCCGACGCCGTCTCCACCCTCTCCGGAGGGAACCAGCAGAAGGTCGTCCTCGCCAAATGGCTCGCGACCGGGCCGAAGGTGCTGATCGTCGACGAGCCGACCCGCGGCATCGACGTCGGTACGAAAGCCGAAGTCCACCGGCTCCTCGGCGAGTTGGCCGCCGACGGGGTCGCCGTTCTGATGATCTCCTCCGACCTGCCCGAGATCCTCGGCATGGCCGACCGCGTGCTGGTGATGCACGAGGGCCGGATCACCGCCGAGATCCCGCGCTCCGAAGCCAGCGAGGAAACCGTGATGGCCGCAGCCACGGGGAGGGCCGCCGCATGACGGTGACCACCTCCGAACCGACCCCCGTCGCCGAGGCGCCCGAGTCCGCCGGGACCCGGCTCGTCGACCGCGTCTTCAAGATGCGCGAACTCGCCATCCTGGTCGTCTTCCTGGCGATGATCGCCGTCACCCAGGCCGGCAACAGCGAGTTCCTCTCCGCGCAGGGCATCAAGGACCTGCTGCTCAACGCCACCATCCTGGTGCTGGTGGCCACCGGCCAGTCCCTGGTGGTGATCACCCGGAACGTCGACCTGTCCGTCGGCTCCACCCTCGGCATCACCGCCTTCGCCGCCGGCGACTACCTGCACGGGGGCGGCAGCACGGTCGTCGCGATCCTGCTCGCCGTGCTGCTCGGCATCGGCTGCGGACTGCTCAACGGGCTGCTGGTGAGCCTCGGTCAGGTGCCCGCGCTCGTCGTCACCCTCGGCACCCTGTACATCATCCGGGGCGTCGACTCCATCTGGGTCGGCTCCCGGCAGATCACGGCCGGCGATCTGCCCGGCTCCTTCGTCGACTTCGGCTCCGGCGGGCTGTCCGCGATCCCTTGGCTGGCGCTGATCGCCCTCGCCGTCCTGGTCGCCACCGCCTACTACCTCAAGCACTACGGCAGCGGACGGGAGTTGTACGCCCTCGGCTCCAACCCGGAGGCCGCCCGGCTGGCCGGCATCCCGGTCCGCAAGCGGATCCTCACCGCCTACACCTTCTGCGGCGCCCTCGCCGGACTCGCCGGGGCCATGTACCTGGCCCGGTTCGGGAACGTCGACTCCAGTACCGGCAACGGCTACGAACTCACCGTCGTGAGCGCCGTGGTGGTCGGCGGCGTGGTCTTCACCGGCGGCTCCGGGAGCGTGTACGGCGCCGCGCTGGGCGCGCTGCTGCTCACCTCCGTCAACAGCGTGCTGCCCGCCCTCGGGGTCAGCTCGGTGTGGGTCCTCGCCATCAACGGCTTCCTGCTGCTGCTCGCCATCGCCGTCGACCGGATCGTCGCACTGCGGGTGGCCTCCGCCCTGAAGAAGAGGAGCGTCCGCCATGCCTGACTCCCTGACCCGCGCGGTCCGCTGGGACACGGTCGTCGGTGCACTGCTGATCGTCCTCCTGCTGTTCTCGTTCGGCTTCGTCGACGGCTTCGGGAACTCCCTCAACCTGTCGTTCCTGATCGGCAACACGCTGCCCATCGCGCTGATCGCCCTGCCGATGACACTGCTGGTCGTCGCCGGCGAGATCGACCTCTCGGTCGCGTCGACCGCCGGGCTCTCGGGCGCGGTCATGGGCAAGCTCTGGAACGAGGGGATGGCGATCGAGACGATCATCCCGCTGTGCCTGCTGCTCGGTGTGGTGTGCGGGCTGGTCAACGGACTGCTGGTGACCCGGCTGGGGCTGCCGTCGCTGGCCGTCACGATCGGCACGCTCGCGGCCTACCGGGGCATCGCGCAGATCGTCCTCGGCTCCGACGCGGTCACCGACTTCCCCACGCAGTACCAGGACTTCGCGGCGGGGCGGCTCGGCGACACGTTCCTGCCGCGTGCCTTCCTGCCGTTCCTTGTGCTGCTCGTCATCGCCGTGGTGGTGCTGCACGCCACGCCGTTCGGGCGGTCGTTGTTCGCGGTGGGGGCGAGTGAGGAGGCGGCGCGGTTCGCGGGAATCCGCGTCAAGCGGAACAAGCTGGTGCTGTTCGTCGCCACCGGGTTCATGGCTTCCCTGACCGGGATCTTCTGGGCCCTGCACTACGCCAGTGCGCGGTACGACAACGCGACCGGGCTTGAACTCTCCGTCGTGGCGGCGGTGTTGCTCGGTGGCATCGACTTCGACGGGGGCCGCGGCACGTTGGGCGGTGCGATCGCCGGGGTGTTCCTGCTCGGGGCGTTGCAGAACGTCATGAGTCTGCTGAATGTGTCCGCGCAGTCCCAGATTGTTGTGACCGGTGTGTTGCTGGTCGTCTCGGTGCTTGGGCCTCGGGTGGCCCGGCAGATCTCGTTGGCTCGGCACCGGGCGGCCAAGGCCGTCTGAATGCTGCGGGCCGTGTGTGGCTGGTCGCGCCCACGCGGCGGAGCCGCAAATCCAATTCAGTCCCGCGCCCCTGAGGGGCGCGCTTCACGACCCTTTCTCTCAAAGGAACCGTCATGCGTAAGTCATCCCTCCGGCGTGTCTGTGTGACCGTCGCCGCTGTTTCCTCTCTCGCTCTCTCTGCCACCGCCTGCGGCGGCACCACCAAGAACAACTCCGGCAGCGACGAGTCGTCGGCGGCCACCTCCACCGCCAAGGCCGACCCGAACGCGGCCCTCAAGAAGGGGCTGACCGTCGGGTTCCTGCCCAAGCAGGTCAACAACCCCTACTTCACCTCCGCCGACAAGGGCGGCGAGAAGGCGCTCACCGAGCTGGGCAGCAAGTACAAGGAGGTCGGGCCCTCCAGCGCCACCGACACCTCAGGGCAGGTCAGTTACGTCAACACGCTCACCCAGCAGCAGGTCAACGCCATGGCCGTGTCCGCGCAGGACCCCGGTGCCCTGTGCACCGCCCTCAAGCAGGCCATGAGCAACGGCATCAAGGTCGTCACCTATGACTCCGACACCAACGCCGGCTGCCGCAACGCCTTCGTCTCGCAGGCCAGCGCCGAGGACCTCGGCCGTACCGAAGTGCAGCTGCTCGCCGAGCAGATCGGGTACAAGGGCCAGATAGCGATCCTCAGCGCCGCGCAGACCGCGACCAACCAGAACACCTGGATCGGGTACATGAAGGAGGAGCTGAAGGACCCGAAGTACAAGAACGTCAAGCTGGTCAAGATCGCCTACGGCAACGACGACGCCCAGCAGTCCTTCCAGCAGACCCAGGGCCTGCTCCAGCAGTACCCGAACCTCAAGGGGATCATCTCCCCGACCACCGTCGGCATCAAGGCGGCCGCCCAGTACCTGTCCGGCTCCAAGTACAAGGGCAAGGTCAAGCTGACCGGCCTCGGCACGCCCAACGACATGCGCCAGTACGTCAAGAACGGCACCGTCGAGGGCTTCGAGCTGTGGGACCCGGCCAAGCTCGGCGACCTCGCCGCCCGTACCGCCGTCGCGCTCGTCTCCGGGCAGATCACCGGCAAGGAGGGCGAGACCTTCAAGGCCGGCGACACCACGTACACCATAGGCAAGGACGGCGTGATCAACCTCGGCAAGCCGACCGTGTTCGACGCGAAGAACATCGGCCAGTTCAACTTCTAGAGCGGGAGCGGTACTTCATGCAGCGCGTCTGTTTCCTCCTCAAGGTCCGGCAGGACCGCCTCGCCGAGTACCGCGAACGCCACGCCGCCGTGTGGCCGGAGATGCGTGCGGCGCTCTCCGCCACCGGCTGGCACAACTACTCGCTCTTCCTGCGCGACGACGGCCTGCTGGTCGGCTACCTGGAGACCGAGGACTTCGAGGCCGCCCGCGCCGGCATGGAGGCCACCGAGGTCAACGCCCGCTGGCAGGCCGAGATGGGCCCCTTCTTCGAAGCCCTCGACGGCGCCCGTCCCGACGAGGCGATGAAGCCGCTCACCGAAGTCTTCCACCTCGCCTGACCCGTCCCCCCAAGGAGCCGTTCGTGAAAAGACGTACCATGCTCGGCGCCGCCCTACTCGGCACCGTGGCCACTCCCGCCTTCGCCGCCGGCACCGCCCGCGCCGCCGACCCCGGACCGTCCGTGAACAAGCAGCAGAGCACCCAGCTCGACCCGCAGGCCGTCTTCTTCGTCTCCTACGACGGTCTGGTCAACAACAACTCCTTCCAGAAGAACGGCCTGTTCAGCTACCAGGGCTACCAGTACGCCGGCTGGTACACCTCGACCGGTCACGCGGTGATCGGGCGCCGGGTGCTCGGCGGCACGTCGTGGTCGACGGTCACCCTCGCCCACCGGCTCAAGTCCAGCGACTCGCACAACGTCATCTCCATGGGCGTCTCGAAGACCGACGGCCGGCTCCACATCAACATGGACTCGCACAGCGACGGCTTCTTCTACGTGAAGTCGGTCGCCGGCCTGCTGGACAACCCCGGCTCCACGCCCTGGACGTCGGCCGTCTTCGGCGCCGTACAGACGTCTCTGGACGGGGTGTCGCTCACCTCCCAGTTCACCTACCCGCAGTTCGTCGCCACGCCCGAGGGGAAGCTCCAGCTCAGCTACCGGGTGGGGATCTCCGGGAACGGCCGCAACGCCCTCGCGGAGTACGACGGTTCGGGCTGGACCGCGCTGGGGGAGTGGAGCAGCTCCACCGGGACGTACACGAGCGAGCACGGCTCGTCCACCGCCCGCAACATGTACCTGCACGGCATCGACTACGACGTCGACGGACGGCTGCACGCCTTCTTCACCTGGCGTGAGCAGAGCGCCGCCGTGATGTGCAACAGCGGCGGCATCACCAACCACGACACCGGCTACGTCTACTCCACCGACCGCGGCCGCACCTGGCGCAACGACGCCGGCACCCTGGTCGCCACCACCGGCACCGCGGACACCGTCGCCGTCACCGACCCGGGACTGGTGGTCGACTCCCTCAACCCCGACCACTCCCTGATGAACCAGGAGAGTCAGTGGACCGATTCCGCCGGCCTCCCGCACGCGATCATCAGCTACGTCCCCGGCCGCTTCGGGCAGTGCACCACCGACTACGTCGCCGACCGCACCGCGAACGGCCGCGCCTTCCACCTCCGCAAGAACTCCGCCGGCGGCTGGCAGAAGACCGAGATCCCGGTCGCCCTGAACTCCAGCCAGCGCACCAGGCTGCTCCTGGACAAGTACGACAACGCGTATGCGGTGTTCCCCTACGGCCGGATAGCCGGCGCGTCCAAGGCTTCCGGATACTCCGACTGGGCACTGCTCTACGACGGCGGCGACCTCAACGCCTTCGGCGAGGTCGTCATCGACGAGATGCGGATCAGGACGGACAACGTGCTGTCGTTCCTGTACCAGGAGACGTCGAGTGGTACGACACCCTCCGCGCTCCATGTCATCGACTTCGCCCTGCCCGGCTGAGCCCGGCCGGGGTGCGAGTCATGTCGTAATGTGAAGCCCTTCCCGATGTGCCCTTCCGTGCTGTGGAGGCGCCGTCCATGTTTCCTGGAGGTCTCGCCCGATGGCCCAGTCGGTGGGTATCAAGGACGTCGCCCGCGCCGCCGGAGTCTCGGTGGGCACGGTCTCCAACGTCATCAACCGCCCGGACAGCGTCGCCACCGAGACCCGGGCCAGGGTGCAGTCGGCGATCGACCGGCTCGGCTACGTCCGCAGCGAGTCCGCACGCCAGCTGCGCGCGGGCCGCAGCCGGATCATGGGCCTGCTCGTCCTCGACATGGGCAACCCCTTCTTCGTGGACGTGGCCCGCGGCGCCGAGCGGGCGGCCCGGGAGGCCGGGCTCGGGGTGATGGTCTGCAACAGCGCCCAGAACGCCGGCGAGGAGGCCGACTACCTCTCGCTCTTCGCCGAGCAGCGGGTACGCGGCGTCCTGCTCACCCCGGCCGACGCCACCGGCCGCAACATCGAGACCTTCCGCCGGCACGGCATCCCCTTCGTGCTGGTCGACCGGGTCTCGGAGGGCACCACCGAGTGCTCGGTCAGCGTCGACGACGTGGCCGGCGGGGCGCTGGCCGTCCGCCATCTCGTCGACGCCGGGCATCGCTCGATCGCCTACGTCAGCGGCCCGCCCGGCCTCAACCAGGTCCGCGACCGGCGCACCGGCGCCCTGAACGCCCTCGCCGAGGCCGGGTTCGGCCCCGACGCGCTGCGCGAGCTGCCCACCGAGCGGCTCGACGTCGCCGCCGGCCGGGACGCGGGCGCCCGCCTCCTCGGCCTCGCCGACCGGCCCACCGCCGTCTTCTGCGCCAACGACCTGCTCGCCCTCGGCGTCCTCCAGGCCATGTACGCGGCCGGGGTGGTGGTCCCGGACGACCTCGCGATCGTCGGCTACGACGACATCGAGTTCGCCGCCGCGGCCGCCGTCCCCCTGACCTCCGTACGCCAGCCCGCCGTCACCATGGGCGCCATGGCCGCCGACCTCCTCCTGGAGGAGACCGAGGAGCGGGAAGGACGGTCGCCGCACGAGCACCGCCGGGTGGTGCTCCAACCGGAACTGGTGGTACGTCGCTCCAGCCTCGCCGCCCGCTGATCGGGGATTCAGTAACGATTTCATGATCCCGGGGGTGGACCGGCCCCGGACGTGTGCTGAACTGGGGCGCGACCATCCGTCCGTCCCGGGAGAAACGTTGAGCCTCAGCTACCGCCAGCCCGGCGTCGTCCTCACCGACCGCCACTTCACCGTCCCCCTCGACCACGCGGACCCGGACGGCGAGACCATCGAGCTGTACGCCCGGGAGGCGGTCGCGAGCGACAAGGCTGGGCAGGAGCTGCCCTGGCTGCTCTATCTGCAGGGCGGTCCCGGTTTCGGGGCGAATCGTTTCGTCGGGCGGCAGGCCTGGCTCGACCGGGCCCTGGACGAGTACCGCGTGCTGCTCCTCGACCAGCGCGGCACCGGCCGCTCCACCCCGGTCAACCGGCAGACCCTCCCGCTGCGCGGCGGCCCGGCCGCCCAGGCCGACCACCTGGCCCGCTTCCGTGCCGACTCGATCGTCCGGGACTGCGAGGCGATCCGCCCGCAGGTCACCGGCGGCGCCCCGTGGACGACCCTCGGCCAGAGCTTCGGCGGCTTCTGCACGGTGACCTATCTGTCGTTCTTCCCCGAGGGCCTGAAGACCTCCGTGATCACCGGCGGCCTGCCCTCCCTCGACGCACACGCCGACGACGTCTACCGGGCCGCCTACCCGCGCATCGAGCGCAAGGTCGCCGCGCACTACGACCGCTACCCGCAGGACGTCGAGCGGGTCCGGCGGATCGCCGAGCACCTCCTGGAGGGCGAGACCCTGCTGCCGAACGGCTACCGGCTCACCGTCGAGGCCTTCCAGTCCCTCGGCCTGATGCTGGGCACCGGCGACGGCAGCCACCGCCTGCACTTCCTCCTGGAGGACGCCTTCGTCCGCACCCCGGCCGGCCCGGAACTCTCCGACGCCTTCCAGGAGCAGGTCCAGGGCCTCCTCTCGTACGCGAGCAACCCGCTCTACGCCCTGGTCCACGAGCCGGTCTACGGCCAGGACGCCCGCCCCACCGCCTGGGCGGCCGAGCGGGTCCGCGCGGAGTTCCCGCAGTTCGACGCGGCCAAGGCGCTCGCGGGCGACGCCCCGGTGCTGTTCACCGGGGAGACCGTGCACCCCTGGATGTTCGAGACCGACCCGGCCCTGCGGCCGCTGAAGGAGACGGCCGACCTGCTCGCCGCCCGCACCGACTGGCAGCCGCTGTACGACCCGGCCCGCCTCGCCGCCAACGAGGTCCCGGTCGCCGCCGCCGTCTACCACGACGACATGTACGTCGACGCCGGGCACTCGCTGCGGACCGCACGGGCCGTCCGGGGCCTGCGCACCTGGGTCACCGACGAGTTCGAGCACGACGGACTGCGCACCGGAGCCCCCCGCGTCCTGGACCGGCTGCTGAAGCTCGCCCGCGACGAGGCGTGACGTCCCGTAAATCGGGTTGCGGGCGTGGCGGGTCCGCATAGTCTGCGGCCATGGAGGAACGGGGGAGATGACCATGGACGCGGAACAGCTGGCCGACCGCTTCCAGGAGCACCGCGGCCGGTTGCGCGCGGTGGCCTACCGGATGCTCGGCTCGCTCGCCGAGGCCGAGGACGCCGTCCAGGAGGCCTGGCTCAGGCTCGGGCGTGTCGAAGCGGACGAGATCAGGAACCTGGGCGGCTGGCTGACCACGGTGGTCGGCCGGGTCTGCCTCGACATGCTGCGCTCCCGGACGGCGCGCCGCGAGCAGCCCATCGACGAGACGTTCGTCCCCGACCCGGTGATCCGGCCGCTGCCGGGCGTCGACCCCGAACAGGAGGTGCTGGAGGCGGACTCCGTCGGGGTCGCCCTTCTCATCGTCCTGGAGACGCTGGAGCCCGCCGAGCGGCTGGCGTTCGTCCTGCACGACATGTTCGCGGTCCCCTTCGACGACATCGCGCCCATCGTGGAACGCAGTTCGGCCGCCACCCGGCAGCTGGCCAGCCGGGCCCGGCGCCGGGTCCAGGGGGCCACGCCCACCGGCGACCCGGATCTCGGGCGGCAACGCCAGGTGCTGGAGGCGTTCCTGGCCGCCTCCCGGGGCGGTGACTTCGAGGCGCTGGTCGCCGTGCTCCACCCGGATGTGGTGCTGCGCGTCGACTCGGGGGCGCTGGTGCGCGGGGCGGCCGCGTCCAAGGTGCTGCGCGGCGCTCGGGCGGTCGCCGAAGGGGCGTACAGCTTCCGGCAGTTCGCGGGCTGGGCGCGGCTCGCGCTGGTCAACGGCGCCGTCGGCATGGTCACCGCGCCCGAGGGACGCCCGCTGTCGGTCATGGCGGTCACCGTCGCCGACGGCCGGATCACCGAGATGTACATCCTGGCCGACCCCGAGCGGCTCGCCCGCCTGGAACTCGTCGCGGGGGAGGACTGACAGCGGCTCAGACGGCGCCGGCCGGGGGCCGCTGGGGGCTCACGGCCCGTCCGTCGGGCAGGAGTTCACCCGTGTCGTCGAAGACGATCGTGCCGTCGCACAGCAGGCTCCAGCCCTGTTCGGGATGGGCCGAGACGATCACGGCCGGGTGGCGGTCGGGGTGGTCGGCGCCGGGGCACGGGGGCTGATGCCTGCACATGGTCGCTCTCCTGTCCTGCGGGTTCCTGCCTCTGTGGTAGCCGAGTTTGTTTTCCGCCGGATGAAGAGGACCCGCACAGGGCCGGAAACCCGGTGGTGAGTTTCCGGTGGAGATCAGGCGCGTCGACGGCGTGCCCTTCTCGTCGTGTGGTCCGTGTCTCACCCTGGAGCGGGGTGTCACATTCGGCGCCCTCGGGCCCCTCCCATGAGAGAAGCAGCTTGGACGACGCCACCGTGTGCACGCCCGAGCCCAGCAGGAGAGGGGAAGTACGTGAAACTCGTGATTTTCGGGGCGAACGGGCCGACCGGGCGGGAGACCACCGCGCAGGCGATCGCCGAAGGGCACACGGTCACCGCCGTCACCCGCCGCCCCGAGGCGTTCCCGCTGACCGACTCGCGACTGCGGGTGGCCGGCGCGGATGTGCTCGACCCGGCCGCCGTGGCACGCGTCGTGGCCGGGCAGGACGCGGTGATCTCGACGCTCGGGGTGCCGTACAGCCGAAACCCCGTCACCGTGTACTCCGAGGGCATCACCCACATCACCCGGGCGATGACGGAACACGGTGTGCGGCGCCTGGTCTGTGTGTCCTCGACCGTGCTCTTCGGTGTGCCGGCACCCGGCGAGACCTTCTTCTTCCGGAAGGTGCTCGAACCCGTCATCGCGCGCACGATGGGGCGCACCGTGTACGAGGACATGCGGCGCATGGAGGAGATCGTGCGCGGCGGCGACCACCAGTGGACCGTGGTCCGTCCCGCCGGGCTGTTCGACACGGCTGCCGTCAGCGACTACCAGGTCGCCACCGCACGCCTGCCCGGCCGGTTCACCTCGCGAGCCGATCTGGGAAACGTGCTGCTGCGCGAGGCGGTCGGCGACCGTCATGTACGCGCCTTCGTCGACGTCCGCACCACGGAAGGCGTTCCGAGCCTCCTCGACGTCATCCGCAAAGAGGCGTTCGGAGGCAAGAAGCCCATGCCGGCCGAGAAGGACCGCACCCATGTCTGAGGACCGTTTCACCCTGCTGGAACCGGGTGCCGCCAGGCCGGGGCGGATCCCGTTGCCGCCCGCGTTCGCCGTCAAGGCGACGACCGGCGACACCGAGGGGCGCTTCTCGCTGCTGGAGGTGATCCTGGCCCAGGACATCCCACGGCATGTCCACCATCGCGCGGACGAGGGCATCTACGTGCTGGACGGCATCCTGGAGATCGAGTTCGACGACCGGAGGCACCGGGCGCCCAAGGGGACGTTCGCGCTGCTCCCGCGCGGCGTCCCGCACGCCCTTCGCCGGGCCTCCGACCCGCCGCCCCGAGTCCTTCAGATCTCCTCGCCCGGCGGCTGGGAGCGGTACGTGGAGGACCTGATCGCGGCGGGACCCGCCGTCCTCACCGAGGGGCGCCTGGATCCCGCCAGGATCAATCCCATCGCGGCCGAACACCACATCAGCTACCAGGAAGAGGGATGAGTACGTCACCCGGCACCGGAGACCGGCAGGACAGCCCCGCGCACACCGCGACGCGGCTCTTCACCGACCACCGCGAGCTGCTGTTCTCCGTCGTCTACAACATGCTAGGCAGCGTCGCCGACACCGAGGACGTGCTCCAGGAGACCTGGCTGTCCTGGTCCGGGAAGAACAACCGGGCGCCGCTGGCGGAGATCGGCAACCCGCGTGCCTACCTCGTGCGCATCGCGGTGAACCACGCGCTCGCCCGGCAGACGGCCATCGCCTCCCGCCGGGAGACGTACGTCGGGCCCTGGCTGCCCGAACCCCTGGTCGCCGACGCCACCGCCGGCCTCGCCCCGGACACCGCCGACCGCACGGTCCGCAACGACTCGGTCTCGCTGGCGATGCTGGTGGTCCTGGAGACCCTCACCCCGCTGGAACGGGCGGTGTTCGTCCTCCACGAGGTGTTCGGCTATCCCCACACCGAGATCGCCGGCATGCTCGACCGCAGCCCCGCCGCCGTCCGTCAGGTCGCGCACCGGGCCCGCGCCCATGTGCACGCCCGCCGCCCCCGCTACCGCGCCCGGCCCCGGGTCCGCAGGGAGGCGACCGAGCGGTTCGTCGAGGCCGCCCTCGGCGGCGACCTCCAGGCGCTCCTGGAGATCCTCGCCCCGGACGTGACGGTCTGGATCGACGGCGGCGGCGCCCGGCAGGGGGCCGGGCTGCGACCGGTCCACGGCCGGGAGAAGGCCGCCCGCATGCTGGCCGGCTACGCCTCGCGGCGCGCCGGGGACCTGGACGTCCGCTACCGCAGCGTCAACGGCGACGACGCCGCGGTGCTGTTCTCGGAGGACTCCCCGTACGCCGTGATGGTCATGGACCTCACTCCGGACGGTGACCAGGTCTCCGGCGTCTACGTCGTGACCAACCCGGCCAAGCTCACCCACGTACGACCGGACGACGAGGACCCCGGCGAGGCCCCTGATCAGTAGCGAGTACCGACGGCAGCCCGGCCGGTCGCCGGCGGCGGACGCGGCCCGGCCGGGAAATGCGGACAAGGAGGTCCTCACCGGTCAGTAGGCTGAACGGGTGCCAGAACAGATATCCGAACAGGCTCGGCTGAGCGGCGACTGCGCCCGCTGTTTCGGGCTGTGCTGCGTCGCCCTGCCGTTCACCGCCTCGGTGGACTTCGCGGTCGACAAGCCCGCCGGAAAGCCCTGCCGCAACCTCGGCGGCGACCACCGCTGCGGCATCCACGCCGAGCTGCGGCAGAAGGGGTTCAACGGCTGCACGGTCTACGACTGCCTCGGCGCCGGGCAGAAGGTCTCGCAGGTCACCTTCGGCGGCCGGGACTGGCGCGACGGGTCCGAGGAGGACGCCCGCCGGATGTTCGAGGCGTTCCCTGTCGTACGGCAGCTGCACGAACTGCTCTGGTATCTGACGGAGGCCCTGGGCCTGGCCGCCGCCCGCCCCGTGCACGCCGGGCTGCGCGCCGCGCTGCGGAAGACCGAGCAGCTGAGTCTCGGTACGCCCGAAGAGCTGGCCGCCCTGGACGTGGCCGCCCATCGGCAGGAGGTCAATGTGCTGCTGCTGCGGACCAGTGAGCTGGCCCGGGCGGGGGTGCGCGGCAGGAAGAAGGACCGGCGGGGCGCCGACCTGATGGGCGCCCGGCTCCGGGGCGCCGACCTGCGCGGCGCGAGTCTGCGCGGCGCCTACCTCATCGCGGCCGACCTCACCGGGGCCGATCTGCGGGACGCGGACCTGATCGGCGCCGACCTGCGGAACGCCGACCTCCGCGACGCGGACCTGACGGGCGCCTTCTTCCTGACCCAGCCCCAGCTCGACGCGGCCCGCGGCAACGCGGGGACGCGCCTGCCGGCGTCAGTCACCCGCCCCGTGCACTGGACAGCCGCCGCCGCTCTCTGACGCGGGCGCCTCCGGCACGGTCACCGGCGCCGGGGCGGGCGTGCGCCGCTCCAGCCGCAGCCGCAGGCCGTCCGGCATCAGCGTCAGCCGCTCGGTCACCCGCAGCCGGTAGTCCGGGTCGGCCCCGAGGCCGTAGCGGCGCAGCAGCAGGCCGAGGACCAGGGTGGCCTCGTGCAGGGCGAACTGGCGGCCGATACAGGCGCGCGCCCCCGTGCCGAACGGCTTGAAGGTGTGCGGGGCCCGGCCGCGGGCCGCCTTCGCCTCGAACCGGTCCGGGTCGAAGCTCGCGGCGTCCGGGCCCCACACCTCGGGGTCCCGGTGCAGCATCGGGGTCAGGACCAGCGCCCAGGCGCCCCGGCGCATCGGATGCCGCCCGGCCAGCACGGTGTCCTCGCGGGCCTCGCGGGCGAAGGCGGGGGCCGTCGGCCACAGCCGCAGCGACTCGTCGAGGACCCGGCGCACGTAACGGAGCTTGGCGACCTGGTCGTAGCCCGGCGCGGGCGTGTCGCCCCAGACCCGGTCCACCTCGGCGGCCGCCCTGGCGGCGATCTCCGGGTGCAGGGCGAGGTAGTGCAGGGCGAAGGAGAGCGCGCCCGAGGTGGTCTCGTGGCCGGCCACCAGGAAGGTGATCACCTGCCGTCGTACGTTCTCGGCGGACAGCCGTTCCCCGGTCTCCGGATGGGACGTCTCCAGCATCCGGTCGAGCAGGTCGCCCTCCCCGCGGCCGGTCCGGCGCCGCTCGGCGACCAGGTCGTCGACCGTGCGGTTGAGGTGGTCGATGTCGGCCGCGTTGCGCCGGGAGGCCTGCCGCAGCATCAGCGGGGCCAGCGGCCCGGGCACGCTGTTCAGCCGCTGCGCGTAGGTGAGCGTGCCGATCATCGAGGTGACGAAGGGGTGCGGCCGGTCCCGCTCGAACGAGCCGAAGTCGTGCCCGAAGCCGGTACGGGCGATCGTCTCCAGAGTCAGCTTGGTCATGTCGCCGGGCACGTCCACCCAGCGGCCGGCCGCCAGCTCGCGGTCCCAGTGGTCGGTCAGCCGCCCGGCCACCGCCAGCATCATCGCGTGGTAGCCCTCCATGGCCTCGCGGCTGAAGCCCGGGGCCAGGACGTCGTGCGCCAGCTGCCAGTTCGGTTCGTGGTTGTACGCCGTGAACAGGCCGTCCCCGGCGACCGGCCGGAGGTTGGCCACCCCGAGCCCCACGTGCTTGGCGAACCGCGACTCGTCGGCCATGTCGGCGGCCAGTTCGGCGCCCCACACGAACACGAACTCGTTGCCGAACGCCTTGCGCCGGAAGATCGGGCCCAGCTGCCCGGCGATGCGCATCGAGTCCTGGAGCGGCGTACGCCGGTCGACGCCCAGGACGTCGCCGAGCAGCGGCAGCCGGCGCGGCGGGTGCGGGATGCGGTGCAGCTCGGGCCAGCCCTGCTCGGCGCCCCGGAACCCCTTGGGCAGCGGGCCGTCCGTCCCCGTCCCCGGCTGCGTGGCCGTCTCCGCCATGACGCGATCTCCCTCGATGCTGCGGCACGTCGATCCAGTTGCACGTGGCTTAGTTGTACGTGGGTTCAATAAGCGCTTTCAGTCTCGTCCCGTTGTTGAACCCACGTCAAGTAAAGTGCGGGCATGGCCCCGAACCAGGGTGAGCGCAGCCGCCGCAGACTCAGCACCGCGGAGCGCCGCGAGCAGCTCCTCTCGGTCGGGGCCGGGCTCTTCTCGGAGAGCCCGTACGACGACGTGTGGATCGAGCAGGTCGCCGAGATCGCGGGTGTCTCCCGGGGCCTGCTGTACCACTATTTTCCGACGAAACGTGATTTCTTCGCGGCGGTGGTGGCCCGGGAGAGCGAGCGGATGCTGCGGATGACGGCGGCCGAGCCCGGCGTGCCCGCCCGCGAGCAGCTCACCGCGGGCCTCGACGTCTACCTCGACTACGTCCACACCCACGCGCACGGCTTCCGCGCCTTCCATCGCGCGGAGGCCTCCGGCGACCAGGCCGTGCGCCGCGTCTACCGGCAGGCCCAGGCCGCCCAGGAGCGTCAGATCCTCGCCGCCCTCGCGGCCGACCCCGAGTTCGGCCCCGCCCTGGAGGAGCGCCCCGACACCCGCCTCGCGGTGCGCGGCTGGCTGGCCTTCACCACGCACGTCTGCCTGGAGTGGCTGCGCACCGAGGAACTGACGCGCGAACAGGTGCGGGACCTGTGCGCGCGGGCGCTGCTGGGCGTCATCTCCTGACGGCCTCTGTGTCATCCCCTGTTCTTCACATGCGTGACGTACGCCGTGCTTGGCGTACCCCTCGATCTTCGATAGGTTAGGTGAGGCTTACCTAAGGAGGTTCGGGATGGGTGACGAACAGGCGGCCTGGGCGGCCGGACCCGGTGCGGCGGAGCAGGCCCGGTCCCTGCTGGCCGTCGCGTGGTCGTGCATGGTGACCGCGGACGGCGGCCGTGAGGAGTACGTCGGCGCGCACGCCGTCGCCGACGACGGCCGGGTGCTGCTGCACGTGCCCGAGGGCAGCGCACTGCTCACGGCCGCGATCTGCGCCCCGCGCGGCGAGCCGTCCGCGGTGCTGGAGTTCGCCGACGTCGCTCCCGTCCCGGTGCGCAGCCGGATCCGGGCCCGGCTCTGGATGGCCGGCTGGTTCGCCCCCGTCGACGAGCACCTCGTCTTCCACCCCACCCGCGTGGTGCTGCGCCGTCCCTGTGGCGCGGTGGTCGTCGACCTCGACGAGTTCGCCGCCGCCCGCCCCGACCCGCTGGCCGGCGCCGAGGCCAAACTGCTGACCCACCTCGCCGACGCCCACCCGGACGCCGTCGAGCGGCTCACCCGGCTCGTCGAGCCCGAGAGCCTGCACGCCGCGACCCGCGTCCAGCCCCTGGCCGTGGACCGGCACGGACTGACCCTGCGCATCGAACGCACCCGCGCCCACGGCGACGTACGGCTCGCCTTCCACGCGCCCGCCGACGACGTCGCCCAGCTCACCGAGCGCATGCACGTCCTGCTCGCCCGGGCGAGCGCGGCCGCCTCCTGCCCGCGGACGCTACAGCGGCAGCGCGCAGACGGCGACCGGTGACGCGAACGGCTCGCCCGCGAGCCGGAGTTCACCGCTGTCCGGGTCGACGGTGAAGACGCTCACGGTGCCGGACCGCTGGTTGGCCGCGAACAGCAGCCGGCCGTCGGGGGAGAAGGCGATCTGGCGGGGGAAGTCCCCGTGCACCGGCACCGTGTCCAGCAGCCGCAGCCGGGCCCCGTCGGCCTCGACCGCGTACCGCGCGAGCGTGTTGGCGCCCCGGTTGGCCAGATAGGCGTAGGCGCCGTCCGCGGTGACCAGGAACTGGGCCGGGTAGTTGGTGGTGCCGGCGGTGCTGCCGGAGGACTGCGGTTCGCCGATCGTCAGCCGGCCGGTGGCCGGGTCGTAGGCGCAGACCGAGACCGTGTCGCCCACCTCGTCGGCCAGGTACGCGTACCGGCCGCCGGGGTGGAAGGTCAGATGGCGCGGGCCCGCTCCCGGCTTCGTGTGCGCCTGGCCGACCTCGGCGAGGGTGCCCTGCGCGGGATCGAGGCGGTAGCTGTAGACGGTGTCGGTGCCGAGGTCCACGGCGAGGACATGGCCGCCGTCCGGGCTGGTGATGAACTGGTGGGCGTGCGGCCCTTGTTGGCCGGGTCCGGGGGCCGGGCTGGAGTGCGTGACCAGGGCCGTGCGCTCGCCGAGGGCGCCCGTGGCGTCGATCGGGTGCACGGCCACACTGCCCGAGGTGTAGTTGGCGCTCAGCAGCCAGCGGCCGGTGGGATGGACCGAGAGGTGACACGGGCCCGCCCCACCCGTGCTCCGGCTGCCCAGGATCCTCCGGTCCGCCAGGCGTACGGCGGTCACGCTCCCGTCCGCGCGCTCGTTCACCGCGTACAGCGTGCCGCCGTCCGGATGGACGGCCAGGTACGACGGGTCGGCGACCCCCGTGAGCGTGCCGGTGCCGGTGATCCCGCCGGTCGCCGGGTCGTAGGTGGCGAGGCCGATGCCGGTGCCGCCGCCGTCCACGGACGTGTACGTGCCGAGGTAGAGCGGGCGGGGAGCCGAGGCCGTCCGCGCCGGGGTGGCGGCCGCCGGGCGAGCCGTCCGGCGGGGCCGTTGCGCGGGCGGTGCCGCCGGGGCCGGGACCGCGACCACCGCGGCCGCACCCGCCACCACGCCGACGAACCGGCGCCGGCTCCAGCCGCCGCCCGCCTCTTCCGTACCACTGCCCATGCCACGCACCTCAGGTCGTGAGTCACCCCGGACCTGACACACCTTGACGTGGACCGAGGGGGCAGCGCAAGAAAGGCAACACCTGTTGCATCCGGTGCAACGGATGGCTACCAGTCGCCGTCCTCCACGGGCTTGCCCGGCGCGTCCTTCAGGGGGGTCACCTGCCCCGGGGACGGCTGCTGCCAGGGCTCCAGGTCGTCGCCGAGCCAGTCGCCGACCGGCTTGACCTCCTCCAGCGTGTCCGTGGGGGCGAGATCCTGGGCGTCCTGGTCGTAGTAGTCGTACCAGGGCAGGCCCGCGCGGGTGTACGCCGCCCGGTCCACCGGCGACGGCGGGGGCGCCTCGCCGGTGACGCGGTGCCACTGCGGGGGCGTGACCAGGTGCACGAAGACGCGTCCGGCCGGGGTCTCGGCCCAGTCCCGCAGCGGCCGGTCGTCCTCGTACACCTCCTGGCGCATCGAGCCGCCGACGCCCAGCCCCATCGCCGCCGGGGCCGCTCCCGGCGCGGCTGCCGCCATGGGCAGTGCCGCACCGGAGGCACCGGCCGACCGACTGCTGCGCATCCGCCCCCGGCCCAGCCGCTCCCGCCGCAGCCGCTCCTGACGGTGGTACTCGGCGAGCGCCTCCTCGGACAGCGGGAAGGACTGGAGCTGCACCCCGCCCCACACCTCCTCGCCGGTGACCTGCCCCTCCACCGTCGCGCCCAGACCGAGCGGCACCGCCACGAACTGGCGCACCGTGCCCTTCCCGGAGTTGATCCCGTCCAGCCACGGCTGCCGGGGGAGTACCAGATAGTTCTGCGGCTGCTGCGAGAGCCGGCCGCTCCACGGCTTGCCGGACACCGCGCACACCTTGCCCACGCCGACCTGGAGAGCCGCCGGCCGCGCCGTGCCCGCGAAGCTCAGCCACATCGCCTCGCGCAGGTACACCGGCAGCATCACCCCGCCCCGCGCCCGCCACTCGGCCGGAACCGTGTCCGGGTAGTCGCTCACCCGCCGCACCGGGAACTCGCCGAGCCCCGGCGGCAGCGGATGCGTGCCCGTCTCCGGCAGCCGCAGCGTGCGCACGAACCGCACCGCCACCCCGCCCGGCAGCCGCAGTGTGTTCCCGTCGATCCGTACCGTCGTGTCCGTCATCGGCGCGTTCCTTTCCCCGTCTGTGACGGAGAACGCTCCGCACCACCGGCCCGGTTCCGCCGCAGCCGCTCCGGTACGCCCACGCGCTCCCGCAGCCAGGTCAGCCACGGCAGCCTGGCGCGCTGCTCGGCGGAGACCCGGTCCAGCTCCTCCAGCAGGCGGCGGGTGCGGTGCTCGGTGTCCAGCTCGTCGAGGAGCCGGTTGACCTCGGTCAGGACCGCGCCGAGCAACTGCCAGTTCCGGTCGTCGCGGTGGATCTCCTCCCGGAGCAGGTCGGCGAGTTTGTCGCGGGTGCCGGTCGCGGTGTGCAGCTCGGCGGCGAGCCGGGCCTCGGCCGACTCGGCGTTCTCGCTGATGCTGGTGGTCACCAGGACCGCAAAGCTGACGACGGCGTCGGCGATCCGGGACAGCAGCTGCTCCATGGCCGCACCCGTGTCCGAGGCGAACAGCGGTTCGGGTTCGCGGGCCTTGGCCAGGTCGGTGAAGGACCGGGCCAGCACGCGCAGCACGACCGTGCAGATCTCCAGCGTGTCCAGACCGGTGCGCAGCACCACCCGGTGCAGCAGGCCCTCCCGGACGCGTGGATTGAGCCGCAGGCTGTCCTCCGCCTGCCGCAGCGCCGCGTCCACCTCGACGATGGCGTGGTCCAGGCGGCGGGCCTCGTGCAGCCGTGCGGCGGCCTGCTGCCAGGGCATGATCTCCGCCGCCTCCTCGCCCATCCGCAGCATCAGCTGGCGCAGCCGGCGGGCGAGGCCCTCGATCGACTCGCCGGCCTCGTCCACCCACACCGGGGGCGGCAGCAGGAGGTTGCAGCCCATGCCGACGACCGCGCCGATCAGGGTCTCCACGATCCGCGCCCACGCGGTACTGCTGATGGTGGTGACGCCGAGCACCAGCATGGCGCTGATCGCCACCTCGGGGATGTACTCGTCGACGCGCACCAGATGGCCCACCCCCAGTGAGGCCACGATCAGCAGGGCCAGGCTCCACCAGGTCAGCCCCACCAGCTGGCTGAAGGCGATGGCGACCAGCACCCCGGCCACCACCGCGTTGACCCGGCGGAAACCGTTGGTCAGGGTGGCGTAGAGGGTCACCTGGACGACCAGCAGCGCGGTCAGCGGTGCGGTGAGCGGGGCCGGTTCCGGGCTCAGGTGGAGCGCGACCACGTAGGCGATCGTGGCCGCGGTGGCCGACCGCAGCGTCTGGACGACCACGGGGTCCCGATGCCGCCGCAGCAGTCGCAGCAGTCCCTCGGCCCACTTCCGTACGTCTTGCATCCTTTGGCCTGTTCCCGCTCGTGGTGCACGTCGAACGTATTGTCCACAGATCACTCGCGCGCGCTAGTGGGTGGCTGACCTGAGCGGATTTCGGAGCGCCTCCCGAAGTGCCGTGGCGACCGTGCCCGGCACCGGAAACCGAACGCCTGGCCGATGCGTCCCCTGCAACCGGGGGTGACCGAGCGGTCGGGTGGGACAGAAGGGCTGGAACGTTGAACTTCGGTGCGGTGCTGTGCACGGTGGTCGGCCTCGGACTCCTCGGGGTCGCGATGCGGGAGGGGACGGTGGTGCGGCGGCTGCGGCGGCACGGGGTGCGCACCTGGGGAGTCGTGGTGGACAACGTGCGCACCAGCAACGGCGACGGGCCGAAGTGGACCCCCGTCATCGCGTTCACGGACCGCGTGGGCTACCGGGTGGAGTTCTCGACGCGGATGCAGGGGTCCGGCATGGGCCTGGCGACGGGACGGCAGGTGGAAGTCGTCTACCTGGCGCAGAATCCGCAGATCGCCCGGGTGCGCATGTGGCGGCATGTCATGGGGCCGGTGGTCTTCCTGGTGCTCGGCGGGCTGGCCTTCCTGGGGGTCGGGGTGCTCATCGCCCTGACGGGCTGACCCCGCGGCGAAATGGCCGCGACCGGGCCGACGGTGCTCGGCTAGGGTCGGCCGGCATCGGACAACCACAGGCGGACGGGTCATCGGACGGACCGCATGCGGAGAGATCATCGGACAGGTCGCAGGGGGAACCCGATGGAACTCGCGGACGTCGGGACGGCGCGCAGCGCGGCCGCACTGCGTCATGTGGCCGCGCTCTCCTCGGGACCGCCCCTCGACCCCGGTCTGCGGATCACCCTGAACTTCCACCCCGACCGGATCTCGGCCGGTCTGCCGGTCCTGGAGGCGCTCGCCCGGGACGGCGTCTACCACTCCCAGTTCGTCACCGGCACCGGCAACGGCGGGCTCACCGCGCACCCCGGCGGCGACCGCTGGCGCTGGGAGAGCCGGATCTTCGGCGGTGCCTACGACGACGCCGACCCCGCCGAGCGGCCGGTCTACGGAGCACTGGACTTCCGCCGCCAAGTGGTCGGTGCGGCCCCCCGGTTCGGTTCCTCGCACCTCCGGCTGACCGGAGCGGCCCTGCGCCGCGCCACCTTCTGCTACCCCGACAGCGCGGCCGAGCCGGCGGACTTCGGGGTGGCCGCCGGCACGCACCTGCTGGCCCTGGCCGAGGCCGACGAACGGGACGCTCTCAACGACTACATCGAGACCCAGGTGCACGGCGGGATACGGGTCGACCGGGACGTCGAGGCCCTGGTGCTGGACGCCTGCTACCGGGGCACGCCCGTGGCGGTGGCCGCCCGCCGACTGCCCTTTACGGTCGAATGGCATCCCGGCTACCGGCTCACCGTGCCCGAGCTGCGCAGGCACGCCGACTACCGGGGCCCGGAGTACGCCGAACTGGGCGCCTCGATCGCCGAGAAGGGCGTCGTCGACCCCCGGATCATCGGCGCCGCGGCCCGCACCGGCCGGTACGAGATCCAGGACCTCAAGATGGTCTGGCACACCCTGGCCCGGTTCGGTGCCCCCGAGGGCGCGGGCACCGCCTACCCGGCCGGGGCAGGTGGCCAGACACCCGGTCTGAGCACGCCCAAGGCGTAGGCCCGGGCGACCAGTTCGGTCCGGTTGGCCGCGTCCCAGCGGGCCGACAGACGGCGCAGATGGTAGGTGACGCCGTCTCTGGTCAGGCCCAGCTCCCGGGCGTCCCGCTCGGTGGTGGCGCCCCCGGCCAGCAGTGCCAGCACCCGCGCCTCGACCGGGGTGACCCGCACCGGCTCCGCCTCCGGCGCCTCGCGCTCACCGTCCACCCGCAACATCACCAGCAGCGACGGCGTCTCGCCGACCGCCTCGCTCACCGGATCCGCCGTCAGCTCCCCGTACCGCTCGGCCCCGTCGGGCGCCCGCCACCGTACCGACACCTGGTAGCGCGAGCGGTGCCGCAGCCGCAGCGCCTCGGCGATCCGCTCCACCTGGGCCTCCTCCTGCGGCCGGAACAGGTCCAGCACGTCCCGGCCGCGCAGCCGGCCCGGTGTCGTACCGCACTCGGCGGCCATCGCCGGGTTGGCCAGCACCACCAGCCCGTACACGTCGCACACCGCCACCGGCACCGCCACCCGGTCGAACAGCGTCAGGGCGCGATTGCGCCACACCACGCCGTCGAGCCCGCCCGCCACCATGCCCACCACCGACCCTCTCCGCTCCCCCCCATCTCCCCTCATCCAAGGCGACCGCCCAGGTCAGAGGCAACTTCACCGGCACCGCGCAAGAGCCTGCGGGTGCTTTCCACTACACGTTCGTGTAGTGCGGCGGCGCGGGTCCGCACCCCTCGAGGACCACGCTGGACGACAGGACTTCCGTACCGCGAAAGGCAGTTGTCGCGCCATGCCCCCCACCGCGCCGCACCCCGTCACCGCACCCATCCTGCCCGGCGTCCCCGTCGTCGACATCACCGCCAGCGGCCCCGGCCGGACCCCGATCCAGCAGGTCATGGACCTGATGCGGGAGCACGGGCCGGTGCTCGTACGACGGCTGCACGGGCGGGACACCCTGTTCGTCGCCGACGCCGACCTGGTCGCCGACCTCGCCGACGAGCAGCGGTTCGCCAAGCACGTCGGACCCGCCCTGGAGAACGTCCGCGCCTTCGCCGCCGACGGACTGTTCACCGCGTACAACGACGAGCCCAACTGGGCCAAGGCGCACGACATCCTGATGCCAGCCTTCGCCCTCGGCTCGATGCGCACCTACCACCCGGTGATGGTGAAGGTCGCCCGGCGGCTCATCGAGTCCTGGGACCGTGCCGCCCGCGACGGCCGCCCGGTGGACGTGCCGGACGACATGACCCGGATGACCCTCGACACCATCGGCCTGGCCGGCTTCGGCTACGACTTCGGCTCCTTCGAGCGCGCCGAACCCCACCCCTTCGTCGAGTCCATGGTCCGCTGCCTGGAGTGGAGCATGACCCGCCTGGCCCGCAGGCCCGGCACCGACCACTCGGCGGCCGACGCGGCCTTCCGCGACGACGCCGACCACCTCGCCCGGGTCGTCGACGACGTCATCGCCTCCCGCACCGGCACCGACCAGAGCACGGCCGAGGACCTCCTCGGCCTGATGCTCTCCGCCCGGCACCCCGGGGACGGCACCACGCTGGACCGCGCCAACATCCGCAACCAGGTCATCACCTTCCTCATCGCGGGCCACGAGACCACCTCCGGTGCGATGTCCTTCGCCCTGTACTACCTGGCCAAGCACCCCACCGCGCTCCAGTTGGTGCAGCGCGAGGCCGACGCCCTGTGGGGCGACACCCCCGACCCGGAACCGACCTACGACGAGGTCGGCAGGCTGGCCTACACCCGGCAGGTCCTCAACGAGGCGCTGCGGCTGTGGCCGACCGCCGCCGCCTTCGGCCGGCACGCCCTGGACGACACCCTGCTCGGCGGCCGGATCCCGCTCGAGGCCGGGCAGGCCGTCACCGTGCTCGCCCCGATGCTGCACCGCCAGCCGGTCTGGGGCGACAACCCCGAGCTGTTCGACCCCTCCCGGTTCACCCCGGAGGCCGAAGCGGCCCGCCCGGTGCACGCCTTCAAGCCCTTCGGCACCGGCGAACGCGCCTGCATCGGAAGGCAGTTCGCCCTCCACGAGGCGACCATGCTGCTGGCCATGCTGGTGCACCGCTACCGGCCGCACGACCACGCGGACTACGCGCTCACCGTCAAGGAGACCCTCACCCTCAAGCCCGAGGGCTTCACCCTGACCCTCACCCCGCGCACCCCCGCCGACCGTGTCCACCAGCCCCTGCCGGGCGCCCGGCCGACGGCCGCCCACGACCCGCACACGACGGCCACGCTCCCGGCCCGGGTCCGCTCCGGCACCGGCGCCCTCCTCCTGCACGGCAGCAACTACGGCACCTGCCGCGGCTTCGCCGCCGGACTCGCCGACGAGGCGGCCGAGATCGGCTGCACCACCGAGGTGGCGCCCCTGGACGCGTACGCCACCGGTCTCCCCACCGACCGGCCCGTCGTCATCACCGCCGCCTCCTACAACGGCCGCCCCACCGACGACGCCACCGCCTTCGCCGCCTGGCTCGACGGCGACCCCGACCTCACCGGAGTGACCTACGCCGTCCTCGGCGTCGGCGACCGCAACTGGGCCGCCACCTACCAGCACTTCCCGACCCGCATCGACGCCCGCCTCGCCGAACTCGGCGCCACCCGCCTCACCGACCGGGCCGCCGCCGACGCCTCCGGCGACCTCACCGGCACGGTCCGCGAGTTCACCGCCCGGCTGCGCACCGCCCTCCTGGAGCACTACGGCGACCCCGACGCCACCCCGGCCGGACCCGGACCCACCGCCGCGTACGAGGTCCGCACCCTGACCGGCGGCCCCGTCGACGCCCTCGCCGAGCGCCACGGACTCGTCCCCATGACGGTCACCGAGGCGTACGACCTCACCGCCGCCGACCACCCCCGCACCAAGCGCTTCCTGCGCGTGGCCCTGCCGGACGGCGTCACCTACCGCACCGCCGACCACCTCACCGTGCTCCCCGCCAACGCCCCGGCACTGGTCGACCGAGCGATCACCGCCCTCGGCGTCGACCCCGACACCGTCCTCGACATCCGCGCCACCCGTCCCCGCCGCGACGGCCTCGCCGTCGACCGCCCGCTCACCGCCCGACAACTCCTCACCCACCACGTCGAGTTGCAGGAGCGCCCGAACGGTGACCAACTGGCCCTCCTCGCCGCGGCCAACCCCTGCCCGCCCGAGAAGGCGGCCCTCGCCGCCCTGAGCGACGACCCGCGCACCCTCGTCGAGATCGTCGAGGACCACCCCGCGCTGCGCGGCGCCCTCGACTGGCCCCGCCTCCTGGACCTCCTCACCCCGCTCAGGCCCCGGCATTACTCGATCTCCTCGTCCCCGGCAGCCGACCCCCGCCACGCCGACCTGATGATCTCCCTGCTGGAGGCCCCCGCCCGCTCCGGCAAGGGCGTCTACCGGGGCACCGGCTCCGGTCACCTGACCGCCCTGCGCCCGGGCGACACGGTCCACGCCCGAGTCCAGCCCTGCCGGGAGGCCTTCCGCATCGACGACACCGCACCGGTCGTCATGATCGCCGCGGGCACCGGCCTGGCCCCCTTCCGCGGCGCCGTCGCCGACCGCACCGCGGCCCTCGCGGCGGGCGCCGAACTCCCGCCCGCCCTCTGCTACTTCGGCTGCGACGCGGCCGACGCCGACTTCCTGCACGCCGAGGAACTGCATGCCGCGCAGACCGCCGGCGCCGTCTCCCTGCGCCCGGCCTTCAGCACCGCGGGCACCTTCGTCCAGCACCGCATCGCCGCCGAGGCCGACGAGGTGTGGGCGCTGCTGGCGGCGGGCGCGAGGGTGTACGTCTGCGGAGACGGCAGCCGGATGGCGCCGGGGGTCCGGGAGGCGTTCCGCACGATGTTCCAAGACCGCACACCCGAGGGAAATCCCGATGAATGGCTGAACTCCCTGGTGGCGGAAGGCCGTTTTGTGGAGGATGTATACGCGGCGAGCTGATCGACGCCGCCGCCTGCAGCGCCCCGTCAGGGGCGCGGGGAACTGCGCGAGCAATCACGACGAGCCGTTCGCCCGCGTACGATCTCCACCCCCACGGTGCGACCCGGCATCAACTGCATTAACTCCTCCTTAGCTCACAGCGTGAACTAAGGGTTGGGAAAATATCGCTTCCGCCCTCCCGAAGGAGTATGTTGCAGGTCGGGCAGGGTTCGTGAAGGGAGCCACATGGCGGGGCGGAACGGGCGCACGGTACGCGACCTCAGAAGGGCCAACCGCACGGCCGTGCTGCAACGACTCTACTTCGACGGCCCCCTCAGCCGCTTCGAGCTGGGCCCGGCGACGGGCCTGAGCTCCGGCTCGGTGAGCAACGTGGTCGCCGACCTGGTCGCCGACGGCCTGGTCGAGGAGGCCGGCAGCGTCGACTCCGACGGCGGCCGCCCCCGCACCCTGCTGCGCGTCGCCCCGCGGAGCGGACACATGATCGGCGTGGACGTCGGCGAGACCCGCGTCCGGGTCGAGCTGTTCGACCTCAACCTCACCGAACTGGCCCGCGTCGAGCGTCCGCTGGAACAGCAGGGCTACGACGTCGAAGTGATCGTCGGCCACATCCGGGACGGCATCGACGAGGTCCTCGCCACCGAGGGAGCCTCGCCCGAGCTGCTCCTCGGCGTCGGCGTCGGCGTCCCCGGCATCATCGAGCACACCGACGACCGGGGCGCCCTCGTGCACGGCCAGACCATCGGCTGGGACGCCGTCCCGCTGGAGGAACTGCTCCGCACCGGCTGCCGGCTCCCGGACTCCGTGCGGTACTTCATCGACAACGGCGCCAAGACCCTGGGCCAGGCCGAGATGTGGTTCGGCGCCGGGCGCGGCGCGGACGACGCGGTCGTGGTGCTGTTCGGCTCCGGCGTCGGCGCCTGCCTGGTCTCCGCCGAGGTGGAGCACGGCAGGGCCGTCGAATGGGGGCACCTGACAGTACGGGTGCGCGGCCGCCGGTGCCGCTGCGGCGCGCTCGGCTGCCTGGAGGCGTACGCCGGTGCCGAGTCGCTGCTCGCCCGCTGGCGGGAGGAGGGCGGCCGGCCGGCCGAGGGCCTCGACGAGGAGAGCGCGCTCACCGCGATGCTCGCCGCCGCCTACCCGCCCGAGGGCACCGAGCCCGACCCGGTCGCGCTCGCCGTCCTGGAGGAGACCGCCGAGTACCTCGGCGCCGGCCTCTCCGACCTGATCAACCTCTTCCAGCCCGAGCGGATCCTGATCGGCGGCTGGGCCGGGCTCCAGCTCGGCGCCCGCTTCCTGCCCGCCGTACGCCGGTACGCGACCACGTACGCGCTGCGCCACCCCGCCGAGCAGGTCACCATCGACCTGGGCCGGCTCGGCCCGGACGCGGTCACCGTCGGCGCGGCGATCCTGCCCCTCGCCGACTTCTTCAGCCGCGGCGGCCGTCGCGCGGAACCGGTGACCGAGGACCGGCTGCCCGCGTGGCGCACGGCCCTGGAGGAGCGCAGCCCGCGCTGACCAGCGCACGGCCCCGCCGATCTCCGTGCCGACCCGGCGTTTCGCCCGGTTCCGCCGAGGTACTCGCCTGACGCTCGGGACGACGCGAGGCGCGAGGGGAGTACGCCGTGGACGGGAAGCACGACGGCAAGCCGGTACCCCGGGACCTGCCGGACCAGCAGGCCGGGCCCGGCCGGGACCCGTGGGAGGCGGCGGAGAGCCGGCCGCCGCAGGATCACGACGACGATCTCCCCGACCCCGACGAGGCCGGCGCGGGCCCCGGCGGCACAGCACGCTCGGGCGCCCTGCACCCCGAGGACCCGGTGCCCGACGAGCCGTCGGCCTGAGCACGGGGAGACAGCTGGCCGGCTCCACCGACCCCATGGACCGGCCGATCCAGGCGGCGCGGCCGGGGTGAGCAACCCGTCGTTCCCCGGGCCGAGTTCGAGTCCTACTACGGCCGCCCGGTCATCAAGCCGCCGTCCTGGGCCGCCCCCGACATCGCCGGGTACTTCTTCCTCGGCGGCCTGGCGGGTGCCGGGTCGGTCCTCGCGGCCGGCGCGCACCTGACCGGCCGTACGACGACCGCCACCGCGCCGAAGGCCGCCGTATCCCTCTCGGGCGCCGCGCTCATCCACGACCTGGGCAGGCCGGAACGGTTCGCGAACATGCTGCGGGTGTTCAAGCCCACCTCGCCGATGAGCATGGGCTCCTGGCTGCTCGGTGCCTACGGGCCCGCGGCGGGTGCGGCCGCCGCGAGCGCCGTCAGCGGCCGGCTGCCGCGGCTCGGGGGCGCGGCAACCGGCGCGGCGGGGCTGCTCGGGCCGGCGGTCGCCACGTACACCGCGGTGCTGGCCGCCGACACCGCCGTACCGGCCCGGCACGGCGCCCACCGTGAGCTGCCGTACCTGTTCGCCGCCTCGGCCACGGCCGCGGCGGCCGGCATGGCCCTGGTGGCGGGGCCCGCCCGGGAGAACGCGCCCGCGCGCTGTGCCGCCGGGCTGGCGGCGCTGGCCGACGTGGCGATGGAGAAGGCGGCCGGGCGGCGGCTGGGCCCGGTCGCCGAGACCTGGCAGGACGGGCGTGGCGGGACCCTGCTGCGTGCCGCGCGGCACCTCACCGCGGGGGGTGCCCTCGGGGCCGTCGTGCTCGGCGGCCGCCGGGCGCCCGCGCTCGCCTCGGGACCCGCGCTGCCGGCCGGTTCGGCGTGCACGCGCTTCGGAGCCGTGGGACAGCGGTCCCGCCCCGGGTGTCCGAACGCCCGGGGCGGCTCAGGCGAACGCGTTCACGCCCGTCAGCTCCGCCGACAGGTCCCACAGCCGGGCCGCCTGCTCGGGGTCGACCGCCCAGGACTTCACACCGGTCGGCTCGCCCTCCACGGCGGGCTCGGCGATGTCGCAGTCCTCCAGGTACACCCCGCCCATGCCCGCCAGCTGCGCGGAGGTGGCCGCCCAGGTCTGGGTGGCCGCGCCCTGCTCGGGCGTCTTCAGGCCCGCGAACTCCAGCGGGTTGCCCTGCTCGTCCATCCAGCCGCGCTCGATCTTCTCCGCGCGGGGGATGTGCCGCTGGAGCGGGGTCATGATGCCGCCGGGGTGCAGGGCGAAGGCCCGTACGCCGGTGTCCCGGCCGAGCCGGTCGAGGTGCACGGCGAACAGCACGTTCGCGGTCTTGGCCTGGCCGTACGCCTGCCACTTGTCGTAGCCGTGCTGCCACTGGACGTCGTCCCAGCGCATCCCGGAGAAGTGGTGGGCGCGCGAGGAGACCGACACGACCCGGGCGCCACCGGGCTCGAGGGCCGGCCAGAGCCGGTTGACCAGGGCGAAGTGCCCGAGGTGGTTGGTGGCGAACTGGGCCTCCCAGCCGGGCCCGACCCGGGTCTCCGGGCAGGCCATGATCCCCGCGTTGTCGATCATGAAGTCGACGGTCCGGCCGGAGGCCAGGAACCGCTCGGAGAAGCCGCGCACGCTGTCCTGGTCACCGAGGTCCAGCTCGTCCACCTCGACCCCGTCGAGGCCTGCCAGCGCCTCGCGGGCGGCCTCGACGCGCCGTGCGGGGACGACGACGCGGGCGCCGGCCTTGGTGAGGGCCCTGGTGGTCTCCAGGCCCAGCCCGGAGTAGCCGCCGGTGACGATCGCGAGCCGGCCGCCGAGGTCGAGGCCCGCCAGGACGTCGTCGGCCGTGCTGTCCGCGCCGAAACCGGAACCGATCTTGTGCTGAGGAGTCGTAGTGCTCATGTCGTGAACGCTACGAATTGGAGTGCTCTCGAAGTCAAGCGGACGCCCTGGGGCTTCGGAAACGGCCCCGAACAGGGGAAAGCCCCGACCGCGACGGGGGATTCGCGGCCGGGGCGGCCAAGGGGTGGGCACGGATGGCGGTCGCCTCTCGGCGAAAGGCTCCACAGGGCTTCAGCCGAACGATCGTCCCTGTGGGCAAAAGGTGAGGCCCGGGGACACTGTCCCATCCGCACCCACGGCTTGTTCAACGGACAACCACCCCCGGCTGTTCCGGGCCTGCGGGTGATGCGCGTCACCCATGGGTGGCGGGAAGGTCCCGCCACCCTGGCCCAAGACTGGTCGCGGATTTGCCCGGACGTTTCCCAAGCATGTGCAAATGCCCGGGCAAATCTCCGGTTGACGACTCCTGAACCGCCGGGCAGGAGGGGCTCGCGCAGGTCACTTCCGGCCAGGTGGATCTACCCTCGATTGCATGACCGAGATAGCGAGCCCGTACATCTCCCAGCCGCGGATCCTGGTGCTCGGGGTCATGACCGGCAGGCCCGGCACCCCGCCCTTCCGCATCGTGGAGATCGACGGGGAGGTGGTCTGCCAGGCCCGCACCGTCACGGACGTGCTGGAGGTGGCCGCGTCCTTCGGTATCCGGGTCCACGACCTGGACGACCCGGACGTGGTCCGCTGGGTGGGCGGGGACAAGTTCACCTGGACGCCCCGCCCGTCGCGCCGCCGCTAGCCGGCGCGCCCCGCGCTCAGCCGACCGTCCACTTCTGGTTGGCGCCGCCCGAGCAGGTCCAGATCTGCAACCGGGTGCCGTTGGCCGAGTTGTTGCCGGTCACGTCCAGGCACTTGTTCGCCTGTGGGTTCACTATGTCGTTCGCCGAGGAGACGGCCCACTTCTGGGCGGCGCTGCCGTTGCAGTCGTAGAGCTGCACCGCCGTGCCGTCCGCCGTGCCGCCGCTGGTGACGTCCAGGCACTTGCCCAGCGCGCGGATCGTGCCGTCGCTGCCGACCGTCCACTGCTGGGCGGCGGTGCCGTTGCAGTCGTAGAGGTCGACGGGCGTGCCGTTGGCGGTGTTCGCCCCGGCCACGTCCACGCACTTGCCGGCCAGGCCCTTGATCGCGACCCCGGTGGCGCTGTCACTGGTCGTCACGGACACCGAGTCCACCACCAGCTGTGCCGGGAAGGCGGTCGAACCGTCCGGGTCGCCCGGCCAGTAACCGCCGACGGCCAGGTTCAGGATCAGGAAGAACGGCTTGTTGAACGCCCAGGTGTTGCCGCCCACGTCGGCGGGCGTGCGCGTCTGGTAGACGACACCGTCGACCGACCACTTGATCGAGTTGGGTGCCCAGTCGACGGCGAACGTGTGGAAGGCGTCCGCGAACGCCTGCCCGTTCGCCAGCGAGTAGGCGGCACCTATGCCGTTGGAGCCGGAGTAGCCGGGGCCGTGGATGGTGCCGTGGATCGTGGAGGGTTCGTAGCCGACGTTCTCCATCACGTCGATCTCACCGGAGTTCGGCCAGCCGACCGACCCGATGTCGGTGCCGAGCATCCAGAACGCCGGCCACATGCCCTGCCCGCGCGGGATCTTCATCCGGGCCTCGACGTGCCCGTACTGCGCGCTGAACTTCCCGGAGGTGTTCATCCGGGCCGAGGTGTACTGGCAGGTGCCGTACCAGCACTGGTAGTTGGCGGGGTTCTCCTTCTTGGCCGTGATGACCAGGTGCCCCTGGCCGTCGAGGGCCGCGTTGTTGGTGCCCGAGGTGTAGTACTCCCTTTCGTGGTTGTTGACGTTGTCGCCGGTCTCCATCGTCCACTTCGAGGAGTCGACCGGCGAACCGGCGGCTCCGTCGAAGTTGTCGGAGAAGGTCACGGCGGCCGCGCTCGCGTCGGTGGACGCGGACGTGGACGCGGCCCGCGCGGGCCCGACGGCGGCCGTCGCGACCAACGCCGCGGAGAGCGTTGCGAACAGACATCTACGGAGCAATCGTGGGGAAGCCACGGCTCTTCCTTCCGTACGGCGGCCGGGTGCGGGGAGGCAGCCGGCCGGAGTGGGGGGTGAAGGCGTCGCCTCTTGATTTAAGAAGTGAGATAAGTGGCGCGTCAATACCTTGGTACGGACCAGAATAGGAAGAGGGGCGGCCTCCTCGGAGACCGCCCCCCGGGTCACGCCTTGCGCTTGCGGGCGTGCACCGCCCGGCCGAGCCGTCGGCCCAGCAGCAGCCAACCCACCAGCGCGCCCGTGGTGTTGAGGATGACGTCGTCCACGTCGAACGCCCGGCCGGTGACCAGTGCGCCCTGGGCCATCTCCACCAGCAGCATCACGATCGCGGTGAGCAGCAGCACCCGTACGATGCCCCGGGCGCCGGGCGCGAGAACCGGCACCAGGATCCCGAACGGGACGCCGAGCAGGATGTTCCCGCCGATCTGCTTCACGGCGTCACGGAACGCGGGCTGGTCCAGATAGAGCTTGAGAGTGGCACCGGGGTGCAGATTGGTGTGGGCGATCGACACCGACGCGGGGGACGGATCGAGCGTCAGCTTCGCCAGGACGACGGCGAACGCCACCATCGCGGCGAAGGCGAACAGCATGGCCAGCAGCCGCAGCGGGAGGGGCAGCGGACGGCGCTCCACACCGCCGGTCTTGGCGGCGGGTTTGGCGGAGGCTTTGGCGGCCGGCTTGGTGGAGGCTTTGGCGGCCGGCTTGGTGGAGGCTTTGGTGGCCGGTTTGGTGGAGGCTTTGGCCGGAGCCTTGCCGGTGCCCGCCGGCTTGGCGGTGCCGCCCTTCTTCGGGGTGGCCTCGGATGCGGTGCGGCGGACCTTGACCACGCGTGCGGCCCTGGTGAACAGTCCCTCCCGTTTGCCGGTGCCCTCGTCCTTCTTCGGCCCCTCACGGGGGTCGCCCTTGGCGGTGCGCAGGCGCGAGGCGGCGCTGGCCATGAGTCCTCCACTCGTTCAATTGTCGGCGTGGTAACGCTGTTACCCCCCAAACACCTGGAGATGCCGCCGTTCGGCACGGACAAGGGGCCGAGAGCGCGGGAAGACCCCGGCCCTCGGCCCCGCCGCGTCGCTCAGACCGTCCCGTAGGACACGTGCACCTCCGTGAAGCCGAGGGAGTGCAGCAGGCCCTCCAGCATGTCCGTGGTGTTGGTCTCGGCGCGGGTGGTCAGCCCGCTGCTCTTGGCCGCGTCCGAGATGTGCTTCACCGCGAGCTTCTGGACCGCCTGCTCGCTGTTCGGGTTGTCCGAGAACAGGTCGCCGAGCCGGTCCAGCAGACCGCGCTGCTTGGAGACGGCGTACGAGTGGTCGGCGTCCAGGGTGGCCTTGCCGAGCTGCGCGTGCGGCAGCCGGATGGTGGCCTCGGTACGGTCGCCGTTGACCGTCACGTCCTTCTGCGCGATCTTGCCGAGGTCGACATAGGAGTCGACGGTGCCCGCTCCGACGTACAGGGTGCGGGTGCCGCGGATCGCGCTGGGCAGGTACTTGGCGTCCTTCTCCAGGTCCACGACGACCTGGAAGTTGCCGGAGGCCGCGTCGTAACGGCTCATGTCCTGGATGGACTTGAGCAGCGCCGGGCCGGTGTTGTCGCGGGTCTCCGTGCCGAACAGGTCCTTGATCCCCGGCAGCACCGCCAGTTTGATCCCGGCGAACAGCACCACGAGCACCAGTACCAGCGCGGTGACCAGTTTCGCCCAGACGGGCATCCGCCGGGGCCGGGCCGTGACGGGAGCATCCTGCGTGGTGCTCCCCTTGCTCTCCTTGGTGGAACTCGCCATGTGACGGTCCTCCTTTCCAACGACACGAATGCCCGCCAAAAGCCCTGCCAGACCGTGTTGTTGGCTGATTGAGACAGCTGAGGCAGGACTGATACACGCGGTGGTACGGAGCCCGCTCCGCTGAGCGGAACAGGAAGCGACAGGACACCGCCGCCGGATCACGCTGTCCCCCAGAAAGGTCGAGGCCACCCGCTGCAGTGGAGGAAACGCCCATGTGTCCGAGAACTCCGGCCCGTTCGCTGTCCTGGTCCGACGGGAGCCGATCATGAGAAGGCGGCTTCTGGCCCGTGTCGGCGTGCTGACGGCCACCGCCGTCGCATCCGTCGGCCTGTTCACGATCGACGCGCAGGCGGCCACCACGGTCGGTTCCGGCACGCCGGCGAGCTGCACCGAAGCGGCGTTCACCGCCGCACTCGCCGCGGGCGGCACCGTGACGTTCGACTGCGGTGGGGCCGCGACCATCCCGATCACGAGCTACAAGATCCTGACGCAGGACACCACCATCGACGGAGGCGGGAACGTCACCCTGGACGGAGGCGGCATCTCGCGCATCTTCGTCGTCAACGGCAGTCCGACTCTGACGCTGAGCAACATCACGCTGAACGGCGCCACAGCCACCGCACCCGGGAGCGCCAACGCCGGGAGCGGTGCGGCGATCTACGGCTCCGGCGGCACGTACAACCTCACGAACGTCACGATCCAGAACGGCAGGACCAACCCCCTCTTCTGCGGCGGTGCGATCGCCACCGGTTCGACCGCGCACATCAACGTCATCGACAGCACGTTCCGGTCGAACTCGAGCGGCTGGGGCGGTGCGATCTGCACGACCGGGTTCGTGTACAGCAAGAACAGCCACTACCTGCTCAACCACGCGGTCGCCTCGGACGGCACCGGCGGCGCGATCATCGTGGAGAACGGCGCGGATCTGGACCTCGACGGCGGGGACGTGAACGGCAACTCGGCCTTCCAGGGCGGCGGCATCATGGTCTGGGGCAACTCGGTCGCAAGGGTGCACTCCACGAGTGGCACGCCGGTCAGCTTCGCCGCGAACCAGGTCGCCGACTCCGGCGGCGCCCTGTTCAACGCGGCGAACAACCTCACCGGTTACCTGAGCGTCGCCGACGCCGCCTTCGTCGGCAACTCGGCACCGGCCGGCACCCTGTTGTCGGGGTACGGCGGAGCGGTGGCGGCGGAGGGCGTCCAGACGTTCATGACCAGTGTGTCGTTCCAGCAGAACCAGGGACGTTTCGGCGGTGCGGTCTTCGTCGGCAACGGCAAGGGTGCCATCAACGCGTCCATCGACCACGCCACGTTCGACCACAACGCGAGCGGGTCATGGGGCGGCGGGCTCTACACGAACACCGGGGCGACCCTCTCCGTCACCAGCACCGCCTTCACGAACAACCAGGCCACCGGTGCCGGGGGCGCCGTCGCGCGGTTCGCCGCCAAGCTCACGTTGACGGACACGTCCCTGACGAACAACACGGCGGGCCAGGTCGGCGGCGGCCTCTACAACGACTCCGGTCCCACCGGAGCCGAGGGCGGCTACACCGAGATCCACGACTCGACGATCGCGGCGAACACGGCACCGTCCGGCGGCGGCCTCTACAACAACGCCGAGGCGAACCTGCAGAACGTCACGGTGCTGAACAACACCGGCGGGCTGTACCAGGCGAGCGGTACGGCGATCACCCGGGCGTCCGACTCCGTCTGGCAGAACCCGAACTCGTCCAACTGCGCCGGCACCGGGGCTGTCTCCTCCGCCGGGGGGAACTTCGCCACCGACACCACCTGCGGACTCACCACGACGACCACGGACCGGCAGGGAACCGGACTCAACGCACAGCTCGGCACCCTGACGAACGACGGCCCGAACACCACCTGGTACGCACTGCCCCTGGCAGGCAGCCCGCTCATCAACGCGGCCGTGCCCACGTGTTCGACGACGGATCAGCGCCACGCCTCCCGTCCCGACGCGTGCGACATCGGCGCGGTGGAGTTCGGCGGCATTCTCTAGCCGACACGGTTCCCGACGGCCCGGGTCCACGCCTCAGGCAGGAGACCCGGGCGCGGGAACCGCCCGACGCGCCGGGAAGGCCTCGTGCCCGCGCGCGGCCAGTTCCGCGATCCGGCGGGCCGATGCCGAACCCGGGTCCGCGGTGACGAGGACGATCTCCTGGTCGTCCTCCGGTACCAGCAGGACGTCGCAGTTCAGGCGCAGCCGCCCCAGCTCCGGATGGTCCAGGACCTTGGTGCGGTGTCCCGGGGCGTGCACCGGATGGGCGGCCCAGATCCGCCGGAACTCCGCGCTCTGCGCACGCAGTTCTTCCAGCAGGGCGGCGAGGTGCGGGTCGTGCGGATAGCGCTCGGCGGCCCGCCGCAGCCTGGCCACCACGATGTGCCCGGACTCCTCGGCACCGGAGCTCTCGTGCATCCGCCCCTGGCCGAGGAAGCGCCGCCGCGCCAGGTTGGCCGTGCCGTGTCCCAGGTCGCCGCCGAACAGCAGCTGGGCGAGGGGGTTCCAGGCCACCAGGCCGTAGGCCGCGTCCGTGACGATCGCCGCGGTGTCGGGCAGCCGCTCCAGCAGGCTGGCCACGTGCGGTCGCACCCGCCGTACCGCCGCCGTGCCGGGCGGTGGTGCGGCGGTGCCGGCCAGCCGGAAGAGGTGGCTGCGCTCGGCAGGGGTCAGGCGCAGCGCCCCGGCCAGGGCATCCAGGACGCGCGGGGAGGGGCGGGGGCCGCGGGCCTGCTCCAGGCGGATGTAGTAGTCGACGGACATGTGGGCCAGCTCGGCGACCTCCTCGCGGCGCAGCCCGGGCGTGCGGCGGTCGGTGCCCGGCGGCAGCCCCACCGTCTGCGGACGCAGGCCCGCCCGGCGCTCGCGCAGGAAACGGGCCAGTTCCTGCTTCGCCATGCCGCCGTCGCCTCCTCGGTCCTCCCGGTGCAGGTCCTCCCGGTGCAGGTCCGCCCGGTACAGGTCCGTCCGCCCGGTACAGGCCTGTCCGCCTGGTACAGGTGGTCCCTGGCAGGGCGGACGCGGCCGGGGGACCGTGGCTGTCATGAACGATCGCACAGCACTCGTCACCGGTGCCAACAAGGGCATCGGCTTCCATGTCGCCAGGCTCCTCGCCGAGCAGGGATTCCGCGTCCACGTCGGCTCCAGGGACGCCGCGCGTGGCGAGCGGGCCATCGCGGAGATCGGCGGCGCCGCGCGGCTCCTCGTCCTCGACGTCACCGACCCCGCCGGCATCGAGCGGGCCGCCGCCCGCGTCGACCGCCTCGACGTCCTGGTCAACAACGCGGGTGTGCAGCCGGTGACCGGCACCCCCTCCGGAACCGGCGTCGAGGGCTTCCGGCAGACGTACGAGACCAACGTCTTCGGCGTCGCCGCGGTCACCAACGCCTTCCTGCCCGCCCTGCGCCGCTCCGCCCACCCGCGCATCGTGAACGTCTCCAGCGGCACCGCGTCCCTCACCTGGAGCACCGGGCCCAATCCGCAGTTCGCCCACGGCAGCCCCCGGTCCGCCGCCTACCGCTCCGCCAAGGCCGCCCTGAACGCGCTGACCGTCCTGTACGCCCAGGAGCTGGCCGAGGACGGGATCAAGGTGAACGCCCTGGCCCCGGGGCGGCGGGCCACCGAGCTGGTGCCCGGTGCGGCCGTCGGGGGCGGCGATCCGGCCGAGGGCGCGCAGGGCGTCGTACGGCTGGCGCTGCTGCCCGACGACGGACCGACCGGCGGGTTCTTCTCCTGGGACGGCACACCCGTGCCGTGGTGAGAGCCGCGCGGTCCGTAGCATGAGCCCGTAGCCCGTATTGATCATGCGAGGAGCGGATCGTGCGAGACATCGCCGTCTTCAGCGGCAGCGCCCACCCCGAGCTGGCCGAGGAGGTCTGCGCGCACCTCGGGGTGCCGCTCAGCCCGACCCGGGTCAGCAGGTTCGCCAACGACTGCCTGGAGGTGCAGCTCCAGGCCAACTGCCGGGAGCGGGACGTCTTCCTGATCCAGCCCCTGGTCCGGCCGGTGCAGGAGCACCTGGTGGAGCTGCTGCTGATGTGCGACGCGGCCCGCGGCGCCTCCGCCGGCCGGATCACCGTCGTCATGCCGCACTACTCCTACGCCCGCTCCGACAAGAAGGACGCCCCGCGCATCTCGCTCGGCGGCCGGCTGGTCGCCGACCTGCTGGTGGCCGCCGGTGCGAGCCGGGTCCTCGCCATGACCCTGCACGCCCCGCAGGTGCACGGCTTCTTCTCGGTACCGGTGGACCACCTGCACGCGCTGCGCGAGCTGGCGGCGCACTTCCGGCGGTACGACCTGTCGCGTACCACCGTCGTCTCGCCCGACCTCGGCAACGCCAAGGAGGCCGCCGCCTTCGCCCGGCTGATCGGCGCCCAGGTGGCGGCCGGGGCCAAGCAGCGCTACCCGGACGACCGGGTCACCATCAGCTCGGTGATCGGCGAGGTGGCCGACCGGGACGTCATCGTCCTCGACGACGAGATCGCCAAGGGCAGCACGGTCATCGAACTGCTCGAACGGATCCGGGAGTTGGGGCCGCCGCGGTCGATCCGGATCGCCTGTACGCACGGGCTGTTCGCGGCCGGGGCGCTCAAGCGGCTGAGCGAGCAGCCCGACGTGCTGGAGATCGTCTGCACCAACACGGTGCCGGTGCCCGCCGAGGAGCACACCGACAAGCTGCGGATCCTGTCCATCGCCCCGGCGCTGGCGGAGGCCGTACGCCGTATTCACAACGGTGAGTCCGTGAGCGCCCTGTTCGACGAGCCGCGCAACCTCTAGACAGGAAAGGAGGAGTTGCAGCGCTGGACCGCGCTCGGCAACACCGACGCGATCAGGAGGCCCCCAGTGGCGAAGGCCAGGTTCGAGCGGACGAAACCCCATGTGAACATCGGCACCATCGGGCACATCGACCACGGCAAGACGACACTCACCGCGGCCATCACCAAGGTGCTGCACGACAAGTTCCCCCAGCTCAACCCGTTCACCCCGTTCGACCAGATCGACAAGGCGCCCGAGGAGCGGCAGCGCGGCATCACCATCTCCATCGCGCACGTCGAGTACCAGACCGAGCGCCGGCACTACGCGCACGTGGACTGTCCCGGCCACGCCGACTACATCAAGAACATGATCACCGGGGCCGCCCAGATGGACGGGGCGATCCTGGTGGTGGCCGCCACCGACGGGCCGATGCCGCAGACCAAGGAACACGTGCTGCTGGCCCGCCAGGTGGGGGTGCCGTACATCGTCGTCGCGCTCAACAAGACCGACATGGTGGACGACGAGGAGATCCTGGAACTGGTGGAGCTGGAGGTGCGCGAGCTGCTCACCGAGTACGAGTTCCCCGGCGACGACGTCCCGGTGGTCAAGGTCTCCGCGCTCAGGGCCCTGGAGGGCGACCCGCAGTGGACCGCGGCCCTGCTCGAACTCCTCGACGCGGTGGACGAGTTCGTGCCCGAGCCGGTGCGGGACGTGGACCGGCCGTTCCTGATGCCGATCGAGGACGTCTTCACCATCACCGGCCGCGGGACGGTCGTCACCGGCCGGATCGAGCGGGGTGTGCTGCGGGTCAACAGCGAGGTCGAGATCATCGGCATCCACCCGCAGAAGACGCGGACCACGGTGACCGGCGTCGAGATGTTCCGCAAACTCCTCGACGAGGGCCGGGCCGGGGAGAACGTGGGTCTGCTGCTGCGCGGGGTCAAGCGTGACGACGTCGAGCGCGGCCAGGTCGTCATCAAGCCCGGAACGGTCACCCCGCACACGGAGTTCGAGGCCCGCGCCTACATCCTCTCCAAGGACGAGGGCGGCCGGCACACCCCGTTCTTCGAGAACTACCGCCCCCAGTTCTACTTCCGCACCACCGACGTGACCGGGGTCGTCACCCTGCCCCCGGGCACCGAGATGGTGATGCCGGGCGACAACACCACCATGCACGTCCAGCTGATCCAGCCGATCGCCATGGAGGAGGGCCTGAAGTTCGCGATCCGCGAGGGCGGACGGACCGTCGGCGCCGGCCAGGTGACGAGGATCCTCACCTAGGGGCCCCTAGGGGACCGGGGAGAGATCACAGCGGTACTGGTGGCAACGGTGTCATAAGGTGCCGGACGTGGCCTCGGGCTGGCCCAGGGCCGCGTCCAGCGTCGCCCTGGGCGGCAGGAGCCGCGACAGCCCGGTCACCTTCAGCACCCGCAGGGTCAGCGGGTGCGCGCAGACCAGCTGGAGCTGTCCGCCGCGCTCCAGTACCCGGCTGCGCGCCCGGTACAGCAGCCGCAGCCCCGAGCAGTCGAAGAACTCGACGGGCAGCAGGTCGATCACCACCCGGGCGCTCTCCTGGGCGGTCACCCGGTCCAGGTAGGGCGCGATCTCCGTCGCCGCCGCGATGTCGATCTCGCCCCTCAGCTCCAGTACCGTGTGGCCGCGGTCCTGATGGACGCGCAGGTGCCGGGAGAGCGGCGCGGGATCCTGCCGGGGGTCCTGGCGCACGACGACATCACCTCCCACCCCTGCCGGTTCAATTCCGTTCCCCGCCTTGCAAGTTACCCTCGATGGAGGGAATTTGAGCATGTTCGATTGACATATGTCTGCTGCTTCGACTCGCCATTTTCTGTGGCGTGCGCGACAGTCGGCGAACGGGCACGTGGGAGCGGTACCGCAAGACTACGACAGCGCGTGCCACGCCTTGCTCAGCGCCTGGCGGAACTGCTCCTCCTGGTGCGCGGTGAGCTCGCGGACCATCCGCTCCTCCAGTTCCCGCACCGGTCCGGCGACCCCGGCGAGCAGTTCGCGCCCGGCGTCGGTCAGCAGGATCAGCAGCTCGCGCCGGTTGCGCGGATTGCGCTCCCGCCGGATGAACCCACGCGTCTCCAGGGACCGTACGAGGTCGGCCATCGACTGGGCGGTGACGAAGGAGTCCCGCGCCAGCTGGGCCGCCGAGAGGCCGTCATGGCGCTCCAGGACGGTCAGGGCCGTGTACTGGAGCGCCGTGATCCCGGCGGGCTTCACCAGCTCGTCGAGATGCGAGCGCACCGCCAGCTCCACCTGCTTGACCATGTACAGCAGCGAGGGGCGTGTCTTTGTACCGACCATGCGTTCACCCTAGACCATTGACAGGAATCCTGTCTGTAATCAGACTGCGAGCCAGGGATGAGACCAACAGGAATCCTGTTTGTTGAAGGCTAAGCGATCAACGCTGGGAGTGGGCAATGACGACCACCTTCGAGTCCGGACCGGGGCAGCTGTTCATCGGCGGACAGTGGCGGGAGGCCGCCGACGGGGCCCGGACGGAGGTGACCGACCCGGCCACCGGCCAGGTGATCACCACCGTCGCGGAGGCCGGCGCCGCCGACGTCGACGCCGCCGTGCGCGCCGCCCGCGAGACCTTCGACGCGGGGGAGTGGTCGGGACTCAGCGGCCGGGAGCGCGGCCGCGTGCTGCACCGCGTCGCCGCGCTGATCCGCGAGAACGCCGAGGAGATAGCCGCCCTGGAGAGCCTGGACGTCGGCAAGCCCATCACGCTCGCCGGAGCCGTCGACGTCACCAACGCGGCCAGCGACTACGAGCACTTCGCGGCCCTCGCCCACTGCCTGGACGGCGCCGTCCGCGACATCCCGCTCAACGCCCTCGCCTACACCCGGCGCGAACCGATCGGCGTGGTCGCCGCCATCACCCCCTTCAACTTCCCGCTGATCCTGGCCGGTTCGAAGATCGGCCCGGCCCTCGCCGCCGGCAACACGGTCGTCCACAAGCCCGCCGACGAGACCCCGCTCAGCGCCCTCTACATGGCCCGCCTGTTCAGGGAGGCGGGGGTTCCCGACGGTGTCGTCAACGTCGTCACCGGTGCCGGACCGGTCGCGGGCGAGGCCCTGCTGCGCCACCCGGGCGTCGACAAGGTCGCCTTCACCGGGTCCACCGCCATCGGCCGGCATGTGGCGAGCACGGCCGGGGAGGCGCTCAAGCCGGTCACCATGGAACTCGGCGGCAACGCGGCCCACCTCGTCTTCGAGGACGCCGACCTGGAGAACGCCGTCGGCGCGGTCATCAAGGCCTTCGTCTTCAACACCGGCCAGTTCTGCATGGGCGGCCCCCGGCTCCTGGTCGCCCGCCCGGTCTACGCCACCCTGCTCGGCATCCTCGCCGAGGCCGTCCCCGGCGTCCCGGTGGGCGGCCCGCGCGACCCGGCCACCGTGGTCGGCCCGATGGCGGGGGAGAGGCACCTGCGCAAGGTCGAGGAGTACGTCGAACTCGCCCGCAAGGAGGGCGGCCGCATCGTCTGCGGCGGCGAACGCCTCGACCTCAACGGCGGCTTCTACTACAAGCCGACGGTCATCGCCGACCTCCCGAACGACTCCCGGGTGATCCAGGACGAGATCTTCGGCCCGGTCCTCACCGTGCAGCCCTTCGACACCGAGGACGAGGCCGTCGCCCTCGCCAACTCCACGCCGTACGGCCTCGCCTCGGGCATCCAGACCGGCAGCCTGGCCCGCGCCCACCGCGTCGCCGCCCGCCTCCAGGCCGGGATCGTCTGGGTCAACGACTGGGCGATGCTCGACCCCGCCGTCCCCTTCGGCGGCGTCAAGGCCTCCGGCTTCGGCCGCGAGTACGGCCCCGAGTCCCTCGCCGCCTACACCAAGGTCAAGTCCGTCGTCGTCTCGCTCGACTGAGCCCCGCAGACCAGGAGTTCCCACGATGTCCCTCACCACCCGAGCCGCCGTGGTCGAGTCCGGCGGCGCGCCCTTCACCATCGGCGACGTCGAACTCGCCGCGCCGGGACCGTACGAGGCGCTCGTCCGCATGGTGGCCACCGGTCTGTGCCACACCGACCTCAGCGTGGCGAGCGGCGGACTTCCCTTCCCGCTGCCCGGAGTCCTGGGCCACGAGGGCGCCGGCGTCGTCGAGGCCGTCGGCTCCGCCGTCACCGGCGTGGCCCCCGGCGACCACGTCGTACTCTCCTTCACCTCCTGCGGCACCTGCCGCAACTGCCACGGCGGCCACCCCGCCTACTGCACCACCTGGCTGCCGCTCAACCTCATCGGCGGTCGGCGCGCAGACGGCACCGCCACCGTCAGCCGGGACGGCGAGCCGCTCGGCGGCCACTTCTTCGGCCAGTCCTCCTTCGCCGAACGGGCGTTGGTGGACGAACGCAGCCTGGTCAAGGTCGACCCGGACGTGCCGCTGGAGTCGATCGCCCCGCTCGGCTGCGGTGTGCAGACCGGGGTCGGCGCCGTGTGGAACGTCCTGGGCCCGGCCGCCGGCAGTACGGTCGTCGTGCTCGGCGCCGGAGCCGTCGGTCTGTCGGCCGTGATGGCCGCCGGGCTCACCCCCGCCACCACGGTCGTCGCCGTCGACCGGGTGGCCGAACGCCTGGAGCTGGCACGGGAGGTGGGTGCCACCCACACCGTCGACGCGACCCGGGAGGACGTGCCCGAGGCCCTCCGGCGCATCTCGGACGGAGCCGGCGCCGACGGCATCGTGGAGACCACCGGCAACGTCGCCGTCCTCCGCCAGGGCGTCGACGCGCTGGCCGCCCGCGGCACCCTGGTCGTCGTCGGAGCCCCGCCCTTCGGCACCGAAGTCCCGCTGGACGTCAACGGGTTGCTGGCCGGCAAGCGGATCGTCGGCCTGACCCTCGGCGACAGCGAGACCCAGGCCTTCATCCCGGCCCTGGTCCGGCTGGTCCGCGAGGGCCGGCTGCCGCTGCACCGGCTGATCAGCACCTACCCGTTCGCCGAGATCGACCGGGCGGTGCAGGACATGAGCACGGGCAAGGCGATCAAGCCCGTGCTCACCTTCTGAGCCCGTCCCGGGGGCTCAGTCCACCACCAGGACCAGCTTGCCCGTGGTCCGGCCGGTGCCGCCCAGCTCGTGCGCCTTGGCGGCATCGGCCAGCGGGAAGGTCCCCGCGACCGTGGCCCGCAGCTTCCCCTCCTCGACCAGTGCGGCGACCGCCCGCATCCCCGCCCGGTCGGCGTCCACCAGCATCCGCACCGCCCGGACCCCGAGCCGCTCGGCCTCGTCGTACAGCTCCCTGGACCCCACCGGCAGGATCGACACCAGGATCCCGCCCGGCCGCAGCACCCGCAGCGAGGCCGTCGAGGTGTCACCGCCGATGGTGTCCAGGACGACGTCGGCGTCCCGCACCGCCTCCGTGACGTCCACGGACCGGTAGTCCACCGGCTCGTCCACACCGATCTCCCGCAGGAAGTCGTGCTTGCCCGCGCTCGCCGTGCCGATCACGTACGCCCCGCGCGCCTTGGCGATCTGCACCGCCACATGCCCGACCCCGCCGGCCGCCGCGTGGATCAGCACCCGCTGCCCCGGCCGTACGCCGGCGTTCTCCACCAGCGCCTGCCAGGCCGTCAGCGACACCAGCGGCAGCGCGGCCGCCTGGACGTGGTCGATCCCGGCCGGCTTGGGCACCAGCGCGCGGGCGGGGACGGTCACGTACTCGGCGTGCGTGCCGTGCCCGTACGGGTAGGACGCCATCCCGAAGACCTCGTCACCGGGCCGGAAGGCGGCGACGCCGATCCCGGTCTCCTCGACCGTGCCGGCGACGTCCCAGCCGAGGACGAAGGGCGGCTTGCCCAGGAAGCCGCCCGTCTCCCGGTGCTTCCAGTCGGTCGGGTTGAGGCCGGCCGCCCGCACCCGGACCAGTACCTCGTTGGGGCGCGGCTTCGGCCGTGCCGTCTCGATCACCTTCAGCACCTCGGGGCCGCCGAGGACGTCCTGGCTGATCGCACGCATCGTGTTCACATCGTTCATGGTCACCCAGCCTGCCGGGACCCGCCCGGCGGGAAAATGGCAAGATGGCCAACCTTCGATGGAATCGTGCCAGCACTCCCTCCTGGCGAGGACCGGCCCCCTTCACGGCAACGGCAACGGCAACGGCAGCGAGCGGCGGGGGCGGGCAGGCGCAGAGGATCGGCGGCCGTGCCGGAGCGCTCAGCGGCTCATGTGCAGGGCGACCAGCAACTGCCAGACCTGGTCCGCCACGTCGTCCGGACCTGCGTCGAGCAGGCCGTGCAGCCAGTCGGCCAGCACCCCGGCGAAGGTGGCGGCCACCGCCGAGGCCACCAGCGGGGCGTCCGCCGCGCCCACCAGCTCCCGCTCGGCCAGGCTGCGCGCCCGCAGGTCGCGGTGCAGCACCCGGCCCAGCGGACCCCCGCCGCCCGGCGCGAGCAACTCCCGGTACAGGGCCGCGTGCGGAACCAGCCCGGCGAAGAACTCCCGCAGCGCGGGCGGCGCGTGCACCGGGTCCGGCCGGCCGCGCCAGGCGTGCAGTGCGTCCACGGCCTCCCGTACGACGTCCGCGCAGGCGTCCACCGCCAGCGCCTCCAGGCCGTCGTAGTGGACGTAGAAGGTGGCCCGGCCCACCCCGGCCCGGCGCACCACCGCGGCCACCCCGGCCTCGGCCAGCGGCCGCTCGGCGCACTCGTCGAGGAGCGCCGCCCGCAGCCGTGCCCGGGTGCGGGCGGACCGCGGGTCCTCGGCGGCCGGGCGGCCGGTCATCGGGCGGCGAGGACGGCGGCCAGGGCGAGCGCGCCGGGCAGCGCCTGCGCGAACAGGATCCGACGGTTGGCCGTGACCGCGCCGTACACCCCCGCCACCACCACGCACGACAGGAAGAACACCTGGGCCCGGAATCCCGTCGGGTCGGCCGCGACCAGCCCCCACACCAGGCCGGCCGCCAGGAAACCGTTGTAGAGGCCCTGGTTGGCGGCGAGCGGCGCGGTCCGCCGGGCCAGTTCCGCGTCGAAGCCGTGGAAGCGCATCCCAGGGCTCTTCTGCCACAGGAACATCTCCATCACCAGGATGTACGCGTGCAGCGCGGCCACCAGCCCGACCAGCACGTTCGCCAGTATGTCCATGTTCGGCGGATCCTCCCCATCTCTTGAACAGGTGTCCATCATAGCTGGACAGATGTCCAGGAGGTCCGGAGGGTGCGTCGGCTCGGACATGGGGGTGCATGTCGGGAAGTCGCGGTCAGGAATGGGTATTTGTTGATTTGCCGCCAACTGGCGGAGCGTGACGGAACCCTCACTTCCTCTGCTCGCCGAGGTTGATCCTTTCGGGTTCAAACCCGATAAGCTCCCTTCCGTCACGGCGAGTTGACGCGCCCCACGGTGGGTACGTCCCGCCGTGCGCACTCATGAGTGCGGCCTTCGCACACTGCCCCTGTTCACTGCTGTTCGATTGTGTTGCTTCTAAGGATGCAGATGGAACTCGCCACTCCGCCGCCGGCGGCGCGGGCCCCTGTCGCCTGGTACAGCTGGTGGTTGATGCCACTGGCCTTAGGGGGAGGGACGGTCGCCGCCACGTTCATGAGCTCCGAGCGAATAACCGCGGCCGTCGCCGGCGCCGCGGCCACCGTCGCGAGCTCGGTGTGCGTACGGCTCCTGATTCGCTCACAGCGTCAACTGCGCAGCGCCGAAGGGTCGTTCCGCAGCTCGCAGGCCGAGCACTCCCAGCAGTGGCAGCAGCATGTCTCGGGCCTGGAGCGCAAGTTCTCCGCCGAGCGCGCCACGCTGGAGGCCCAGCTGGGCGAGCAGTCGGCCGCGTTCGACGCCCAGCTCGGTGAGCAGGCGTCGGCCTTCGAGGGCCGGCTCGCCGACCGGACCGCCCACTACGACGCCCAACTGGCCGAACAGTCACGGGCGTACGAAGAGCGGCTCGCCGACCAGCTGAAGTCCTCCGAGGCGCAGCTCGCCGACCAGGCCGAGGTCTGGCAGGAGCAGGTCACGCACCAGCGGGCCGCGATCTCCCGGCTCGCCGACGAGCAGCTGCCCGAGGCGCTGAAGCGGCTGCGCGACGGCGACGCCATCGACGACCTGCTGCCCGTCACCGAGCAGTGCGCCAAGGTCGACAAGGACGTCCAGGCCGACCTGCGCCGCATCCTGCGCACCGCGCTGATCGGGGTGGAGGAGGAGTTCAACCGCTCCACCTCCGCGGAGCAGGCCGTGATCAGCATCGGCAACCGGATCCACGTCCTGACCAGCAAGCTGCGCGGCCGGCTGCACGAGATGCAGGGCGAGCACGGCAGGCTGCCCGCCGTGGCCCGCGGTCTGATGGAGCTCGACCAGGAACTCGGCCCCGCCGACTCGCTCGCCGGCAGCATCGGGGTGCTGGGCGGCTCGGACCGGCCCGGCCGCCAGTGGCAGGAGCCCCAGCGCCTGCTCAGCGTGGTGCGCGGCGGCATCGGCCGGATCAAGGACTTCCACCGTGTCGAGGTCCGGCATCTGCCGGAACTCGGCGTCGACGGCGGTCTGGTGGACCACCTCACGCTGATCTTCGCCCACCTGCTGGACAACGCGGCCCGCTACTCGCCGCCCACCGAGCCGGTCATCGTCTCCGGCAAGGAGGTGCCGAACGGCGTCGGCATCGAGATCCAGGACTCCGGCAAGGGCCTGAGCGAGGAGAAGAAGCGCGAGGCCGAGCACTCGCTGGCCGGCACCGGGGCCGGACCCGGCATCGGCGGTATCTCCGAGGACGCCAACATCGGCCTGCGGGTCGTCGGCACCCTCGCCCGCCGCTACGGCATCCGGGTCACCTTCGCGGACTCGCCCTGGCTCGGCACCTCGGTGGTCGTCGTGGTCCCGCACAAGTTCTTCAGCCCGCTGCCCGTGGCCGCCCCGGCCCCGGTGGCCGCGTCGGCCGCCCCCGCCGCCGCGTCCCCGGTGCAGGCACACGGCCCGGTCGCCGTCGAAACCGTCACTCAGCAGGAGTCCGGCGAGGCCCTGGACACCACCCCGGGCGGACTGCCCCGGCGGCGCAGCCGGCGCCGCGAGGAGGAGCAGCCCGAGGAGCGCACCGCCCGCACGCAGGGCACCGCGTTCCCCACGGTCCCGCCCGAGGAGTCCTTCGCGGGTCTGGCCGCCTTCGCCACCGCGGGCCGCGCGCCCGTGACGGACGAAACGGCGGACAGCGAGGCCGAGTTGACCGGAGACGAAGACGACGTGGCACCCGCGACCCCGGACGGCGCCGATGACGCCGCCGCCGGACGCGAGTCCGCCGAGCACCGCACTGAAGAGAGCGACTAGTCCACATGACGCAACAGGGAACCGACGTGAGCTGGGCGCTCCGCGATCTGGTGGAGAGCATCCCGGAGATCCGATTCGCCCTCGTGGCCTCCAGCGACGGCAAGGCCATCACCTCCTTTGGCGCCGAAGACCCCGACGACGTGGACCGCTTCGCGGCCGTGGTGGCGGGGCTCCAGGCCCTCGCCCAGCCGGTCGCCGAGCAGTTCCCCAAGTACGCGGGGCAGCTGCGGCTGGCGATGATCGAGGTCGACGGCGGTCACCTCTTCGTCGTACGGGCCGGTGTGGAGACGTATCTCGGGGTCCTCGCTCGCGAAGGACTCGACCAGGGGCTGCTCGGGCATCAGATGAGGGACCTGTCCCGGCGCATGGGCGAGCTGCTCGGCACCTCTCCGCGCCTGGAGGAGCACTCTGGATGAGTGCTCCCCGCCGGCCGTCGGATCCGTCCGGTCTCGAACGTTATTACGTCCTCACCGGGGGACGCAGCGGACCGGGCGGGGCGGCGTCGAGTCTCGACGTGGCCACGCTCGTCGTCTCCCGCACCGCCCCCGTCCCGGGGATGCAGCACGAGCACGAGGAGATAGTCCGGCGCTGCCGTGATCCGCTGTCGGTGGCCGAACTCACCGCTCATCTCGGATTGCCCTTCAACATTCTCGCGGTGCTGTTGGCGGATCTGCTGGACGCAGGCCGTATTGAAGCCCGTGATCCCATCCCGGCGCACCACGCCGGACGCGGGCCAGACCTCGCGCTCCTCCAGGAGGTACTCAGTGGACTTGAAAGGCTTTGACCATCCCGGCGACCCCGGTGCCGGGGGGACCCGCTCGGTCAAGGTGATGATCGCCGGGGGGTTCGGCACCGGTAAGACCACCATGGTCCGCTCCGTCAGCGACATCAAGCCGCTCACCACCGAGGAGACCCTGACCCAGGCGACCGTCGGCGTCGACAACCTCATCGGCGTCGCGGACAAGGCCGAGACCACGGTCAGCCTCGACTTCGGCAAGATCAGCCTCAACGAGAGCCTGATGCTGTACCTGTTCGGCACCCCCGGGCAGGAACGGTTCTGGTTCCTGTGGAACGGCCTGTTCAAGGGCGCGCTCGGCGCGATCGTCCTGGTGGACACCCGGCGGCTGGCCTCCAGCTTCCGGGCCATCGAGGAGATGGAGCGGCAGAACGTGCCCTTCGTCATCGCCCTGAACGTCTTCCCGGACTGCAAGGAACACCCCATCGAGGAGATCCGGGACGCGCTCGACATCTCCCCGCACACCCCGGTCGTGGCCTGCGACGCCCGTGACCGCGCCTCCAGCCGGGATGTGCTCGTCGCGCTCATCCAGCATCTGCAGGAACGCTCGGCCGTCGCCCTGGAGTCCCGATGAGCGCGCCGCAGGATCCGGGCGCCGGGGGCGGCTGCCCGGTGGCACACGGTGCCGGGGCCACCCGGCTGTACGGTGCCGACGCGGAGAAGGACCCGCACGGCATCTACGAGCGGCTGCGGGACGAGTACGGTGCCGTCGCCCCCATCCTGGTGGAGGGCGACGTGCCCGCCTGGCTGGTGCTCGGCTACCGGGAGAACCGGCGGGTCCTGGACAACCCCTCGCAGTTCAGCCGTGATTCGCGTATCTGGCGGGACTGGCGCGAGGGGCGGATCGGCGAGGCCTCGCCGCTGATCCAGATGGTGGGCTGGCGCCCGGACTGCGTCTCCCAGGACGGCGAACCGCACCGCCGGCTGCGTGGGGCGGTCACCGACAACCTGCTGAAGGTGGCCGGGCGGGGCATCCGCCGCCATGTCACGCACTTCGCCAACAAGCAGATCGACGCCTTCGCCGGTACCGGCCGGGCCGACCTGGTCGCGGACTTCGCCGAGTACCTGCCGATGCTGGTGCTCACCCGGGTCTTCGGACTCGCCGAGAGCGAGGGGCGTACCCTCGCCGAGTCCAGCGCCCAGGTCATCAAGGGCGGCGCGGACGCCCTCGCGCACAACGACAAGATCGTGTCCATCCTCGCCGAACTCACCGCCCGCAAGCGGTCGGAGCCCGGCTCCGACTTCACCACCGGGCTCATCGGCCACCACGCGGGTCTGGACGAGGACGAGATCGTCCAGCACCTGCGGCTGGTGCTGATCACCGCCCACACCACCACCAGCAACCTGCTCGCCCGGGTGCTGGAGGTGGTCCTCACCGACGGCGAACTGCGTTCCGGACTGGTCAGCGGGCAGCTGAACATCTCCTCCGTGGTGGAGGAGGTCATGTGGAACACCCCGCCGCTGGCCGTGCTGCCGGGCCGGTTCGCCACCTCCGACCTGGAGCTGGGCGGCTGCCCGATCAAGGAGGGCGACATGCTGCTCCTCGGCCTCGCGGCCGGCAACGTGGACCCGGTGATCCGGCCGGACATCGCGGCCTCCGTCGCCGGCAACCACTCCCATCTGGCGTTCAGCGGCGGTCCGCACGAGTGCCCGGGGCAGAACATCGGCCAGGGCATCATCGAGACGGCCGTCGACGTCCTGCTGCACCGGCTGCCCGGGCTGCGCCTCGCGGTGCCCGCCGAGGAACTCACCTCGACGGCCTCCACCTGGGAGTCCCGACTGGACAGCCTGCCGGTCGAGTTCGCGGTCTGAACGCACCGCGTCGGGCGGATCCCACCACGCGGATCACTTCACGCGGGTGGCACCACGGGTGGCATCACGGGTGGCAAACGGGGCCAACCCACGGGCCACACCCGGGTGTGGGCCCGTTGACGCGCCGTACCGGGGCCCCACACCGTTCCCGTCTCACACCGCGAGCAGGTCGTCCACCGAGCCCTGCCCGGCCCGTTCGGCCGCGACCGCCGGACCCTCCTTGGCCGCCGCGTACCGGCCCGAGGTCAGCGCCCACACGTAGTTGCCGTTGATCCAGTGCTGGATGGCCTCCACGCCCATCCGCACGCTGTCCCGCTGCCTCTCGTCGAGTTGCAGCTCGTCACACATTTGGGGCACCTGCGCCTCCAGCTCGACGTACTCGTCGAGGCAGGCGGTGGTCATCCGGTACGCCTCCTTCATGGCGTCCTCCCAGGAGCCGCCCCGCTCCCGGTGCAGCACGGCTATCAGGTTGTGGCCGTCGCCCCGGCGCCGCTCGCGTTCGAAGGAGTGGATGTCGTTCATGAACCCGATGGTGTCGGCGGCCAGATCACGCATCCGCTCCATCAGCGGGTGCGCCTGCACCTGGGCCGGCACCTCGAAGCCGCGGCTGCGCTCGCCCGCGTCGATGCTGTGGTGGATGCCGACGGTACGGCGCCGGAACTCCGCGTACTCGTCCAGGCCGAGCGTTCCGGCCAGCCCGCGCGCCGCCAGGTCGACCTCCTCGCAGTGCGCCACCAGGAACCGGCCCCAGGAGGCCGCGAACCGGGTCCGCCACGTCAGGGACATGCCATCCGAGAGATGCTGCCAGACCTCCGCCCAGGCCAGCGTGATCGGGCAGGCCACGCGGGGCCGGATACCGGCCGGGCGCAGCGGGGTCACGATCAGCTCCCGGGCCACGTCGGCGATCCGGTCGGCCCGGTCCGGCCGGTTCGCGTCGAACTGGTCGTCGAACAGGAAGGCCAGCGAGAACCAGTTCATCAGGACGACCATGTCCTCGGCCGAGGCGTACGGATAGGTCCGGGCCGCCGCCTGTGGCAGGTCCCACGACTTGTACTCCTCGAACCCGGCTTTGCTCCGCACCAGGTCCATGTCCCAGATCCAGCGCAGATGGCGGGCGCGCGCGAACTCCAGATGCTCACTGACGGGGGTCTCGAAGGGCAGGTCGAAGGTGACGTCCTGAGGCATGTGTTTCCTTTCGGGAGACAGTGCGCAGAGTCCCCCCGTCCCTGCGAACGGGTGGCCTGTCGGCCACCCGTGCACTCGAACTGGCCTTCGTGGCTCGAAAGTTGAGCCGTGGGCGCTACGAGGCTGCCCAGAGCGTAAATGATCTACGCGTGACCCGACCGTGATGTGTGTTACTGCTCACGCCTCATGAGCTGAGTACACTCGCGCGCCCCCGACGTATGTGTGCGCGACGCGTGTGTCCGCGATGCGCTCCGGGGGGCCGGCGAACGGGTCGCGGTCCAGGACCACCAGATCCGCGAGCGCCCCGGCCGCCACCCGCCCGGTGTCGTCGAGGTGGTTCACGTACGCCGAACCGGCCGTGTACGCCGTGATCGCCGCGCCGAGCCCCAGCCGTTCCCCGGGCAGGAACACCGGCGTGTCGCCGCCCGGTTCGACCCGGTTCACCGCGACATGGATGCCCTGGAGCGGGTCGGGGCTGCTCACCGGCCAGTCGCTGCCGCCCGCGAGCCGCGCCCCGGAGCGCAGCAGCGACCCGAACGGGTACTGCCATCCGGCCCGTTCGGAGCCCAGGAAGGGGATCGTCAGCTCGTCCATCTGCGGCTCGTGCGCGGCCCACAGCGGCTGGATGTTGGCGGTGGCCCCGAGCCGCGCGAAACGCGGTACGTCGGCAGGGTGTACGACCTGGAGATGCGCCAGGTGGGGCCGCGTGTCGCTCGTCCCGTTGGCCGTCCGCGCCGCCTCGACCGCGTCCAGCGCGTCCCGCACCGCCCGGTCGCCCAGCGCGTGGAAGTGGCACTGGAAGCCGAGCGCGTCCAACTCCGTCACGTACTCGGGGAGTCGAGCGGGGTCGACAAAGCTCTTGCCCCGGTTGGCCGTGGCGCAGCCGCACTTGTCCAGGTAGGGGTCGAGCAGCGCCGCCGTGCCGTTCTCGGCGACCCCGTCCAGCATCAGCTTGACCGTGCCGGCCCGGAACCGGCCGTGGCTCAACGCGGCCCGCTTCTCGACGAGTTCGGGGATCTGCTCGGCCCCGCGCGCCCGGTCCCACCACAGCGCGCCGACCACCCGCGCGGTCAGCGAACCGTCCCGGGCCGCCGTGAGATACGCCTGCGACGGGTCGTCCATGCCGAGGAACTCCCCGACCAGCGCGTCCTGCCAGGCCGTGATGCCGAGCGCGTGCAGATGCCGCTGGGCGTGCAGCAGCGCCGCGAGCCGCTCCGCCGGGCCGGCCGGCGGGGCGAGCCGGCCGACGACTTGCATCGCGCCCTCCTGGAGCGTGCCGCTCGGGGCGCCGGAGGCGTCCCGCTCGATCCGCCCGTCGGCCGGGTCCGGCGTGTCGCTTCCGATCCCGGCGAGCTCCAGCGCCCGGCTGTTGACCCACGCCCCGTGATGGTCCCGGTTGGGCAGGTACACCGGCCGGTCCGGTACGACGGCGTCCAGCAGCTCCTTCGTCGGAGTGCCGCCCGCGAACGCCTCCATGGACCAGCCGCCGCCCAGGATCCACGCCCGCTCCGGATGCGCCTCGGCGTAGGCGCGTACGGCGGCCACCGTCTCCTCGGCGGTCCGCAGCCCGGTCAGATCGCACTGGGTCAGTTCGAGGCCCGCCGGGACCGGATGAACGTGCGCGTCCTGGAACCCGGGCAGCAGCAGCCGCCCGGCGAGGTCGACCACCTCGGTGCGCGGCCCGGCCAGCTCCCGCAGCTCCCCGGCGGGGCCGACGGCGGTGATGCGCTCACCGGTGACGGCGACGGCAGCGGCCACGGGACCCTCGGGGGTGAGGACGGGGCCGCCGGTGAAGAGCAGATCTGCGTGCATGTTTCCTGTTCCTAGTGGGAGGTCGTGAGCAGTTGGGGCGCGTCGGCGTCGGTGCCCTCGCCGGTGCGGAAGTACGGCGAGCGGCGCACGTACTTCGCCCACCCGGCCGCGACGAACCCGGACACGATCATCGCCAGCGGGGTGGCCAGCAGGAACCAGCCGTTGTCCGCGCTGACCTCGAAGTGGTCGGCGGAGGTGTAGAAGGACCAGCCGAGGTAGCCGCCGAGGCCCAGCAGGGCGAGGGCGCTCAGCGCCGGCAGGACCACGGCCCGGACGCCCTGCCGCAAGTCCTCCCGGAGCAGGGTGCGGAAGCGCGCGGCGGCGGCGAGCGCGGTGAGGGCGTACGAGACGGCGACGACGATCCCGACGGCGTTCACCGTCGCCATGATCATGTCGGCGAGCCGCGGGATCACCAGGGCGAGCGCCGCGACCGCCGCGGCCAGCGCGCCGATCAGCAGCGTGCCGGCCGCCGGGGTTCCGTACCGGGCGCTGACCCTGGACCACACCGGCCCGAGGGTACGGTCCCGGCTCATCGCGAACATGCCCCGGGCCGTCGGGATCACCCCGGCCTGGAGCGAGGCCACCGCCGAGAACATCAGCGCCACCAGCGGCAGCGCGGCCCACGGCTGGGAGGCCAGCCGGTCCCCGAAGAACGCCAGCCCCTCGGCCCCGTGCCCGGCCAGCTCCTTCTCGGACAGCACCCGCTGGAACGCCACCGAGCCCAGCAGGAACAGCCCCAGCATGGTCACCAGCGTGATCAGTCCGGCCCGGGAGGCGTCCCGGGGGTCGCGGACCTCCTCGTTGACGCTGAACGCGGCCTCGAAACCCCAGTAGCAGAACACCGAAAGGAGCAGGCCCTGTGCCAGCGCCGTCGCCGACGGGATCGCGAACGGGTCGAACCAGCTCAGGCTGAAGGGGTGCGGTCCCATCAGGATGCCGTAGCCGCAGAAGCCCAGCAGGACCACGTACTCGAAGACGAGCAGCCCGGTCTGCAGGCGGGCCGCGGTGCGGATGCCGGTCACGGCGGTGAGGGTGACGGCGACCAGGACGACGATGCCCACGGCCGTGGTCTGCGCCGTGGAACCGGGGTCGAGGGCGAGCCCGCCGACGCGGTGCACTCCGGCCTCACCGGCCAGCTGGAGCAGGGCCGAGCCGGTGACCGCCGTGGTGTACGCGAGAAAGGCCACCGTCGCCACGATGTTCACCCAGCCGACCATGAAGCCGAGCCAGGGATTGAGCGAACGGCCCACCCACACGTAGCCGTTGCCCGCGTTCGGCTCCACCCGGTTCAGCCGGGAGTAGGCGCCCGCGATGCCGAGGACCGGCAGGAACGCCAGCAGCATGACGGCCGGCAGATGCAGCCCGACCACCCCGGCCGTCACCCCGAGACCGATGCCGATGCTGGTGGTGGCGGCCGTACTGGACGCGGCGACCGCGATGCCGTCGAGGACACCGAGGGATCTGCGCAACTCGGGGGGATCCGCTGTGTAGGGCTGGTCGGTCATGGCCGGCACACTCCGCTCGCACCTGGGGGCCGGACTGGTCGGCCCCGGTGACGGGACATGAAACTGCCGGTGCCCTTCACAGGTCAACAGTGTTGTCATAAGGTGCCCGACACGTCATGAGGAGGCCCCTTGAGCGAACGTGTCGTCCCGGCCGCCGCCCGGCAGCGCCGGCGTCCCACCAGACAGGGCGTGGTCCTCTCCGAGGAGCTGATAGTGGAGACCGCGATGCGGCTGATCGAGGAGCACGGCGCCGACGCCCTGTCCGTGCGCCGCCTCGGCCGCGCCCTGGGCGCCGACCCCAGCTCCCTCTACCGCTACTTCCGGCACACCGACGACCTGATGCTCGCCATCGCCGACGAGCTGATCGGCCGTACCCTGCGCGTCTGGCGGCCCACCGGCGACTGGCGCGCCGACCTGCGCGACCTCGGCCTGCGCATGCACGCCGGTGCCCTCGCCCAGCCCCGGGCGGCGGTGCTCAGCGCCCACCGGGTGACCGGGCGGACGTACGAGATCCAGGCCGTCGAGACCATCCTCGGGGTGCTGCGGAACGCCGGTTTCCCGGACGCCGAGGCGGTCCGCGTCTACCACGCCTTCGTCGACCAGGCCCTCGCCTACGGCGCCCTGGACTCGGCCACCACCGCCCTGCCGAAGCCCGCCCGCGAGGCCGAGGCGGACGTCTGGCGGGCGACCTACGCCCGGCTGCCCGCCACCACCCACCCGAACATCGCGGCCACCGCCCGCCATCTCGTGGCCTCGATGCGGGGCAGCTCCTATCCGGCCGCCCTGGACCTGCTGCTGACGGCGGCCGAGGCCCGGCTCGCGCAGATCCGCGGGGCCGCGGGCGCCTGACGGCCGCGCCGGACCCGAGGGCGGCCGACTGAATCCGGTGATCGGGGACAGACGCACCGCAAGGACCCGCCCGAGGAGGAAGCATGGCACTGGTGACCGCGGCCGTCGTGGTGCTCGACTGCGCCGAGCCCGAGAAACTCGCCCATTTCTACCGAGAGTTGCTGGACGGCGAGCCGGGTGACACGTCCACCGGCCTGGTGGAGGTCCGCCGCGCCGACGGCATCCGGATCGCCTTCCGGCGCGACGGCGTCTCGACCCCGGCCAGCTGGCCGCGCCCCGAGAACTCCCTCCAGTCCCATCTCGTCTTCCTCGTCGACGACATGGACGAGGCGGAGCGCCGGGTGGTCGGCCTCGGCGGGCTGCCCACCGAGACCCGGGACCCGACCATGCCGTACGAGGAGCGCGGCTACTCCGACCCGGCCGGACACCCCTTCACGCTGCGTCCGGCCCTGCCGGCGGCGGGCTGACCCGGTCCCGGCCGCCCTTGCGGGCCGTCGGCCACACCCCGGTGGAGCGCTCTATGGCCGTCGCGCCGGTGCGGTCCACGGCGCTGCGCACCACCGCGAAGACCGCGCCCTGGACCGCCGCGGCCAGCAGCACCTCGCCCCAGCCGCGGTCCCGGTCCAGGGCGTCCGGCGCGTCCTCCTCGCCGCGCAGCGCCTTCCAGGTCCGGCGGAAGGCCAGCGCGCCCAGCGCCCCGCCGGCCCAGCTCAGCACGAAGCCGAGGGGTGCGTAGACGAGCGGGAGTCTCAGTTTCTTCCTGCTCTTGGCCATGCCTGCCTCCGCGTTCTCAGGGCCGTCCCGCGACCGCGACCTCCTCGCCCGCCGGCACCGGGCCGGGCGGCGTCCCGTCCCCGAAGGGCCGGCCACCGAGCTCCTCCCGGTGATGGGGCGTCAGCCACCCGGCGAGATCCGGGCCGAGGGGCACGATGCGGGTCGGGTTGATCCCGGTGTGGACCTGGTAGTAGTGCCGCTTGATGTGGTCGAAGTCGACGGTGTCACCGAATCCCGGTGTCTGGTAGAGGTCCCTGGCGTACGCCCACAGCACCGGGTTCTCCGCGAGCTTGAAGCGGTTGCACTTGAAGTGGCCGTGGTAGACGGCGTCGAACCGCACCAGCGTGGTGAACAGCCGGATGTCGGCCTCCGTGAGGGTGTCCCCGACCAGGTAGCGCCGCCCGGCCAGCCGCTCGGCGAGCAGCTCCAGCCGCCGGAACACCCCCGCGCACGCCTCCTCGTACTTCTGCTGGTCGTGCGCGAACCCGGCCCGGTAGACCCCGTTGTTGACGTCCTCGTACACCTCGGCCATGACCGTGTCGATCTCGTCCCGGTGCCGTGCCGGGTACAGGTCCGGCGCCCCGTCCCGGTGCAGTGCCGTCCATTCGGTGGCCAGGTCCAGGGTGATCTGCTGGTAGTCGTTGGTGACCAGCTGGCCGCTCGGCACGTCCACGACCGCGGGCACGCTCACCCCGCCCGGGTAGTAGGCCTCCCGGCGGTCGTAGGCCTCGCTCAGGTACCGGATGCCGAGCACCGGGTCCCGGCCGCCGGGGTCGAGGGTGAAGCGCCAGCTGCGGTCGTCCTGGATCGGGTCGGTGACGGCGAGCGACAGGGCGCCCTCCAGGCCGAGCAGCCGCCGCGAGATCACCGCCCGGCTCGCCCACGGGCAGGCGCGGCTGACCACCAGCCGGTAGCGGCCGGCCGCCACCGGCCAGCCGTCCCGCCCGTCCGCGGTGATCCGGTCCGCGAAATGGCTGGGGGACCGGCTGAATGCCTTGTGTCCCAGCGCGCTGTTGCCGTCGCCGCCGCTCATGCGTCCTCCTTGTCCGGGGGCCGTCCGCGTTCGACCGGGGCCCTGCCGGAATGCGTTCCCCCTGTTTCGGCTGTTTCCGCCTCCCGCACGGAGTGATCAGTCCCTGCCGGGGCAGTCGGCGGTGATGAGCAGGACGACGTCGCACAAGCATGCGGACCGGCCGGAGGCCGACCGCAGGACACGCGTGACGGTGTTCGTGGCGCTTGCCGCCAATCTGGTGATCGCGGCCGCCAAGGCCGTCGGCGGGGTCGTCGCCGGCTCGCCCGCGCTGCTGTCGGAGGCCGCGCACTCCGTCGCCGACAGCCTGAACGAGGTGTTCCTGCTGGCCGCCCTGCGCCGCAGCCGCCGCCCGCCCGACGTCCGGCACCCCTTCGGCTACGGCAAGGAGCGCTTCTTCTGGTCGCTGCTCGCGGCCGTCGGGATCTTCGTCATGGGCGGCTGCTTCTCCTTCTTCCAGGGGATCGAGGCGCTGCGCACCGGCGCGGACGAGAAGCTCAGCGGCTATGTGACCGGCCTGATCGTGCTGGGCGTCGCCCTGCTCGCCGAGGGCGCCTCCCTGGTCCGGGCGCTGCACCAGGCGCGCCGGGAGGACCGGGGGCTGCGGGATCCGGCGCTGCGCACGGTGGTCGCCGAGGACGGTACCGCGGTGCTCGGTGTCTGCCTCGCGATCGTCGGCATGGCCCTGCACATGGTCACCGGCCAGGTCGCCTGGGAGGCGTCGGCCTCACTGGCGATCGGCGTCCTGCTGGTGTACGTCGCCTACCGGCTGGGCGCCGACGCCCGCGGCCGGCTGATCGGCGAGGCCGCGGATCCGGAGCTCAGCGGCAGGATCCGGGAGCAACTGGAGGCGGAGCCCGAGATCGACAGCGTCGAAGCGCTCTTCACGATGCAACTGGGCCTCGACTCGACCCTGGTCGCGGCCCGGGTCGACCTGGTGCCGGGCATCGACAGCGAGGAGGTCGAGGAGGTCCTGGTGGGCATCAAGGAGGCGCTCGCCGAGTCGTTCCACGAGGCCGGCCAGGTCTTCCTGGACGTGACCGACCGCTCCGCGCGGGAGGCACAGGAAAGCCCCGCCGCGACGGGGGAACGCGGCGGGGCCTGATATTCGGCTGCCCGGCGGGAAGCCGGTTCATGCCTCCCGGAAACAGATTTTTCTAAATTCCGACGGTCCCCGGCCGGAAAGAATTCCCGGAACCGTCAGTTCCCCCTACTGCGCTTCGAGCACGAATACGGGGATCTCCCGGCTGGTCTTCTTCTGGTAGTCGGCGTACGGCGGATACGCCGCGACGGCCCGCTCCCACCACTCGGCCTTCTCCGCGCCGGTGATCTCCCGGGCGGTCATGTCCTGCTTGACCGGCCCGTCCTGGAGCTCGACCAGCGGGTGTGACTTGAGGTTGAAGTACCAGACCGGATGCTTGGGCGCACCGCCCTGGGAGGCGACCACCGCGTACTTCCCGTCGTGCTCCACGCGCATCAGCGGTGTCTTGCGGATCTTCCCGCTCTTCACCCCGAGCGTGGTGAGCAGGATGACGGGCATCCCGGTGTCCATCAGGGTCGTGCCCTCCTTCCCGCCCGAGCTCTCGTACAGCTCGACCTGCTCGCGCACCCAGGCGGTCGGGCTGGGCTCGTACTCGCCCTCAAGAGGCATGAGATCCGTCCCCTCGTCTCGTCGCTTCCATGACTGACGGCATGATTCAACACCGGGAGTGCCCCGGATCATCCACACGACACCGGTGCCCTGACGGGATCTCGCCCGCGGGCGCGCGGGCGGTCAGCCGGGCGACAGCGCCATCCGGGCCGCCAGCCCCAGCATCACGCAGCTCGACAGCAGCGCCGTGACCAGGCGGCCCCGGTGGCCGGTCAGGCTCCGGCCGAGGAGCGCGCCACCGCCCGCCAGCAGCAACTGCCAGCTCGCGGACGCGGCGAAGGCCGCGAGGACGAAGACGCCCTGCTCCAGCGGCCGTACCGGATCGGCGGAACGCGTGCCGACCACCAGGGCCGCGAAGTAGATCACCGTCGTCGGGTTGAGCAGGGTGATCCCGAGAAGGCCGAGATACGCCCGCCCGGGGCCGGGTACCGGCCGCTCGGCCCGGGTCGTGAGCCGCCGCTCCCGGTACTGGCGCAGCGCGGCCGCCGCCCCGCGCACGGCGAGCGCCACCAGCACCAGCGCCGAGACCAGTCGCAGCGGCCCGAGCACCGGCAGCAGCGCCGCCGCCAGCGCGGCCCCGCCGACCGTGGCGAGCAGGGCGTACAGGCCGTCGGCGCTCGCGACACCGAGCGCGGCGCAGGCGCCGGTCCGCAGTGACGTGCGAGCCGTGAGCGACACTAGATATGTGCCGACCGCACCGACCGGGACGGCGATCCCGTACCCGGCAAGCAGGCCGGCGACGAGCGCGGCCGTCACGCGCGTGCGGGCTCGGGCCTCCGGGGACGCCCCGGCTGCTGCTGGACCCGCACCCGACGGACGGTCGCGGTGGTCAGCGGCACAACGGCGTCAGGAGTGTTCATGCGCAGATCCTGGGGCCTGCGTCGCCGCACCGGCAAGCAGATTTCGGCGCGGAATCGTCCCCCGACCGCGCGCGGTTCGGCCAGATCACCCGATTCACCGATCTGGCTGAACTTGCGGTCGTCCCATAGGTGCCCCGGGCATCTAATGAAGATCGGCACGACGTACGACATTCGTCTGCGAGGTCTTCCATGAACGAACTGACGGACGTGACGGAAACCACCGCCCCGGCCCACCCGGCCCACCAGGCCGACCCAGTGGCCTGGCCGCAGGACCGCACCTGCCCCTACCACCCGCCCACCGGCTACGACCCGCTGCGGGACGGGAGCCAGCTGTCCCGCATCCGTCTCTACGACGGCCGTACCGCCTGGGCGGTCACCGGCCACGGCGCGGCCCGGGCGCTGCTCGCCGACCCCCGGCTCTCCAGCGACCGCCGGCGGGAGGACTTCCCGATCCCGAACGCCCGGTTCGCGGTGGCCCGGGAGCGCCGCCTGACCGCCCTGCTCGGCCTCGACGACCCCGAGCACCAGGTCCAGCGCCGGATGCTGATCCCGGACTTCACCCTCAAACGGGCGACCGGGATGCGGCCGGCCATCCAGCGGATCGTCGACGACCTGCTCGACAGGATGATCGATGCGGGACCGCCGGCCGACCTGGTGAGCGCCTTCGCGCTGCCCGTGCCGTCCATGGTCATCTGCGACCTGCTCGGTGTGCCGTACGCCGACCACGAGTTCTTCGAGGCGCAGTCCCGGCGGCTGCTGCGCGGTCCTGGGCCCGCCGACTCGCTGGACGCGCGCGACCGGCTGGAGGCCTATCTGGGCGACCTGGCCGACCGCAAGAGCCGGGACGAGGTACCCGGCGACGGAGTCCTCGACGACCTCGTCCACCAGCGGCTGCGGGACGGCGCCCTGGACCGCGACGAGGTCGTCTCGCTCGCCCTCATCCTGCTGGTCGCCGGGCACGAGACCACCGCCAACATGATCTCGCTCGGCACCTTCACCCTGCTCCAGCAGCCCGAGCGGCTCGCCGAACTGCGCGCCGACCCCACGCTGGTGCCGGCCGCCGTCGAGGAACTGATGCGGATGCTGTCGATCGCCGACGGCCTGCTGCGGGTCGCCCTGGAGGACATCGAGGTGGCCGGCACCACCATCCGCAAGGGCGACGGGGTGCTCTTCGCGACCTCGGTCATCAACCGCGACGAGTCCGTGTACGACGACCCCGACACCCTCGACTGGCACCGCCCGGCCCGCCACCACGTGGCCTTCGGCTTCGGCATCCACCAGTGCCTGGGCCAGAACCTGGCCCGCACCGAGCTGGAGATCGCCCTGCGCACCCTGTGGGAGCGGCTCCCGGACCTGCGGCTCGCCGCACCGCCGGAGGAGATTCCCTTCAAACCCGGCGACACGATCCAGGGGATGCTGGAACTCCCCGTGACCTGGTAAGAGGCTCCTGCCATGCACATCGAGATCGACCAGGACGTCTGCATCGGCGCCGGGCAGTGCGCGCTGACCGCCCCGAACGTCTTCACCCAGGACGACGACGGCTTCAGCACCCTGCTCCCCGGCAAGGAGGACGGCGGCGGCGACCCGCTGGTCCGCGAGGCGGCCCGGGCCTGCCCCGTGCACGCCATCACCGTCAAGGAACCGACGGGCTAGCGGCCGTCGGGCCAGGGGCGGCCGGCACATCCAGTGCCGCAAGCTCCAGCCCGCGCAGCCGCACCGGGTCGGCGACCACCTCGTAGGCAGCCACCCGGTCGCCCTCGACGGTGACCCGCAGGACGAACCGCAGCCGTCCCCGCGGGGCGACGACGAGGCCGACCCGGCCGTCGACCAGGGCCGGTACGGCGAACCGGGCGCGCTCGCGCAGCAGCACCGTGCCCTCCGCGACCGCCCGTGCGCCCCGCAGCTCCGCCGCCGCTCCCGGCGGCAGGGCCGCGGGGTCCGCGTGCCGGACCACGTCCGGGGCCAGCAGGCCGAGCAGCGCGCCCAGGTCACCGCCCCGGGCGGCGGCCAGGAACGCCTCGACGACCCCGCGGTGCCGGTCCTGCTCGGCGGCCGGCAGCGCGGGCGTGCCCCGCACCTTGTGCCGGGCCCGGCTGGCGAGCTTCTTCGCGGCCGGCAGCGAACGGTCGGTGATCGCCGCGATCCGCTCGAACGGCACCCCGAACAAATCGTGCAGCACGAACGCCACCCGCTCGGCCGGGCTCAGCGTCTCCAGCACCACCAGCAGGGCGAGCCCCACCGACTCGGCCAGCACGGCCTCCTCCTCGGGCCCGCCGCCGGCCGCGCGCTCCGGGAGGTCCTCGCCGTACGGCTCCTCGCGGTGGGCGGCGCGGGCGCGCAGCAGGTCCAGGCAGATACGGGAGACGACCGTCGTCAGCCAGGCGGTGAGGTTGCCGATGTCGGCGCCACCCGCTCGGCTCAGCCGCAGCCAGGCCTCCTGGACCGCGTCCTCGGCGTCCCCGGCCGAGCCCAGCATGCGGTACGCGATCGCCCGCAGCCGCCCGCGCCGCGCCTCGAACTCCGCCGCCAGCTGGTCGTGCCGGTCCATGGGGTCACCTTTCCGCCGCGTGCTCCGTCACCCCGTCGACGTATCCGACCCGACCGAGGTGACCACCCCATGCTGCTGCACATCGACTCCAGCGCCGACGCGACCGCCGACTCCGTGACCAGGCGCCTCACCCAGGACTTCGCCCGGGCCTGGTGTGCCCGGCACCCGGCGGGGGAGTACCGCCACCGCGACCTGGCCACCACCCCGGTGCCCCCGCTCACCGGCGCCTACACCACCCTGGGCCGCCGGGTGGAGCGGGAGGGCTTCGTGCCGCCAGCCAAGGTGCCCGCGCTGATCGGGAGCCCGGCCGAGGCCCGCGAGTGGGAACTGACGCTGCCCCTGATCGCCGAGCTGGCCGCCGCGGACACGGTGCTGCTCGGCGTCCCCATGTACAACTTCGCGGTGCCCGCGGCCCTCAAGGCCTGGATCGACCGGGTGACCTTCCCGGGCGCCTTCGCCCACCCGGACACGGGGGAGAGCCTGCTGTCCGGCACCCGGGTGGTGGCCGTGCTGGCGCGCGGCGGCGCATACGGCCCGGACACCGGCCGGACGGCCCTGGACTTCCAGACCCCGTACCTGAAGGCCTGGACGAGCCGGCTCGGCGTCCGGCCCGAGCACCTCCACCCGGTGGCCGCCGAGCTGACCCGCGTCGACGTGCTGCCCCACCTGGCCGGCCGGGAGGAAGCGGCCGCCGCCTCCCTCGCCGGGGCTCGCGCCACGCTCTCCCGGCTCGCCGTCGTCGGCTGACCTCACCCGGCGCGCAGCAGCACCCGGGCCGCCGCGCGGGCCTCGGCCGCGGGTTCCGTGCTCCCGGTGACGCCCGCGGTGACCATCGCCCCCTCGGCGAGCAGGAACAGCGGCCCGGTGAGCGCGGCGTCCAGTCCGGCGTCGGCCACCAGCTGGGCGAGGTAGTCCCGGAACGCCCGCTTGTGGCCCCGCACCTGGGCCACCACCCGCGGGGAGGTGGCGCCCAGCTCGCCGTACGCGTTGATCCAGGCACACCCCCGGAAGTCCGGCTCGCCGAACCACCCCTCCAGCCAGTCGAAGACCGCGGGCAGCCGCTCCCGAGGGTCCTCCTGTTGCCGGACGTGCTCGGCGAGCCGCTGCCGCCAGCGCACGTCCCGCCGCTCCAGATAGGCCTCCACCAGCTGCTCCTTCGCGGGGAAGAGCTGGTAGAGCCGCTTGAGGGAGACACCGGAGGCGCCCCGTATGTCGTCCATGCCGACGGACTGCACCCCGCGCCCGTAGAACAGCCGCTCGGCGGCGTCCAGGGCCTGCTCGCGGGCGACCGCGCTGTCCATGACCACTCCTTGACGAGAGAACGTGCGTTCTCATAGGTTATCAGCGACCGGGAGAACGCTCGTTCTCCACCTGAGGAGGAAACATGGCCGACCGTCCGCCCCTGCCGCCCTTCACCCGGGGGACCGCCGTCCAGAAGGTCCAGGCCGCCGAGGACGCCTGGAACACCCGCGATCCCGAACGGGTGGCGCTCGCCTACTCCGAGGACTCGGTCTGGCGCAACCGCGGCACCTTCGTCACCGGCCGCGCCGCGATCGTCGAGTTCCTCACCGCCAAGTGGGCCCGGGAACTCGACTACGCGCTCCGCAAGGACCTCTGGGCCTTCGACGGCAACCGCATCGCGGTCCGCTTCCAGTACGAGTGCCACGACGCGGACGGCCGCTGGTGGCGGTCGTACGGCAACGAGCTCTGGGAGTTCGACGGGCACGGACTCATGACCCGGCGCGAGGCCAGCATCAACGACGTCCGGATCGAGGAGTCCGAGCGCCGGATCCACGGTCCGCGCCCGGAGTCCGAGCGGGGCCTGTCCTTCCCGCTCCGGTAGCACCCGCATAGGGTTCCCGGATGACCGACGAGCCCCGCAAGCCCTTCCTCTACCTGGTCGTCTGCGCCGCCGGCATCGCCGCGGGCGTCGGCAGACTCATCACCGCGGCCCAGGAACGCGGCTGGGAGGTCGGGGTCATCGCCACGCCCGTGGCCATGAACGGCTTCTTCGACACCGCGGAGGCGGAGGCGCGCACCGGCCGTCCGATCCGGTCGGCCTGGCGCCGCCCCTCCGATCCGCGCCCCTTCCCCGCGCCGGACGCCGTCGTCGTCGCCCCCGCCACCTTCAACACCGTCAACAAGTGGGCGGCCGGGCTGGCCGACACCCTCGCCGTCGGCACCCTGTGCGAGTCCCTGGGGCTCGGCGTCCCGATCGCCGTCCTGCCCTGCGTCGCCGGCGCGCTGGCCGCCCACCCCGCCTACCAGGAGAGCCTGGCCCGGCTGGGCGCGCTCGGCGTCCGCTTCGGCGACCCCTACGCGGGCGAGGCCGAAACGGGCGGCGGGCGCCCCGAGTTCGCCTGGGAACGCGCGCTGGACCTGCTGGACCGGCACTGACGACACCCTGCCGGCGTCCGATAACCGCCGCCACGACAGGAGACCGGACGGCCCGCCGACGTACGCTCGCCTCTGTACGACGTGATCTCGACGGTGGGAGACAACGATGGAGTACGTGAAGCTCGGCCGTACCGGCCTGGACGTGTCCCGGATCTGCCTCGGCTGCATGACCTACGGCCTGCCCGACCGCGGCACCCACGAGTGGACCCTCGACGAGGAGGCGTCCCGCCCGCTGATCCGGCAGGCGCTGGAGGCCGGCATCAACTTCTTCGACACCGCCAACGTCTACTCCGACGGCACCAGCGAGGAGATCGTCGGCAAGGCGCTGCGCGACTTCGCCCAGCGCGACGAGATCGTCCTCGCCACCAAGGTGCACGGCCGGATGCGCCCCGGCCCCAACGGCGGCGGGCTGTCCCGCAAGGCGATCCTCACGGAGATCGACCACAGCCTGAGCCGCCTCGGCACCGACTACGTCGACCTCTACCAGATCCACCGCTACGATCACGCCACGCCGGTCGAGGAGACGATGGAGGCGCTGCACGACGTCGTCAAGGCGGGCAAGGCCCGCTACATCGGGGCGAGTTCGATGTACGCCTGGGAGTTCTCCAAGGCCCAGTACACGGCCGAGCGGAACGGCTGGACCAAGTTCGTCTCCATGCAGAACCACTACAACCTCCTCTACCGCGAGGAGGAGCGCGAGATGCTGCCGCTCTGCGCCGACCAGGGCGTCGGCGTGCTGCCGTGGAGCCCGCTGGCCCGGGGCCGCCTCACCCGCGACTGGGGCACGGTCACCGAGCGCAGCTCCACGGACAACTTCGGCAACCGCCTCTACCAGGAGGGCGACCGCGCGATCGTCGAGGCGGTCACCCGCATCGCCGACGACCGGGGCGTCCCGCGTGCCCAGGTGGCCCTGTCCTGGCTCCTCCACCAGAACGCGGTGACGGCCCCGATCATCGGAGCATCGAAGCAGAACCACATCGAAGATGCGGTGGCGGCCGTCGAACTGAAGCTCAGCGACAAGGAACTGGAAGAGCTGGAGCAGCCCTACGGCCCCCATCCCATCTCCGGCCACTGAGACGCGCCCCTGTTTTTCAGGGGCGCGGGGCTGTGTCGAATTTGCGGCTCCGCCGCGTGGGCGCGACTAGCCCCCACTCACCCGCACCCGAATCACAACCGCTCAGTCCCGCACGGACCAGCCCCCTCGCTCTCCAGCAAGGGAACCCTCTCCCCACCCATGCTCAACGTCCGGTAGTACGCCCCGATCCGCTCCGCCGACCGCCCCACATAGTGCCCGATGAACGACCGTCGGCACCGCCCGGCGGAGCGATTGGGCTGTGACCCGTGCACCAGACTCCCGTTGAAGAACAGCACATCCCCCGGCCCCATATCGACCGGCACCGCCGCGAGCCCCTCCGGCGGTGCCACGTACTCCCGCGCGAACGACAGCCCCGCATCCGACTCCTCCGGACAGAACAGGTCCATCCGGTGCGTCCCCGGCACCACCTCGAGCCCGCCGTTCTCCCGGTCGATCGGTTCACAGGCGACCCACGCGGCGACGCACGTCCCCGGCTCCACCCGCAGATAGAAGTTGTCCTGATGCAGCGCCTGCCCCCGGGCCCCCGGCGGCTTGAAGTAGAACATGCTCTGCGCGGCCAGCACCTCCTCCCCGAACAGGCCCTCCAGGACGACCCGCAGCCGCGCGTCCAGCAGGAACTGCCGTGCGAGCGCGCTGATTTCATGGGGCTGCATCACCCGGGGATACCGGTGCAGCGGATCCGCCGTCGGCTTCGGCTCGAAGTGCCCCGGCACGACCCGCCCCGCCGCGTGCAGCGCCGCGAACTCCGCGCACAGCCGGTCGATCTCGTCGTACCCGAACAACCCCCGTACGACGGTGAACCCGTCCTCCTCGAACTGCCGCAGGATGGTGGTGTCGATGCCCGTGGCCGTCATGCCCGCACTCCTCGGTCCGCTGCCCTGGACCTGTCACGCTAGGCCGACGCACCCGCGGAGAGGATGCCCATGAGCGCTGCGGAGCTGCCCGGCACTGCTGCCCCGGCCCCGCCGCCGGGCATGGTCGTCACCGGCCGCTACGACGAGGGTCCCGGTTACCGGGTGAACCGCCCCGAGGGGTCGGGCAGTTGGCTGCTGACCTGGACGACGGACGGCTGCGGGCTGCTCCGGCAGGGGGCCGTGGAGACCCGTGCGCGCCCCGGTGACCTCGTCGTCCTCGCCCCCGGCGTCCCGCACGGCTACGCCGTCGGGCCGGGCGCGCCCCGCTGGCGGTTCTGGTGGGCCCACTGCGAGATCCGCCCGCACTGGACCCCGTGGCTGGGTCCCCGCGCCCTAGGCGACGGCGTGTACGCCGTCGGCGCCCCGGGCGACACCCACGCCCGGATCGAGGCGGCCTTCCGACGCGTGCTCGCCGACTCCCGCTGGACCGGCGCCGGCGCACCGCCCGCCGCGGCACCCGGTGACGCCCCCGTCGCCGTCGCGCACGGCAGCGCGGCGCGCGAACTCGCCCTGTGCGCGCTGGAGGAGGTCGTCCTGCTCGCGACCGCCGGCGCACACCGGCCGGCGCCCGGCCCGGGTGCCGGGGACGGACGGGTGCGCCGTGCCGAGGAACTGATCGCCGCCGACCCGGCCGCCCCGCACACGGTCCGCTCGCTCGCCGCGCGTGTCGCGCTGTCGCCGTCCCGGTTCGCCCACCTCTTCACCGGGCAGACCGGCGTGCCTCCGATGCGCGCGCTGCGCGAGGCGCGGCTGCGACACGCCGCCCGGCTGCTGGAGAGCACTGACCTGACCGTCGAGCGGGTCGCCGCCGCGTCCGGATTTCCCAGCCCGTTCCACTTCAACCGGGTTTTCCGAGAAAGATACGGTGTCCCGCCCGGTGCCTACCGCTCCGGTGAACGCCTCCAATAACCGGGGCTATTGGTTCACGGGCGCCGACGCCCGGGCGGCTTGTGCAGGTCGGACCATGGTTCAATGGTTCCTGTGGATACCGGGGCGGTCGGCCCTGAATCCCCGTGTCAATTGCGATGTCGATACGGCGACAATGCGCGGACCCGGCCATTGACGTTTCGTCAAATTACCGTAACCGCCGGGCGGTGCGCAAAACCCCGGTATCCCTTGTTCCGCCCTGCTGGCCTGTGCAAAGGTGTGCCGTGTCGGCATGCGGACAATTGTTTTCAACCGCCGCATGCGCGAGGCCGCTCCCGTACGCCCCCCACGCTTCAAAAGAGCTGCCGACGGCGGACGTTCGCGTGCCGAACCCCCAACAAGCCCATCCGACCTCGGTGTCGGCCGGGTCGCATACCGGTCGCATACCAGATGGTATGGACCGAATCCCGCGTTGCGTCTGGAAGGAATGCCGCCGTGAATGACGCAGGCCTGGGGAATTCCCCTACCCCCGCCCGGCCGTTCGACGTCACCGACGAGCAGCTCAGCGCCGAGCTCAAGCAGTGGACGGGCACCGCACCCGCCCTGCACCCCGTAGGTGAACTTCTCGACCGGCACTGGGAAGCGGCCTTCGCCTACGCCCGCCTGTGCACCGACGGGACGCGCGGCGCGGGAATGCTCACCACCGCCGCATTCACCAGACTCTTCGGTGAATCCCTCCGCCAGGCCGGCCCGACCGCCGCCTGGCGTCCCCAGCTCCTTGTCACCGTCCGCCGTATCGCCGCCGAATGGGACCACGACGGCCGCGGCGATCTGCTCCACCCCCAGCTGCGCGTCGGCAAGGGCGAGCGGGCCGCCTCCCGGCTGCTCCCGCCCGCGAACCGGCGGCTGCTCTCCCGCGCCTTCCAGCGGCTCACCCCGTCCTCGCGGACCGTGCTGTGGCACACCGAGGTCGAGTCCGAGCCGCTGGCGGCCCCCGCCGCACTGCTGGGCCTGGACGAGCAGGACGCGCAGGTGGAACTGCGCCGGGCCCGCGAGCGGATGCGCGAGGAGTGCCTCCAGGTGCACCGCGAACTCGCCCACGAGGACGAGTGCCAGCGCTACGTCCGGATGATCGACGTGACCTTCCGGCGCGGCGGGCTCGACATCGACCGGGACCTCCAGCAGCACCTGTCCGGCTGCAAGCACTGCCGGTACACCGCCGACCAGCTCCAGCAGTTCAACGGCGGACTCGGCATCGCCCTCGCCGAGGCCGTGCTCGGCTGGGGCGCCCGCGCCTACATGGACTCCCGGGCCGCCGGCCCGGCCGAGCAGGCCGCCGAACCCGCGGCCGTGCCCGCCGGGGGGTTCGCGGGCGGCGAGGCGTTCGTGCCGCCGGCCGCCCCGGGCAAGGACCTGATCGTGCACCCCGCCGCCTCCCGCCGCGCCAAGCAGCGGGCCGCCCGCCGGGTGCGGCGCCGCAACCTCACCGTGGCGGTGGCCACCGTGAGCGGCCTGGTCGTGCTGCCGCTGGTGCTGTGGTCGGTGCTCGGCTCCGGTGACGACGGCAGCTCGGCCGCCGCCAAGCCGTCCGCCACGCCGGCCGGCACCGCCACCTCGGGCCCGTCCTGGATCGGCACCAGCCGGACCACGCAGGGCACCCTGCGCGGCCGGCTGCACAACATCGCCTCCGGCCTCTGCATCGGCGTGGTCGGCAAGAAGGCCGTCAAGGGCGCCGAGACCGCGCTCACCGAGTGCTCCTCGGTCGCCAGCCAGCAGTGGACGTACGAGGGCGACGGACTGCTGCGCAACGCGGCCGCCCCCGAGCTGTGCCTCGACTCGCACCTCGGCTACTCCGTCCAGCTCGCCCCGTGCACGGCCGCGACCGCTTCCAAGGCCGGCAAGAGCGTCCACTACGACTTCACCCTCCAGGGCGCGCTGATACCCCGCTGGGACCAGGACCTGGCGCTCGCCCCGGCCGCCACCGACGGCGGCGGCGCCCTGGTGGTCAAGACCCGCGCGAGCGTCAGCGCACAGCGCTGGGTGATGGACACCTCCCAGCCCGACCTGCAGATGCAGATCGTCAACTGGGACGCCGACACCACCCCGACACCGACCGCGACCCCCACCCCGACCACCAAGGCCGCGAAGCCCGCCACGCCGACGCCCACCCCGTCGGCGTCGAAGACGACCGCGCAGCCGACGCCGTCGAGCACCTCCAGCTACAACCCGTGCGTCGAGTACCCGGGCTACTGCTACGGCCAGGGGGACGGCCAGTACGGCGGCGGCTGGGGTGACGGCGGCGGCTACGGCGGGGGCGGGGGCCACCACGGCGGTCACTGAGCCCGCGCGGGCTCAGGGGTGCGGCGGCGGAGGCGGCATCGTCGTCAGGTCCGGCGCCCCCTCCGGCCACACCATCAGCACCGGGCAGGGCGCGTGGTCGACGACGAACCGCGCCGCCTTGCCCAGGCTGTGCGGCCCGAGCCGGGACCGGTCGCCGTCCCGGGCCAGCACCAGCAGGCCGGCGTCACCGGCGGCGGCCACCACCTCCCGCTCGACCCGGCCGACCCGCTCCAGCCGGGTGCACGGCAGCCCCAGCCGGGCCGCGGCCGCGGCCAGCAGCTCCGCCCCCGACGTCCCGCCCAGCTCCACCAGCCGCCGCTCCGGGTCCGGTTCCGAGCCGGCCCGGCCCAGCAGCCCCGCGAAGGCGCCGTGTGCGAGCCCGGCCACCCCCGGCTCGGCCACGTGCAGCAGCACCACCTCGGACGCGCCCCGCGCGTAGTCGCGCGCCGCGTCCACACAGGCCGGCCAGGTCCCCTCGACCAGCCAGACGATCACCCGCATGTCCATGGCCTCCCAGCTAGATCCTGACCGGACACCCGACTAGATCCCGACCACCTGGAGCGCACCCCACAGTGCCACCACCGCCCCGCACAGCGCGGCCGGCACGGCGAGCAGCCCCAGCCGGGTGAACTCGCCGAGGTCCACCCCGTGGTCGTGCTGGTGCACGATCCTGCGCCACAGCAGCGTCGCGAGCGACCCGGCGTAGGTGAGGTTCGGGCCGATGTTCACCCCGAGCAGCACCGCGAGCACCGCGCCCGGACCGGCCGGCGCGGCCAGCGGCAGCAGCACCAGCACCGCGGGCAGGTTGTTGACGATGTTCGCCAGGACGGCGGCCAGCGCGGCGATGCCGAGCAGCGCCGGGAGGCCGGTCCCGCCCGGCAGCACATGACCGAGCGCGTCCGCGAGTCCGTTGTCGACGACCGCCCGCACCACGATCCCGAGCGCCAGCACGAACGCCAGGAACGCGGGCGCGGCCGCCCTCACCACCGTCACCGGGGTCGCCCGCCGCCGCAGCAGCGCCCGCCCGGCCAGCACCAGCGCACCCGCGCACGCCGCCCACGCCGGGTCGATCCCCACCGCGGAGGTGAGCACGAACCCGGCGAGCGTGCAGGCCACCGTCACCAGCGCGAACACCGGCAGCCGGGGCGGCTCGCCGGGATCCTCGGAGCCCGGGGCCGCCGAGGACAGGTCACGGGCGAAGAACCGCCGGAACACCATGTACTCCGCGCCGATCGCCACCAGCCAGGGCAGCACCATCAGCGCCGCGAACCGGGTGAAGCTCAGCCCGCTCGCCGCGAACGCCAGCAGGTTCGTCAGATTGGACACCGGCAGCAGCAGCGAGGCCGTGTTGGACAGGTGCGTACAGGCGTAGACGTGCGGCTTCGCCCGCACCCCGGACCTGGCCGCCGTCGCGAACACCACCGGCGTCAGCAGCACCACCGTCGCGTCCAGGCTGAGCACCGCCGTGATCACCGACGCCAGCGCGAACACCGCGGTCAGCAACCGCACCGGCCGCCCGCCCGACCACCGGGCCATCCATGCCCCGCAGGCCTGGAACAGGCCCTCCACGTCGCAGAAGTGGGCGAGCACCAGGACGGCGGCGAGGAAGCCGACGACCGGCCCCAGCTGCTCGGCCTCCGCCCGTGCGTGGTCGAGCGAGATCGCCCCGGTGGCGACGACGATCCCCGCCGCCGGTACGGCGAGCACCGCCTCCGGCCAGCCGCGCGGCCGGATCACGGCCCAGGCGAGGACGGCGGCGAGCAGGAGGACGGACAGGGACTCGGCGAGCGGGGTGTTCAGGGTGTGTTCCTCGGGGCGTGATCAGGTACGGCCCGCCCATGAAAGCAGATGAAGGCGGACGGACCCGGTTACGAGGTCCGGGTACCCGCCGCGCCCAGGAACTCTCCCCACCCGCCCACCGGCTCCTGCCCCGGGTTCAGCGTGCGCATCTTCCGCAGCACCGCAGGGTCCTGCGCCTCCAGCCACGCCACCAGCTGCTTGAAGGAGACGAAGCGCACGTCGTCGTACTGGGCCATCCGGCCGATCGCCTCCTCGACGGCGTCCATGTAGATGCCGCCGTTCCAGCGCTCGAAGTGGTTGCCGATGAAGAACGGCGCCCGGTTGGTGGTGTACGCCCGCTCGAAGCCCGCCACGTAGCTGTCGCGGGCCTGGGTGCGCCAGGCGTCGTACTGGGTCTTGTCGCCCAGCGGGTTACCGGCGGACTGGTTGTACATCATGTTGTAGTCCATCGACAGGACCTGGAAGGAGTGCCCGGGGAACGGTATGGACTGGAGCGGGAAGTCCCAGATGCGGTTGCCCTGCACCTTGGCCGGCCAGATCTGCAGACCGCCGGGGGAGCTGGCGTCGTACTTCCAGCCGAGCGCGGCGGCCGTGGGCAGCAGGTTGCTCTGGCCCTCCAGGCACGGGGTGCGGCCGCCGATGAGCTCCTTGCGGTAGTCGAAGGGCAGCGGCTCCAGGTCGGTGAAGCCGGTGTTGGTCTTCCACTTGGTGACGAAGTCCATGGCCTGGTCGATCTCGCTGCGCCACTCGGCGGGGGACCAGTTGCGCACGCCGTCGGAGCCGCAGAAGTGCCCGTTGAAGTGGGTGCCGATCTCGTGGCCCTCCAGCCAGGCCGCGCGCACCTGCTGGAGTGTGTTGTGGATGTGCCGGTCGGAGAGGTAGCCGATCGCGGAGGCGCCGACCGCGTGCTGCGGGGGACGGTAGAGGTCCTTCTTGGACTCGGGCAGGGTGTAGATGCCGGAGAGGAAGAACGTCATCTTCGCGCCGTGGTCCGCGGCCACCTTCCGGAACCGGGAGAACAGCTGGTTGCTGAGCTCGCCCGCGCCGTCCCAGGAGAAGACCACGAACTGCGGCGGCTTGCTGCCGGCCGCCATCCGCGTCGCCTTCGGCTGGTGCGGCTGCGCGCCGGTGTCGGCGGTGGAGCCGTCGCCGATGAGCTTCAGCGGCTTGGCCGGCGCACCGCCGTCGCCGTCCTTGACGCCGTCGGCCGAACTGCTGCCGCCCAGGTTCCAGCTGCCGTTCGAGCATGCGGAGAGAGCGCCGAGAGCCCCCGCCGTCGCGCCCGCCGCCAGCACCTGCCTGCGAGAGATGCCGCTCATGTCCGTCCCCGATTCCGTCGTCCCGGCCCCTCGCGGAGCCCCGTTGCTGTGTGGTCGACGGGTTCGATGGGCGGTCCGGCGAAAAAGATCGGAGCCGGCCGTGCGTGTTGCACGTCTGTGACAGTCGTGGCCCGGACATGACGGACCCCGCTGCCCGGGGGAGTGGCAGCGGGGTCCGGTCAGGGGGTGATCAGGCGCCGGTACCGGCGCTGAACACGTTCAGGCGCACCGTGGAGGAGTTGCCGGACACGGGGACCGGGCCGCCCTTCCAGGCCACCTTCAGCGAGTCCTTCTCGTCCGGCGGGGTGACAAGCAGCGCGGCCGGGGTCGCCGTCTTGGCACCGCTGATGTCCGGGCTCGAGAAGGTCAGCCCCGCCCAGGCGCTCTGCCCGGACTTGAGGGTGACCGTCTGGGCGGTGGTGCCGGACTCCCGCTGCGGGTCGGGGCCGAGCTGGGTGCCGGCTGCGTTCACGAAGGCGGCGCCCGGATAGCCGCGCACGGTGCAGGTGCCGGGTGACGTGTTGGTGATCACGATCGGGAAGTTCTCCTGGCCGGCCCCCGGGTTGTTGCCGCCCACCGTGATGTTCAGGTCGGAGGTGTGGCAGCGGGTGCTGCTCGCGGCGGTGGTGCCACCGCCCGTCGTGGACCCGGAGTTCCCGGAGCTCTGGGACGACGTGGAGGACGTGGACGACGTGGGGGACGTCGTGTTCGTGCCACCGGACCCGGAGCCGGTGTCCGAGGTGCCCGAACCCTGAGAGCCGTCCGTCGCGGGTGCCGCCGTGCCCGACACGGACTCCGGGGACTTGCCCGGGCTGTCATTGCCACAGGCCGTCAGGAGGCCCAGGGCCGCGACCGCGCTCGCAAGCAGGGCCGCCCCGCGCCGCAAGGACTGGGACGTGTGCGCCATGTCTTTCCACACTCCTGGTTGTTCGTGGCACGCCGTGAGGTGTACCCGGAGGCGCTCCGTGCGCCGTCACTACCATCCGATACGGAAAGCGCTGGAAAAGTTCGGGGCCACGCCGAGATTTTTTCCCTCACGTGACCTTGATCGAGCCGAGGACGGCGTCCGTGGTGGCCTTGTCGACGGCGTTCTGCCGTACCTGGACATACACCTGGGGCTGGTCGGAACCGTCGGCCGGGCCGAGGGCCGCCTCCTGGATCGAGCCGCCGGAGCCCGGGCAGGCGCTCCAGGTGCGGATCCGGCCCTTCCAGTCGCTGCTCGTGAACGCGCGGCTGCCGTCGTAGTGGCACCCGGAGTGGGACAGCTTGTCCACCTTGGCCGCCACGTCGCCGTGCTCGCTCACGCCGATGAACACGCCGTTCACCGCTTTCGTCAGGTCCTGCCACCCGGACACGTCGTCGGCGACCTCCAGACCCGGCTGCTGCCCGGAGGCCAGCCCCAGGGCCTGCGGGTTCCAGCCGGAGTTGCGCAGCTCGCCCGCCCACCCGGACGGCACCTCGGCCACCACCCGCCCGGTGGAGTCGGCGACCCGCGTCTCGTCCCCCGCCGACCCGCCCCGGTCGGCCAGCGTGACCGCGAGGGCGGTGCCCCCGGCCGCGAGGACCGCGGCGACGGTCAGGGTGACCGCGTTGAGCCGCCTGCGGACCCCGTCCAGCCGCCGGACCCGCCGCGACCGGCGGCCCGCGGTGGCCGCCGCCAGCCGGTCCAGCTCGTCCGCGAAGGCCTGCGCGGTCGGCCAGCGCCGCTGCCGGTCCGGCTCCAGGGCCCGCATCAGCGCCCGCTGAACATCGTCTCCGAGGTCCGGCCGCAGCCGCTCGGGCCGGACGACCTGCCCGGGCGCCGCCGGTACCGTGCCGGTGACCAGCTCGTAGCCCACCGCGCCCAGGGAGTAGACGTCGGCGCGGGCGTCGATGCCCTCGCCGGGCTGGGCCTGCTCCGGCGGCTGGTACCCCGCCGAACCGGCGGCCAGGGTCAGCCCCGACGCCTGCGCCAGGCTCTTCGCCAGCCCCAGGTCGGCCAGCAGCACCCGCCGGGTGCCGTCCTGCGCCGTGCGCAGCAGCACGTTCGTCGGCTTGATGTCCCGGTGCACGATCCCCGCCCCGTGCAGGTCAGCCGCGCCGCGCGCCGCCAGCGCGGTCAGCCGCAGCGCGTCGGAGACCGGCAGCGGGCCGCCGCCGAGCAGGTCGGCGAGGGTGCCCGCGTCGGCGTACTCCATCACGAAGTACGGCCGCCCGTCCGGGAGTTCGCCGATGTCGTAGACCTGCACCACACGCTTCGAGTCGGCCCGCCGCAGCAGCCGGGCCTCGGACAGGAAGCGGTCGTGGATGTCCAGGCGGTGGGACCAGTTGTCGGCGAGCACCTTGACCGCCACCGGGGCGTCCAGCTGGTCGTCGTAAGCGAGCCAGACCGTCCCGAAGGCACCGGTGCCCAGGCGCCGTTCGAGGAGATAGCGGCCGATCCGCTCCAGGGGTTGCATACGACTATCATGCCTGTCCTGAGATCGACTTAGAGGGGGACCTCCCGTGCCGGACGTCGCGCTGACCGAAGACCTCGCCCGGCGGGCCGCCGCCGGCGACCAGGTGGCCCTGAACCAGCTGCTGAGCGCGGTCTGGCCCGACGTCGTACGACGCTGCGGACGGTTCCTGCCGTGCCGGGAGGACGCCGAGGAGGCGGCCCAGGACGTGCTGCTCCAGATCTCCCGGAAGATCTCCACTTTCGAGGGCCGCAGCCGCTTCAGCACCTGGCTGTACACGGTCGTCGCCAACTGCTCCCGGCAGAAGTACCGGGACCTGAAGCGGCGGGCGGCGGAGCAGCCGGCGGCCATCGAGCCGACCGAGCACGTCGACCCGCGCACCACGAGTGTGATCGCCGGGTCCAGGATCGACCTGCTGGAGGCGCTGGACCGGCTGGAGCGGGAGCACCCGCAGCTGGTCGCGCCGCTCGTCTACCGGGACATCTGCCAGCTGGACTACGCCGAGGTCGCCGAGCGGGTGGGGATCCCGCTGGGCACGCTGAAGTCCCGGCTGCACGAGGCACGCAAGCAGGTCCGGCCCTGGCTGAGCGCGCCGTGACAGCAGAACGGGCCGCTCGGCGCGGCCCGCGGAAAACACAGAGGGCGGGGAGTTCTTCCACTCCCTGCCCTTCTTAACGTATAGCGCACCGGGGGGCTTGCGGCAAGGCCCCCCTCGTCCCGCAGAATCGCAGGCCGAAGCCAGGAACTGCGGTATTTGGGGGATGCGCTGCATGCGTGTGCTTTTGATGGGATACGGGTCGCGCGGCGATGTCGAACCGCTGGTGGGACTCGCCGTGGCGCTGCGGGAACTCGGCGCCCAGGCGCGGGTGTGCGCCCCGCCCGACGAGGAGTTCGCGGCGCTGCTGGCACGGGCGGGCGTACCGCACGTGCCGTTCGGGCCGTCGGTGCGCGCGCTGGTGACCCGGCCGAAGCCGGCGCCCGAGGACGCGTTCAAGCTCGCGCCCGAGCTGGTCGCCGCGTACTTTGACACGGTCGGCCCCGCGGCCGAGGGATGCGACGCGCTGGTGGCGAGCGGCCTGATGCCGGCCGGCGCCCGGTCGGTGGCCGAGAAGCTGGGCATCCGCTACCGGCCGGCCTTCTTCCAGCCGTTCGGGCTGCCGTCCTCGCACTTCCCGCCGCCGGGCAGGCCGGGCGGCCCGTTCCCCGCCGACGCCGACCTGCGGACGCTGTGGAAGGTGGACGCCGAGCGGGTGAACGCGCTGTACGGCGAGGCGCTCAACACCCACCGGGCCGCGCTCGGTCTGCCGCCGGTGGACAACGTCCGGGACCATGTCCTCACCGACCGGGGATGGCTGGCGGCCGACCCGGTGCTGGCCCCGTGGCAGGACCTGACGGATCTCGACCTCGTGCAGACCGGCGCCTGGCTGCTCGCGGACGAACGCCCGCTCCCGGCGGAACTGGTGGCCTTCCTGGAGGCCGGCGCACCGCCGGTGTACGTCGGCTTCGGCAGCATGGCCATGCGCGGCGCACCGGACGCCGCCCGGGTGGCCGTCGAGGCGGTCCGCGCCCAGGGCCGCCGGGTGCTGATCGGCCGCGGCTGGGCGGATCTCGCACCGGTCGACTGCAGCGCCGACTGCTTCGCCGTCGGCGAGGTCAACCACCAGGCGCTGTTCCGCCGGGTGGCCGCCGTCGTCCACCACGGGGGCGCGGGCACCACGACCACGGCCGCGGTGGCCGGTGCGCCACAGGTGGTCGTACCCCAGATCGTGGACCAGCCGTACTGGGCCGCCCGGGTGGCCGAGCTGGGCATCGGCGCGGCCCACGACGGCCCCGTTCCGGACTTCGAGTCCCTGTCGGCCGCGCTCGCGACCGCCCTCACCCCCGAGACCCGCACCCGTGCCGCCGCCGTGGCCGGCGCGATGCGCACCGACGGAGCGACCGTGGCCGCCCGGCTGCTCCTCGACGGCGCCTGAGCCGCACGCCGGCCCCACGCGGCCCATCGAACACCCGGACACCCGGACACCCCCACCCGTACACCCCGCCACTCGCACACCGCCGCGACCCGAACCGGCGATTGTCCCGGTGCGCACGTCGGACGGAGCACTGCCCGTCCCGGCCACCAGAGCCGTCCCGCCGGTCCGGACGCCCCGCCGTGCCCGCCTCCGGCGCCCGGCCTCCCCACGGAGCTGATGCATTGAACCCCCTGAACACCAGGACCACAAGGACCACCAGCGCCTTCGAACTGCCCGAAGGCCTCTCCGCCAAGGCCGACCCCGCCCTGATCGCCGCCGACGAGCGGCACCTGGCCGCCGTCGCCGAGTGCCTCGCCCAGTCCATCGCCGAGCTGTCCGACCGCCTCGACGCCGAGCTCAGGGCGCCGGGCGGCACCGGCCGGGCGGCGATGGACCGGGACATCGAGGTGCACCGGCTGACCGGACGGCTGCGCACCCTGCGCCGCTTCGGACTGGACCTCTGCCTGGGCCGCATGGTCGGCGCCGACGACCCCGAGCCCGTGTACATCGGCCGGCTCGGCCTCACCGACGGCGAGGGTCGCCGGCTGCTGATCGACTGGCGGTCGCCCGCGGCCGAGCCGTTCTTCGCGGCCACCCACGCCGATCCGATGGGGCTGCGCAGCCGCCGCAGATACCGCTGGACGGACGGCAGGATCAGCGACTACTGGGACGAGGTGTTCACCGCCGACGGACTCGACGGGCACGCCGCGCTCGACGACCAGTCCGCGTTCATCGCCAGCCTGGGCGCCGACCGGTCGGAGCGGATGCGGGACGTGCTCGCCACGATCCAGGCCGACCAGGACGCGATCATCCGCGCGGGTTCGCGCGGCGCCCTGGTCGTCGACGGCGGCCCGGGCACCGGCAAGACGGTCGTCGCCCTGCACCGCACGGCCCACCTCCTGTACTCCGACCCGCGGCTGGGCCACCGGCGGGGCGGGGTGCTGTTCGTCGGCCCGCACCGGCCCTACCTGAACTACGTCTCCGACGTCCTCCCGAGCCTCGGCGAGGAGGGCGTGCAGACCTGCGTCCTGCGCGACCTCGTCGAGGAGGGGGCCGCCGCGACGGCCGAGGCCGACCCCGAGGCGGCCCGCCTGAAGTCGTCCGCGGACCTGGTCCGGGCGATCGAGACGGGCGTCTCCTTCTACGAGGAGCCGCCGGCCGCGGGGATGACGGTCACGACCGACTGGGCCACCCTCCGGCTGACCGCCGACGACTGGGCCGACGCGTTCCGGGCACCGGCCCCCGGCACCCCGCACAACGAGGCACGCGAGCAGATCTGGGAGGAACTGGCCGCCATCCTGCTGGACAAGTACGACGGCGACGACGTCACGCCCGAGGAGTTCCGCGAGTCGCTCCAGCAGGACCGGGACCTGGTCGACACACTCGACCGGGCCTGGCCGCTGCTGACGGCGACCGACCTGGTCGGGGACCTCTGGTCGGTGCCCGCCTACCTCAGGCTGTGCGCCCCCTGGCTGGACCGCGACGAGGTACGCAGGCTCCAGCGCGCCGACGCCCAGGCCTGGACGGTGTCCGACCTGCCGCTGCTCGACGCGGCCCGGCAGCGGCTCGGCGACCCGGAGGCCGACCGGCGCAAGCGGCGGCAGGCGGCCGTGCTCGCCGCCCAGCGCGAGCGCATGGCCCAGGTCGTCGACAACCTGATCGGGGCCGCCGCCGACTCCGGTGCCGACGGGGACGACGGCGAGGGGCTGGTGAGGATGCTCCGCGGCGCGGACGCCAAGGTCAGCCTGGTCGACGAGTCCGAGCTGTCCGTCCTCGCCCCGGACCTGCTGGCCGGCCCGTTCGCGCACATCGTCGTCGACGAGGCCCAGGAACTCACCGACGCGGAGTGGCAGATGCTGCTGGGGCGCTGCCCGTCCCGGAGCTTCACCATCGTCGGGGACCGCGCCCAGGCCCGGCACGGGTTCCCGGAGACCTGGCGGGAACGCCTGGCACGGGTCGGGTTCGACCGCGTCGACCTGGCCTCGCTCAGCATCAACTACCGCACCCCGGAAGAGATCATGGCGGAGGCCGAGCCGGTCATCAGGGCCGTGCTCCCGGACGCCAACGTGCCGACCTCGATCCGCGCCAGTGGCCTGCCCGTGGTCCACGGATCCGTGGCGGAGCTGGACGAGATCCTCGGCACCTGGCTCGCCGCCCACGCCGAGGGCGTCGCCTGCGTCATCGGCGACCCCCGCTTCACGCCGACGCCCCGGGTCGCCTCCCTCACTCCCGAGCTGTCGAAGGGGCTCGAATTCGACCTGGTCGTCCTCGTCGACCCGGAGAGTTTCGGCACGGGCGTCCCGGGCGGCGTCGACCGCTACGTCGCGATGACCCGCGCGACCCGGCAGCTGGTCGTCCTGACGAGCTAGGGGATGTCGTCCTCGAAGAGGGACAGCTCGGCCCAGATCGTCTTGCCCTCCGCGGTGTGCCTGGTGCCCCAGCGCCGGGTGAGCTGGGCCACCAGCAGCAGGCCCCGGCCGCCCTCGTCCCAGGTCTTGGCCCGGCGCAGGTGCGGGGCCGTGTGGCTGGTGTCGGAGACCTCGCAGATCAGGGTGGTCGTGTCGTGGATCAGCCGGAGCCGGATGGGGTGGGCGCCGTAGCGGATGGCGTTGGTGACCAGCTCGCTGACCACCAGCTCCGCCGTGAAGGCGGCCATGCTCAGGTCCCACACGTCGAGCTGTTCCACGGCCTGCTTGCGGATCGGCGCGACCAGGGCGGGGTCGGCGGGGATGTCCCAGGACGCCACCCGGGCCGCCGGCAGGCTCTGGGTGCGGGCCAGCAGCAGGGCCACGTCGTCGGCCGCGCCGCCCGACGGCAGCAGGGCGTGCAGGATCCGGTCGCAGGTCTCGTCCAGGGAGTCGCTGTACGCCGCCAGCGCCTCGTGGAGGAGCCGGCGGCCGGTGTCCGGGTCGCGGTGCCGGGAGGTGATCAGCCCGTCCGTGAACATCGCCAGGACCGTGCCCTCGGGCAGGGTCACCTCGGCCGACTCGAACGGCAGCCCGCCCAGGCCCAGCGGGGGACCGGCGGGCAGGTCAAGGCGCTGGGGACGGTGGCCGGGCCGGAGCAGCACGGGCGGCGGGTGTCCGGCGCGGGCCAGCGTGCAGCGCCGGGACACCGGGTCGTAGACGGCGTACAGGCAGGTCGCGCCGACCTCGCCGGGGCTGCCCTCGCCGCCGTGCTCCGCCGAGAGCCGGAGCACCAGGTCGTCGAGGTGGGTGAGCAGCTCGTCCGGGGCCAGATCGATGTCGGCCAGGGTGCGCACGGCGGTCCGCAGCCGCCCCATGGTCGCGGAGGCCTGCACACCGTGGCCGACGACGTCCCCGACGACCATGGCGACCCGCAGCCCGGACAGCGGGATCACGTCGAACCAGTCGCCGCCCACCCCGGCCCGCGCCGCCGGCAGGTAGCGGGAGGCGGCCTGGAGGGCTGCGGTGCGCGGCAGCGTCCGGGGCAGCAGGCTGCGCTGGAGGGCCAGGGCGGTCTCACGCTCGCGCGAGTACCGGCGGGCGTTGTCGATGCAGACGGCGGCCCGGGCCGTGATCTCCTCGGCGAGCAGCACGTCGTCCGGGCTGAACGGGTCGAGCCGCCGGTGCCGCCTGAACACCGCGACCCCCAGGGTGGTGCCGCGGGCCTGGATCGGCACGGACATCGAGGAGTGCACGCCGAACTCGCGCACCCGCTCCGCGCGTGGCTTGTTCCAGGTCAGCCACTCGTCGAGCTCGCCGGACGCCACCGAGGCCACGATCGTGTGCCCCGCGGCCAGCGAGTCGGCCTGCGGCGAGGTGGCCGGGTAGACCTCGGTGTGCCCGGGCTTGAGGATCGCCTCGGGGATGCCGGGCAGCACGGACTGGTGCGCGGTGCGGCGCAGGGTGACCGGCGCGGTCAGCCGGGTCGGCAGATCACCGCCGTTCTCCGGCGGGTCCAGCAGGTCGACGGTGACGAAGTCGGCGAGCGCGGGCACACAGACGTCCGCCAGCTCCTGAGCCGTACGGGTGACGTCGAGGGTGCTGCCGATGCGCACGCTCGCCGCGTTGACCAGCTGGAGCCGCTCCCTGGACAGGTAGTTCTCGGTGAAGTCGTGGGCGGCCAGGCTCACGCCCCGCACCCGCCCGGCGGCGTCGGTCACCGGCGCCATCCGGGCCAGCCAGGCGTGCGCCCGGTCCTCGCCGCCGGTGCGCATGTACGTCTGCACGTCCAGCGGCCGGCCGGAGGCCAGCACCCGGAGCATGTGCTGCTCCAGGTCGGCGCTCTCCGACTTGCCGCCGATCTCGGTGATCCTGAGCCCCCGGATCCGCTCCTCGGGCAGTCCGATGACCTCGGCCATCGCGTCGTTCACCCGGTGCAGCCTGAGCTGGTCGTCGTAGACCGCGAGGGCGCACGGCGACTGGGTCAGCACGGCCGTCGTCAGCGGATCGTCCAGGGTGCGGGGGCCGCCGCCGTCCAGCGGGGAGACCACCAGCCAGTGGCCCGGCTGTTCGTCGAGTGCCGTGTTGTGGTGGGCGAGCCGCCAGACCGGGACCGTACGGCCGTCCCGGTGGCGGAGTTGGACGGTGCCGTCCCAGCGGGTGCCGACGGGTGCGCGCGGGGTGTCGTCCCCGGCGAGCAGGAGCACGGCGGGCCGGCCCACGACCTCTTCGGCCGGGTGGCCGAGGAGCTGCCGCGCGCCCTCGTTCCACTCGGTCAGTGTGCCGTCCTCGTCGATGACAGCCCGGGCCGTCGCCGCATCGTCGAACGGATAGACCCGGCTCATCTCGCCACTCCCAGCGCACACTCACAGTCAACAGGTGCACCACTCGTGTTCAGGGTAGTGCTTCGGACCCGCTCTCGACCGGCAAGCGGCGGCAGCCGTTCGATCGAGGCCGGCGGTCTGTCCGGGGTGCCGAACGGGGACCGGCCGTCGGGACGAAAGGAGGGGGAGGAGGCTTCCGGACCCTTGACGGGCACATGTGTCACCCCGTCAGAATCTGTTTGTTGTCGATCAGTTGTGAGTAGTTCTGGGCCCTGATGAGGGAGAGCCGCACCATGACGGTCACACGCAGATCGGTTCTGGCAGCCGCCACGGCAGCCCCGACGGCCGGAGCGCTGCTCGGCGCCCCGGGCGCCTGGGCGGCTCCGGAGGCGGGTACGTCCACACAGGTCACCGGCCGCCGCACCGTCGCCCTGCGGGACGGCTGGCGGTTCGCGCTGGTCAACCCGGGCGGGATCACCGACCCGACCGGCGCCTACGCGGCCGCCGCCGACCCCGGGTACGACGACTCGGCCTGGCGGCAGGTCGCGGCACCGCACGACTGGAGCATCGAGCAGGCCCCCACCACGGACCACGGCACCACCAGCGGCACCGGCTTCTTCCCGGGCGGCCTCGGCTGGTACCGGCTCGCCTTCACGCTGCCGCCCGGCTGCGCCGGCAAGCGGATCTCGGTCGAGTTCGACGGCGTCTACATGGACTCCTACGTCTACTGCAACGGCACCGAGGTCGGCCGTCACCCCTACGGGTACACCGGCTTCGCCTTCGATCTCACCGACCTGCTGCACACCGACGGCAGCACCCCGAACGTCCTCGCGGTCAAGGTGCAGAACCAGCTGCCCAGCAGCCGCTGGTACTCGGGCAGCGGCATCTACCGCGAGGCCCGGCTGGTGGTGACCGATCCCGTGCACGTGGCGCGGTGGGGGACGTATGTCACCACCCCGGACGTCACCGCGGAGCGGGCCGTGGTGCGGGTGCGTACGGCCGTCGTCGACGAGTCCGGCGCGGGCACGGACGTGACGGTCCTGTCCCGGATCGCCGACCCGGACGGCCGTACGGTCGCCCGGACGTCCTCCACGGTCACCGTCAGCGGCTCGGGCGCGACCACCGCGACCCATGAACTGACCGTCGGCAAGCCGAAGTCGTGGGGCATCGAGACCCCGCACCGCTACACCCTGCACACCGAACTCCGGGTCGGCGGCACCACCACCGACACCTTCCAGACGGTCTTCGGCATCCGCAGCTACCGCTTCGACCCCGACGAGGGGTTCTCCCTCAACGGCGTGCCCACCAAGATCAGGGGCGTCGACCTCCACCACGACCAGGGCGCCCTCGGCACGGCGATCAGCGCCGACGCGGTGCGCAGACAGATGACCGTCATGAAGTCGATGGGCGTCAACGCCTTCCGCACCTCGCACAACCCGCCCTCGCCGCAGATGATCGAGGTCTGCGAGGAACTGGGCATCGTGATGATGGTGGAGGCCTTCGACTGCTGGCGGACCGGCAAGACCAAGTACGACTACGGCCGGTTCTTCGACGAGTGGTGCGAGAGCGACGCCACCGAGATGGTCCTCGCCGCCCGCAACTCGCCCGCCGTCGTCCTGTGGTCGATCGGCAACGAGATCCCCGACTCCACCTCCACCGCCGGGCTCGCCATGGCCGACCGGATCATCGCCGCCATCAGGGCCGCCGACGACACCCGCCCCCTGGTCATCGGCTCCGACAAGTACCGCGGCGTCCCGAAGCAGGGCTCCGCCGCCGACCTGATGCTCGCCAAGCTCGACGGCCTCGGCCTCAACTACAACACCGCCAAGTCCGTGGACGCGCTGCACGCGGCCTACCCGCACCTCTTCCTCTTCGAGTCCGAGTCCTCCTCGGAGACTTCGACCCGCGGCACGTACCAGGAGCCGGAGCACCTCAACACGGGGGAGAACCAGACCCCCGGCCGCCGGGCGACCTCGTCCTACGACAACAACCTCGCCTCCTGGACGATGAGCGGTGAGTACGGCCACAAGAAGGACCGGGACCGGAAGTGGTTCGCGGGCCAGTTCCTGTGGTCGGGCATCGACTACATCGGCGAGCCGACGCCGTACGACGTGTTCCCGGTGAAGTCGTCCTTCTTCGGCGCGGTCGACACGGCCGGCTTCCCCAAGGACATGTACCACCTCTTCCGCAGCCAGTGGGTGAGCGAGCCGATGGTGCACCTGCTGCCGATGAGCTGGAACCACGAGGAGGGGGACACGGTCGAGGTGTGGGCGTACGCCAACGTGCCCTCTGTCGAGCTGCTGCTGAACGGGGAGTCCCTCGGGGTGCGGGAGTTCGACACCAAGACGACCACCGACGGCCGCACCTACCTGGAGACCACCGAGGCCACCGGCGACGACAAGACCTTCACCACCGGCCCCTACCCGGGCAGTTACACCAGCCCCAACGGCAGCGCGGGCAAACTGCACCTGACCTGGAAAGTGCCCTACCGGCCGGGCGAGTTGAAGGCGGTGGCCCGGCGCGACGGCAGGGTGGTCGCGACCGACGTCCTGCGCACCGCCGGCGCCCCGCACGCCGTGCGCCTCACCCCCGACCGCAGGTCCCTGTCCGCCGACGGGCGTTCACTGGTCTTCGTCACCGCCGAGATCGTCGACGCGCACGGCGTGCCGGTGCCCGACGCCGAGCACCTGATCTCCTTCGCTGTGACCGGCGGCTCGCTCGCCGGGCTCGACAACGGCCGTGAGGAGAGCGCCGAGCGCTACCAGGCGAGCACCCGGACCGCCTTCCACGGCAAGGCACTTGCCATCGTCCGCTCCGGTACGAAGCCGGGTGCCCTCAAGGTGACCGCGAGGGTGGCCGGGCTGCGCGCGGACACCGCCACCGTGCACACCACCCCCGCCGGTACCGTGGCGAGCACTCCGGCCCCCGCCTTCGGCCCGGACTGTCCGGCCCCGCCGGACCACCCCTCCGCGGACGCCGGTTACTCCGGCCGTCCGGACACCCTCCCCGCCGCCATGCTCGACGGCGACCCGGCCACCGGCTGGTCCAACGCCTTCGCCAAGTCGGCCACGGCCCTGCTGCCCGCGTTCGGCGGCGCCCGGACCGCGGACTGGGTGTCGGTCGACTTCGGACGCACCCGCACCTTCGACCGGGTGGACGTCTCCTTCACCGTGGACGCGACCCACGCCCTCCCCGCGTCGGTCGAGGTGGCCGTCTGGGACGGCACGGCGTACCGGGCGGTGCGGGACACGGCGGTGGACTGGGCCACCGCCTCGGACACCCCGACCGCCATCACCTTCACCCCGGCCCGCGGCTCCCGCGTCCGGCTCACCCTGACCAGCGCCCACCCGGGGGAGACCACGGGCGCGCTACGGATCAGCCGCCTCGACATCTAGCCACGGCGGAGCGGTCCGGACGGCGTCCTTCGCGGCGGACCGGGGCCGCTACCGCAGGGCCGGATCGCGTCACACCCCGACGTGGACGTGCGCGGCCCACCGCATGGGGTCGCCCGGATGCGCGTCCCGCCTTGCCACCGTGGCGCGGTGCAGGGCGCGGGCCGCCCGGGCGGGCGACGGCGGCTCGTCCCCGCCACCGGTGAGCGCCGTGTAGAACGCGTCGGTGAGGGAGGCCGCTTCCCGGTCGACCACGGGCCACAGGGTGCCCACCACGTTGGCGTATCCCGCCAGGAGGAACGCCGAGGTCAGGTGGAGTGTCTCGTCGACCCGGTCGGGGGGTGCGCTCGTGGTGCTGCACGCCGACAGGCAGGCGAGACCGCCGTGCAGACGAAGACCGGAAAGCGCTCCGAGGGTCAACGGGTTCGTCAGGTGATCGTGGAGGATGAGACGGCTGTCCCGGGGCCGGGTCCAGTCGCTTTCCGCGTGGCAGGCGAAATGCACCACGTCGTGATGCGGCAGCCTGGCGAGCACGGTGTCGCGAACTGCGTCCGATCCCGTCAGCACCTGCGCGTCGGGAACCAGTTCGGTCAGTCGGCGGACCTCCTCCTCCACCCAGGGAAGTCGATGTGCCCCGGGTGTCTCCGGCAGCGCGACGACAAGGGTGCGGTCACGGCCGTGCCCGGCCTTCTCGGCGAGGTGTTCGGCGTACGCCTGCCGCGCGTGGGCCAGCGCTTTGAGAGTCGGCGTGTATGACGAGACCACCCGGTCGATGACGGTCTCCGGAGCCCTCCGCTCGGCAGGGCGAGTGCCGTGGTGGCGGCCTGCCGCATGCAACGGGAAGTAGGCCATCACTCCGGTCGGGCACCACCACAGGCGCGGCGGCTCGCCGTCCGTGGCCAGCGCTCCGGCCGTTTCCAAGGCGGTGAGCACAGGGTGCGCGACTTTGTCCCACAGCCAGGCGAGCACCTCGCGCGGTACTTTCAGCGCGCGCTGGCGCTCCGCGACCGTGGTGGCCGTGCCCGGGTTCCGCAGCCGGTTCACCTCGTGCGGGATCGCCGCCGCATCGAGGTCGGGGAGCGGGATCACCAACAGTCCGGCACATGTGAGCGCGAGGGCGTCGCACCGTGTCGGGGACGCGTTGACGTAGACCACGGGGCCTTCGTCGGCGAGTGGGCGCAGCTCCTCCCAGGCGGGCGGGAGGAAGAAGCCTTGGAAGCCTGGCAGGGACCTGATCGTGCGCAGCAGTTGGTCCCACTCCCCACCCAGGTCGGCCCGCTGAGCGACGATCCGCTGCCGATGGCCGCCGTCGTGATCCTGCGTGCCCCGCGCCGACTTCGCGAGCTGCGCGAAGCGCGCGGGTGCGGCGCTGACGCTGTCGAGGGCGCGGGCCCGCGCCCGCAGCGCGTCGAGCGCATCGGCCAGCTCCGGCTGGCCGAGACGCAGCCGGCCCAGGTCGCCCCGGGCGTCGACGGTCTCCGCCATCAGGACCCCGCGGGTCTGTTCCAGCAGTTCCACGGCTCGTTCCGGTCGCCCGGCGTCGAGTGCGGCGGCAGCGGCGTCCGCGGCGAGGCCTGTGATCCGTCCGAGGTGATGTTCTCGGTCCTCGCGTTCCAGGGACCGGGGGACCAGGTCCGTCAGCAGCGTCACCGCGTACTCGTACGCGGTCAGAGCCTCGTCGGCCCTGCCGGCCGCCTGTGCCCATCGCCCCCACTGCCAGGCCGCGCGCACCCGGTCAATGGCAGGGGACGCGGGTGAACCCGCGGCGGTTCGGAGCGCGGCGAAGGCCTCTTCGAGCAGACCGGCCCGCGGGTCGCGCTGATGAAGGTGCCAGAGCACGACGCCGCGGGTCGTCTGGAGATTGGCACGAATCGGACTGTCCGCACCGGCCAGTTCGAGCCCCTCGGCGGTTGCCCGGTCCGCTTCGTCCAGGAAGGAGCTGTCGCCCGTGTCGTCGTACCGGTCGATGCCGAGCTGGGCCAGGTTGAGCAGGCCCACGGGCCGTGAAGACAGGGCGGACTGTGCCGCCGCGGTGCGCAGCAGATGCGCGGCTTCCTCGCCGTGAGCGGGCTCCGGGGTGAGCGCGTGGCTCCTCCTGAGCGCCAGGCCGAGTTGCATGAGGATCGGCGCGCGGCTCACGTCGTCGTCGGGGGTGATCTCAAGGGCCGTTCTGCTCGCGGAGACCGCGGTGGCAAGGGCATCCCTGTCGCCCGTGCGGTCATGGAAGCGCAGTGCGGCGGAACCGAGTGTCGACTGGAGCGCCCCATGCCAGTGATCCTCGGGCCGGGAGGTGTGGACGGCTCGTTCCATGATCGCCACGCTCTCCTCCAGCGGCGCCAGATCCCCCGTCACGTGGTACAGGACGGCCAGGACCTCGCTGAGATTGCTGAGGTACAAGGAGTGGTCGACGTGATCGGGGGACGTGGCCGCCACCGACTTGCGCTGGCGCTTCACCGACTCCAGCAGGAGGGTGGTGTCGCCGGTGAGGCGGTAGCCGAGTTCCGCCACCGTGGCGAGGTTGTTCCAGCCTGCTGCGTGGTCGCCGTCATGGTCCAGTGCACGGAGACCCACTGCTTCTGCCTCCTCCAGTGCGCTCCGGTCACCCGTGACCAGGTACAGACTGGTGAGGGACTGGCACAGATTGGTCCAGGGCTGAGCGATGAACACCATGTGCTCGTCGGAGACGGAGGACCGGCCGGCCGCCACGGCGTCCTGAAGCACAGCAAGGTCACCGGTCACGTGGTACTGGGTGTGCAGAACGTAGGACAGCCTGGACAGGATCCGGGCTCGATTGGAGTCGTGCCCCGGCGCCCGGGCGGCGGACTGCCGGGCCAGGTCCACGGCCTCCCGTAGCTGCCGTACGTCGTGGTTGTGCAGGTAGGTGTCGTGCAATGCCACGGCCAGGCCCGACAGCAGGGCCGCCGTGTGACGATTTCGCGGGGGGTGAGGGCCGAGCGCAACCCGATGGACCGCGACCGCCTCGGCGAGGAGGTTCACCTCGCCGGTCACGTCGTACCAGTCGTGAAGGATCGCGCCCAGTTCGAAGCCCACGATGCTGTTGGTCTCCGGTGTCCCGGGCAGCGCCGTCCGGAGCCTCTCGGCCGCTTCGCGCAGACTTCCGATGTCGTGCGACCAGCAGTACCGCGCGTGCAGAGTCTGCCCGAAACGCATCAGGCACTCGTCGTACCAAGGACCGCGGACACCTGCCCCGAGACACCGGCGCAGGTCGTCCGCGACTTCCATGACGAGGTCCGCCGCGCCGAAGCGCTCATGCCTGAACAGCACGACCCGCGCCCGCACCGCCTGGTGCTCCAGCAGATCGGGATCATCGCCGGGGGAGAGCGAGGTGGCCTCCCGGGCGGCGGCGACCGCCTCCTGGAACAACGGCCGGTCCGTGCTGAAGGGGGCGAGGACGGCGGCGGCCGCCACACCCGACCACAGCGCCGCCGGACTGGCCGGTACCTGTTGCCGTGCCAGCGAAAGGAGTTCCCGGGCGGCGGCCGTCGCCTCGGGCAGGGTGGCGGTGTCGCCGGTCTTGTCGATGGTCAGATACAGGTTGTCGCACAGGGCCCGCAACCACGCCGGCCGGGCCGGGTCCCCGGATGGCCTCACGGCCACCACCTCCCTGCACAGTCCAGTGGTGCGCCGGAGCAACTCCGGTGTCGTTCCCCTGCGTTCCGCGGAGTTCCGCAGCAGATCGTGGAGCACCAGCCGGCTCCGCAGTCCGATGTCCGAGTCCGCGTCGGTCGCCCGCACGGATCGCTCGGCCGTGGCCACGGCCTCTTCGAGCAGTTCGGCGGAGTCACCGAGGAGATACAGCTGGGCCAGGACGTCGGCCAGATCCGTGAGATCGGAGGTGCTCGCGTCCTCGGGTCCCGTGGTGGCCAGGACACGCCGCAGCAGTTCCGCCCTTTCCCGGAGCGAAGCCTCGGTGGGTTCCACGTGCCCGAGCACCACCAGCAGATTCCGCTGTCTCGCAACGCCTTTCTCGCTGTCCGGCAGGTCGCGGACCAGCGCCCGCGCGATGTCGACGGCTTCGGTCAACGCCCCTGAATCACCCGCCAGCCTGTGTCGGAGCAGGAGACAGCCGCCCAGATTGTGCAGCGTGTCGGGGCGCAGCGGATCGGCCTCCGGTCGCAGCGCGACCGCGGCCCGCAGGGCCGCGACCGCCTCGTCCAACGGCGCCAGGTCCTGTGTCGCCCGCGCCACCTCGTACAACGTCACAGCCAGCCGGTCCAGCGTGTAAGCGCGCCCTCGGCTGTCGGCGGGTCTCACCGCGGCCACAGCCGCACGGCGCCGTTCCAGCAGCTTCGCCGGACCGGCCTCCCCGGTCAGCCGGTCGAGTGCGGCGAGCTGATCGGCGGTGTGCGAGATGAACTGTGCGCGTCCTGACGCGTCGTCCGGCAGCGTCTCATAGGCGCATTCCAGTAGCTCCACTCCCGCGCGCAGCGCGTCCGGTTCGCCGGTGGCCTCGTACACGGACAGAAGCCGCTCGGCCCTCTGGCGCCACAGAGTGTGGTTCCCCGGTGGGAGACAGGCGCGCAACAGCTCGGCCCGCGGTCCGGCAGGCAAAGCGTCGGCGGCCGGTCCGCGCACGGGACGCAGCAGGGACACTGCGAGGAACCGCTCGGCGCTCGGTTTCCAGCCCCTGCGAGCGATGTGCCGGCACCAGACGTACAGGCCCACCGCGAGCCGTACCTCAAGATCGTCCTCCACCCCCTCCCCGGCGATGCGCAGCAGCTCCAGCATCTCGCGGCGCGCATCGCGTGAGAACAAGAGCCTGCGGTCGTGGCTCTCCGCCCAGCGGCGCACGCGGTCCTCCAGGGCCGCCAGCAGCTCCCGTCGCCGAGCGGCCCCGGCATCGTCACCGGCGCTCGTCTCCGTGGGTATGTCCCTCACGCCTCTCCCCCCCGTACCGAACGGCGTGATGTGAAGTGACGAGCAGAATGCTCTGGTTCGTGCTCGCGGACAAGGGCGCTCGGCGCTTGCCAGGCACGGGAAACGCGCCGTGCGCGCGCCCTTACCGAGTGGCGGGCGGCGCGTCAGGATTGAGGGCTCGCCGGTGGAAGCACGCGCACGGGGGAACCCTTGACGGACCAGCAGACAGCGCTCGGAACGAACGACGACTCCCTTGGCGACGAACACCCGGCGCCGCCGGGAGCGGCCGCGGACCACGACGGCCTCCCCGGTCGCCTGCCGGACCTCGGCGACCTCCTCGAGCCACCGGCGGAGCAGGCAGGCGATCCCGCGGCGGTGCGATGCCGTCTGGACTTCCCGTCGAACGTCACCGTCCAAGCGATCGCGGAGCTCCTCGACGTGGTTCTCGTGCGGGATCCGGATGCCGCACGCTGGTCCCTGGCCGTCGCCGGCACCATGCTCGGCACGACATCCCGCCGGCATCTCAAGACGCTGCTGGACCCGCCGACCCGCGACGGCGGCTCACTGGGCGACGCTGAACAGGCCTGGCTCCCGGGCGAGTCCAACCGGTACGAGGCGCTGCGCTTCGTCTGCGACACCGTCGGCTGCACGTATCGTGTCTGGCGCACGCACCTGGACCTCCGTGACCCACCCCGCTGCGCCGAGCCGGGCCACGGGGAGCTGCGGCTGGTGACCTGACATGGGGTCGGTGGCCCAGCCGGTCACGGCGATGCTCACGGGACGCTTTTTCGTGACCGGCTTCCTTCCGGTCTTCCTGGTCGCGGGCTATGTCTGGCTGTTGGTGTCGGCCGGTGCCGCCTCCGGGCGGCCGGACTTCTCCGTGCCATGGCACCGCATGTCGTCTCTCACCCTCGCGCAGGCCGCGGTCGGCCTCGTCGCCGTCGTTGTCGTGGCCGTGCTTCTCACCCCCTTGCAGGCGGGGACGACTCGCCTGCTGGAGGGAGACCTGCCGAGGCCACTCGCGGCGGCCGGGCGGGCTTGGCAGCGACGGCTCAGGGCACGGCGGCTCGTGGTGCTCGGGCAACTCCTCGACGGCGCCGGCGATCCGGATCACGCGGCGGTCCAGCGAGCGGGCCGGCTGGGCGACCGGCTCCGACGGCGTTACCCGGCGGAACCGACCGAGCTCCGGCCGACCGCGCTCGGCAACACGCTGGCGGCCATGGAGGACTCCGCCGGAAGCCAGTACGGCTACGACGCCGTCGTGGCCTGGCCCAGGCTCTACCCGGTACTGGACCCGGCCACTCGCGTCCTCGTGGACGACAGGAGAACCGCGCTCGACGCCTGCGCGCGTCTGTGCACGGCCTTCGCGGTCGCTGCGGTCGTCTCGGCCGGACTGCTCGCGGACGACGGCCCATGGCTCACCCTCGCCCTGGCTCCCTCGGGTCTGGCGTGGCTCAGCTATGTCTCCGCCGTCCGCTCGGCCGAGGCCTACGCGGTCGCCGTCGAGGTCGCCTTCGACCTCAATCGCTTCGCCCTCTACGACGCGCTGCGGCTGCCTCAGCCCGAGAACGCGACCGCCGAACGCGAACTGAACCGGCGGCTGTGCCGGCAGTGGCGGCAGGGCGTGCCGGCCGACGTCACCTACCGCTCGTTCGGCTCACCCTGACGACTCCCCGCCGCTGCCCCGCCTGCTCTCCGGAGGTACCTTGGTGAGCCTCTCCTGACCTGCGGGTATTTACGGTGGAGTACCCGCGCGGTACCGTGAAGGGCATGCCAGCTCTCAACGTGGAGTTCAGCGACCGCGAACTTGAGGACCTGAGGCAGATAGCCAAGGAGCGCGGTACGTCCATGAAGGCCCTTGTCCGTGACGCGGCCGCCGCCGACATCGCCCGGCACCGGGCCCTGCAGGAAGGGGCGGAGGAGTTCCGCCGTTTCTTCGCGGCCCATGCCGCCGAGTTCGCCGCCGCGTTCCCGGACGACGAGCCGCCCGCGAAGGGCGAGGCCGCCTGACTCATGCCGCCGGTCATCCACATCGACGTGCCCTGGCTGCTCCAGCGCCATGAGGAAGTCATGCCGGAGCAGCCCACCATCAACGACTTCTCCGCGCTGGTCGCCGCCGTCGCCCGGCACCGGGTCGACCCGCCCCGGCTCGGCGTGGACTCGGACCCGGCCTGGCGGGCCGCCGCGCTGCTGCACACCCTCGCCCTGCTCAAGCCGCTGCCCGCGGCCAACGCCCGGTTCGCCTGCGCGACCGCCGTGGCCTACATGTACGTCAGCGGGGCCGGCATCGACCCGCCCTACGGCGCCCTCGTCGACCTGGCCCGCGACCTGATGAGCGGCAAGGCCGACGTCTACGCGGCGGCGGACCGGCTCCGTTCCTGGCAGCTCTGACCCGCCCGGACGTGCAGGAGAGCTGCCCGGCTCCTCGGGGCCGCCGGCCGAGGGCGGGAGGAACGGGGCCGGCGGCCTGTTTCGCGCGGGAAGAGCCGCCGTTCCGCGCGGGGCCTCGTGAGGAGGGCCGGTGGTCAGTGGACCACCTGTGCGGGCGCGCCGGGAGTGTGCGCGCGGGGCCGGTGCGGGTGCGCGGTTCACACGGGGCGCGCGGAATGGTGAATGCGGCCATGAAGGGGCAATAGCCACCGCTGCCTTTCTGACTTTCTGTCAACGCTGTCGATGTTGTACAGGTGCCCTGTTGCTTGTGTGAGACTTGTGCGAGGGTGAATGCCCGCGCGGGGGGGTAATGGCCGGGTCCGAATAGCCGGTTGAGGAACACGACCGACACCGCGTCGGCGAATTCCCGCTCCCGCAGGCGCACCGAAGAGGTACGCACCACCGCACCAAAGGAATCCGCTCCGTGCCCACCCCCCTCCCGCCTCGCCCCCCCTTTCCGCCGCCGGGCGGTGGCACAGGGGAGTCCGACGAGTCCCTCGCCGCCCCGCTGCGAGCCGGATCCGACATCGAGGCCTCCCGGTCCGCCGCGTTGCTCATGGCCCGGCACTGGCGGCCCGTCCAGGAGTACGCGGTCATCTGCCTGGCCGCCTCCGGGCCCATCGCGCACATGGTCGCGGCGGCCGCCTTCCACCAGGTCCTGGACCGGGTGGCCCTCGGCGAGACGGCCGACGCGATCCGGCCGCGCCTGCTGGTCTCCGTCCGCGACACGGTCGCCAACTGGTCCGCGGAGGACCGAATAGCCGAGGTTCTTCCCGACCTCGGGAAACCGGCCGGCGGTCGCGGTATGCGTGCCACGAAGTCCCTGACGCCGGAAAACCGCACCCTCGCGGAGCGTTCATTCCTGGGCCTTCCGGCACTCGCCCAGAGCCTGCTCTGGCATGCCGAGGTGGAGGCGGAACCGATAACCGTACCCGCCGGTCTGTTGGGCATGGACACGGCAACTGCGTCGGCGGCTCTCGAAGACGCCCAGGAGAAATTCCGCGAGGGCTGTGTCCGCGCCCACCGGGATCTCGCCCCCTCCCAGGAGTGCCGCTACTACAACCGGCTCCTCGACGTGCCGATCCGCCGCGGCGGCGGACTGCTGCCGGACGTCCAGGAGCATCTGGCGCAGTGCCCGTACTGCCGGGCCGCCGCCGAGCAACTCGGCCATGTCGACGGCGGCTTGGGCGTGCTCCTCGTCGAGGCGGTGCTCGGCTGGGGAGCCCGTCGCTACCTCGACTCGCGCCCGGGACGCAAGGGCGGCGAGGAAGTTCCCCGCACCCGCGCGGCCGCCCGGCACGGCGGAGGGGGCGGGCGACGGCGTGCGTCCGCGGGGACCCGGATCCTCGCCCGCATCCCCGTGGCGGTGCGCCGCCCGCCCGGCTCCTGGTCGTCGAAGACGCTGCTGACCAGTGTCGGCGTGGCCGGTGCGGGGCTGCTCGCCTCCGTCCTCGCCGTCAGCACGCTGTCCGGCGGCGGTGACGGCAGCGACGCCGTGGCCACCGCAGGCCTGGTGCCCGGCGACACCGAGCCCGATGCCACGCCCACCTCCGGGCCCACCTCCGGCACGGCCGGGCTGCCCGCCGCCGACCACGCGACCCGGCTGCGCAACGCCGCCGCCCAGCTCTGCCTGGACATCAACGGCGAGCCGAAGGCCGGGGCGAGCGTCGTGCTCGCGGTGTGCTCCTCCGCCTCGACCCAGCAGTGGACCTACGAGAGCGACGGCGAGCTGCGCAGTACGGCCGGCAAGGACCTGTGCCTGGACTCGCACGCGGACGCCGGGGTGGTCATCCTCGGCACCTGCGCCGAGGAGGGCGCCGAGCGCGGCAAGGACGTGCGCTACGACCTCACCGTCCAGGGCGAGTTGCTGCCCCGCTGGGACGAGACCCTCGCCCTCGGCACGGGCGGTGTGGACCCCGGCTCCGACATCGTGGTCAAGGTCCGCGACCACACCAGCGGCCAGCACTGGCTGACCGACACCCCGACACCGTCGCAGAGCCGCGGCTCCCTCTCCATCGCCGGGACCGGCGGGCCCTCGGCACAGCCGGCGGAACTGGCCGGCCACTAGGCGCTCCGCTGGAATTGCCGCGATGCGACTTCGTTCGTCCGCGGCGCGCCGTCGTGGGTGGTCGCGCCCACGCGGCGGTAGCCGCACTGCAATACAGCCCCGCGCCTCTTCGGGGCGCTGCCGGGCGACAGAGGACTTCACTCGACCTGCTTGGCGGCACCGTAGGGGCGGCGCGTCGGTCGTCGCGGGCCGGGGGTCCGGACAGTCGGCCTCAGTCCTGGTCGGTGTCCGGTCCCTGGGCCCGGACGCGCTCGACGTGCTCCAGGGAATCCCGCAGTTCGGTCAGCCAGTCGTCGGTGTGCCGCTGGACCAGCCGCACGCACCAGGCCAGCGCCTCGCTGCGGCTGCGGGCCACCCCGCCGGCGATCAGCGTGTCCAGCACCTGGCGCTCGGGCTGGCGGAGCCGGGTCATCACCGGCGCGGCCACATGCGTGAACAGCGCCCGCTGCCCGGCGCACTCCACGCCCCAGGAGACCTTGTGCCCGAACCGGTGCTCCGCCTCGCGGGCCACGGCCATCCTGCTCTCCCGGGTGCGCTCCCGGAACTCCTGGATCCGGCCCTGTACGGCCGCCTCCCGCTCGGCGTCCGACGCGTCGTCCGCCAGCTTGGGGCCGGGGATGCGCCCGATGACGGTGACCTCCTCGCGGTCGGCCGTCACCTCCACCAGTTCCTCGAAGAGGTCGTCGGGCAGACGGCCGGCGAACCAGCCGCGGAGCTTGTCTCGTTGCTCTTGAGTAATCATGTAATGACGATTACTCCGTTGCAGAACAAAGGCAAGGGCTTGCCGCGAAGTCCGCCGACAGCGGAAGCGGAATGTTTCAGGACGATTAACGAGGCGGTGGGATCCGGCCATCCGGCCGCTTCGGACGATCAAGAACCGCTCTGTTGAGCGGTCGACGCGTTCGAATTCCGTGACTTCACGCCACTGATTCAATACGCAAGGTTACTGAAACCTGTGGGTTCGATGTGTGTTTCGGCGGCGGACTCGGCAGAGTGGCGCCCGCCGCCCCGGCACCCACCGGGCCGAGGGCGGCACTCGTCGAATCGAGCGGAAGGATGCACACAATGCGAACCACCGCGCGCTGGGCAGCGACCCTCGGCCTTACGGCCGCCGCCGTCTGCGGACCCCTGACGGGGGCCGCCGTCGCCGCCCCGAGCTCGCTCTACGCGCCGTCGGCCCTGGTGCTCACCACCGGCCACGGCACGGACGCGGCCACCGCCACGCCCGAGCGCGCCGTCACCCTCAACTGCGCCCCGAGCGCCTCCGGCACCCACCCGGCCGCCGCCGAGGCCTGCGCCGAACTGCGCGGCGCCGGCGGTGACCTCGACGCCCTGGCACCCAGGGCCGATGTGTGGTGCACCAAGCTCTACGACCCCGTCGTGGTCACGGTCGAGGGCGTCTGGCAGGGCAAGCGCGTCTCGTACGAGCACACCTTCGGCAACCAGTGCATGAGGGACGCCTACGGGACGAACGTCTTCGCCTTCTGAGACCCGGGATCGCACGGTCCTCGTGACTGCCGGACAGGTCCGTAACTGGGGAGTGCGGCCCCTGGAGCGGGGAACCTGCGATCTCGCCCCGGGGGTCGGACGGGTGGTGTGGGGCTGCCCGTCCGACCCCCGGCATCACCGCCGCTCCTCGGCGTTCCCGTCCCGGGGAATGCCGGGGAGCGGCGGAAAACGTCCCATCAGCCCCGCCGCCCGTAACAGCCGCGGAATCCGGGGCCCTTCGCACACCAGCCGCAGCCGCCCGCCCCGCTCCCTGGCCCGCGCCTCGGCCCGGCACAGCACCCGCAGCCCCGAACAGTCGAGAAAGTCCAGCCGCCGCAGATCGACGAGCACATCGGGCTCGGGTCCGGCGGTCGCCGCGAGCAGATGCTCGGCGAGCAGCTCCTCGGTGGCGATGTCCACCTCGCCGTGGACCTCGACGACGAGATACACCCCGCTACGGCGGCTGCGCGCACAGGAGTTGGCGGTGGGCAACCCGGGGTCGACGGCTTCCGGCGTCATCTCAGCGCTCCACCTCGCCGGGGCGGGTACGGGCCCGGTTGTTACCCGCCGGCAGCCCCTGCCATCCCTGACGAGGGCGGCGCAAGATCAGGTTCACTCGGCGGCGTGAATTTCGGCAAATGAGCTTGACTCTGCGCCCCTTTAGGGGCGCGGGCCGGTGTTGATGTGCGGCTCCGCCGCGTGGGCGCGACCGGCCACAACGCACCCGCGGACGACAACGGCGAGGGGCCACCGCCTCCCTGCTGACGGCGACCCCTCGGTCCCTGCGGCTCTGCGGAATGTCACATGTGGACAACCGGCGCCGCGTCCGCGTCCTGCTGCGGCACCCCCTTGCGGAACAGCAGGAAGGCGATCACCGCACCGGCCGCGAACATCCCGGCCGACCACCAGAACGCGGTGGTGTAGCTCTCGATCGTCGCCTGCGCCTGCACCAGCTTGCTGGTGACGTCCTTCCCGGCCAGGTAGTCCGTCGCCGCGCTCGCCGCGAGCGTGTTGAGCAGCGCCGTACCGATCGAACCGCCCACCTGCTGCATGGCGTTGACCGTCGCCGAGGCGACACCCGCCTCATCGGCCGTCACGCCGCCCGTGGCCAGCTGCATGGACGCCGGCATGACCAGGCCGAGGCCGAGGCCGGTGATGATCAGCTGCGGGAGCACCGCGCTGACGTAGCTGGAGCCGACGCCGATCCCGGTCAGCCAGGCCATGCCGACCGCGGAGACCGCGAAGCCCAGCGGGACGACCGCCTTCGGGCCGATCCGCGGCACCAGGACCTGGGTGCCGACCTGTGCCGTCACCATCAGGGCGCCGATCATCGGCAGGAACGCCACACCGGTCTTCGTCGGGCTGAAGCCGAGGTTCAGCTGCAGGTAGTAGGTGAGGAAGAGGAAGACGCCGAACATGCCGCCCGCGGAGATCAGCACGGCGAGGAACGAGGCCGCCCGGTTGCGGTCCAGCAGGATGCCCAGCGGCAGCAGCGGGAACTTGGCCTTGGTCTGCCACCAGGCGAAGGCCGCAAGGAGCACGACGCCGGCGAACAGGAAGCCCCAGGTCAGCGGCGAACCCCAGTCGTGCGACTCGGCGTTGGAGAAGCCGTAGACCAGCGAGAACAGACCGGCCGCGACCAGGACCGTGCCCGGCACGTCCAGCTTGGAGTTGCCGGCGTCGCGGTGGTTGTGCAGCAGCGCCATGCCGCCCGCGAAGGCGACGACGGCGATCGCGACGTTCACGTACAGGGTCGAGCGCCAGTCGAACGTGTCGGTGAGGACACCGCCGAGCAGCAGGCCCACCGCACCGCCGGCGCCGGCGATGGCGCCGTAGACGCTGAACGCCCGGGCCCGCTCACGGGCGTCGGTGAACGTGGTGTTGAGCAGTGAGAGCGCGGTCGGGGCGAGCAGCGCGCCGAAGGCACCCTGCAGGGCGCGTGCGGTGACCAGCATCCCGAAGCCGTTCGCGGCGCCGCCCAGCGCCGACACGGCGGCGAAGCCGACGACTCCTATGAGGAAGGCGGTCTTGCGGCCGAACAGGTCGGCGATGCGGCCGCCGAGCAGCAGCAGGGAGGCGAAGCTGAGGGCGTACGCGGTGACGATCCACTGCCGGTTGCCGTCGGAGAACCCGAGGTCGGCCTGGGCGGAGGGGAGGGCGATGTTCACGATCGTGGCGTCGAGCACCACCATCAGCTGGGCGACGGCGATGACCGCGAGGATCCACCACCGCTTCGGGGAGGCGGCCGGTGGTGCCTCCACGGCACCGACGCGGACGTCGTCGGTCAGGGTCTTCTCAGACATGGGGGAACCACTCCAGGGAAGTGTTCGGGATTTACCAGGACGCTGCTGCGAACGACGGCGCCTACGGAGCCGCGAACGAAACGGTTTCGTACACATCGAGCTTAGACCACTCCCAGCGAAACGGCAACGTTTCGCTGGGAGTGGTGCCGTGTGCGTGAAGGGCGAGCCGGAAGGTGTATTCCTTGACAGGAATATAACCAGACCGGCATATTGAATCCATGGCCACCGACAGCCTCTGGACCGCCCTGGCCGACCCCCACCGCCGCGCCATAGTCGGCCTCCTCCTCACCCGCCCCCGGCCCGTCGGCGAGATCGTGGACGCCTGCGGTCTGAGCCAGCCGAGCACCTCCAAGCACCTCAAGGTGCTGCGCGAGGCCGGCCTGGTCCGGGTACGGCAGGACGCGCAGCGGCGGGTCTACGCCCTCGACCCGGCCCCCATCGCCGAACTCGACGCCTGGCTGGCCCCCTACCGAAGGCTGTGGAACCGCAGCCTGGACGCGCTGGGCCGCCGCCTCGACGAGACGGCGGACGCCCCGGACGCCCCGGAAGACCCCTCCTCGAAGGACTGATCACCATGGCCGCCGAACTCACCGGCACCTACGTCACCCTCGACGACGGCCGCCCCGCGGTCCGCTTCAGCCGTGTCTACGGCCACCCCGTCGACCGCGTCTGGCACTTCGTCACCGACCCCGACGAACTCGCCGAGTGGTTCCCCTCCCGCGCCGAGATCGACCTGCGCCCCGGCGGCGGCATCAGGTTCACCGGTGACCCGAACATGCCCGAGTCGTACGGCACGGTGCTCGCCGTCGACCCGCCCCGGAACCTGACCTTCGACTGGGGCGGCGACGAGATCCGGTTCGACCTCGCGCCGGACGGCGAGGACCGCACCCGCTTCACCCTCACCCATGTACTGAGCGAGGAGAACACCGCCGCCCGCAACAGCGCCGGCTGGGAGGTCTGCCTCGCCGCCCTCGACGCCAAGGCCCACGGCGGGCGTCTCCAGGGTCCGTACGCCGGCGTCACCCCGCCCTGGAAGGAGTACTACCAGGGCTACCTCGACGCCGGCCTGCCGTCCGGCGCCCCCATTCCCGGCGCCTGACCCGTCAGGCCAGCTGGCGCCGCACCAGCTCGTGCAGCCGCCCGCCGGTGTCGGCGAGCAACTGGGCCGGCGGGCCCTGCTGGGCGACCTTGCCGTCCTCCATCACGATGACCCGGTCGGCGTCCAGGACCGTCGACAGCCGGTGGGCGATGACGATCCGGGTGGCGTTCAGCTTGCGGGTGCTCTCGATGACCGTGCGCTGGGTGTCGTTGTCGAGCGCGCTCGTCGCCTCGTCGAAGAACAGGATGCGCGGGCGGCGGATCAGGGCCTGCGCGATCATCAGCCGCTGCCGCTGGCCGCCCGAGATCGCGCCGCTCCCGGCGACGATCGTGTGCAGCCCCATCGGCATCCGCTTGATGTCCTCCGCGAGCCCCGCCATCTCGGCCGCCGCCATCGCCTCCTCGGGGGTGTACGGCTCGGTGCCGCAGATGACGTCCAGGATCGAGCCGGTGAACGGCTGCGCGTGCTGGAGCACCACCCCGCACTGGCGGCGGACCGCCGACTGGTCGAGGGCGCCCAGGTCCTGCCCGTCGTACAGCACGCTTCCCGAGACCGGCCTGTCGAAGCCGATCAGCAGCCGCAGCAGCGTCGACTTGCCGCAGCCGCTCGGGCCGACGACCGCCACGAACTCGCCCGGGCGGATGTCGAAGGAGACGTCGTCCAGGACCAGCGGACCGTCGTCGGTGTACCGGAAGGAGAGGCGGCGGGCCTCGACGGCGCCGGACAGCGGGCCGGGGCGGGTGCTGGCGGTGCGCACCTCGGGGGCGGCCTCCAGGACCGGCTTGATCTCCTCGAAGAGGGGGAGCGCGGCCACCGCCGACACGAAGGAACCGGTCAGCTGGGTGACCGAGGTGAGCAGCATCGTCACCGACGTGTTGAAGGTGAGGAAGGCCGCCGCGCCCATGGCCCCCCGCGCCGGGCCCGCCAGCAGCATGAACATCAGCAGGGTGCAGACCGGGAGGTAGACCGAGCCCAGCACGCTGGTGAGGTTCTTGATCCGGCCCACCTTCTGCTGGAGCTCCCGGCTGCGCGCGAACTCGCCCGCCCAGGCCGCGTACGCGTAGTTCTCGGCCGCCGCCACCCGCAGCTTCGGCAGGCCCCGCAGGGTCTGGAAGGCCTGGTTGTTCAGCTTGTTGCTGAGCACCACGAGCTTGCGCTGCCAGCGCACCTGCCACAGCCCGAGCCCCAGGAACAGACCGGCGATGACGACCAGCATGCCCAGGGCCGCCAGTGCCATCGGCACGCTGTACCAGAACAGCAGACCCAGGTTCATCGCCCCGACGGTCACCGACTGGGCGACCACCGGGCCGACCCCCGCCAGCAGCCGGCGGATCGCGCTGACGCCCATCGCCGCGCTGGCCAGCTCACCGGTCGAGCGCTGGGTGAAGAACTTCGTCGGCAGCCTCAGCAGCCGGTCCCAGACGGCCGGTTGCAGGGTCGCCTCGATCCGGCCTTCCAGGCGCAGGATCGTCAGGTTCTCCAGGAGCGTGAACGCGGCCGACACCACGGCGCTGATCATCACCGCCAGGCAGACCTGCACGATCAGGTCCGTCTGGGCCTTCGGCACGTAGTCGCCCAGAACCTTGCCGGTCGCGATCGGCACGAGGGCGCCGATCGCCACGGTCACCAGGCCGGCCAGCAGCAGACCGCCGAGGTCGCCGCGGGTGCCGCGCATGCTGAACCGGAGCAGGCCGAGCGGGCTGAGCGCCTTGTCGGGCAGCGGCCGGTAGAACATCACCGCGCGCGGCTCGAACTCCGCCGCGTTCGCCTTCTCGATCGGCGTCTCGCGGCCGGTCGCCGGATGGACCGCCACATAGCCGCCGCGCCGCCACAGCAGTGCGACGGGGGCCCCGGACAGGGCGCGGTGCCCGACCAGCGGGCCGACGTTGTCGTGCCACCAGCGGCCGTCCAGGCGTACCGCCCGGGTCCGTACCCGGGAGGCGAGGGCCACCCGTTCGACCGGGTCGATGCGGTCGCTCTCGGTGCCGCTCTGCGCGGGCTCCGCGAGGGTGATGCCCGCGGCCTCGGCGACCAGTCTGCAGGCCGCGTAGGAGGCGTCGGCGTCGGCGGCCGTGGTGCGCTTGGCCGCCTTGCCGATCGAGGCGAGGAGCGTGCGGTCGGCCTGGGCCCGGACCGCCTCACCGGCTTTGATACCGGCCGCCGTGCGGGTCTCGTGGGTGCGCTCCAGCTGCTCGATCCACCGGTCGAGGGTGGTCAGCAGCCGGTACTGCTGGTCGACCACGCTCTGCCACAGCGCCGGGTCCATCAGCAGGTCGGCGGCCGCCTCCGCGCCGTACAGCGAGCCGTACTGCACGCTGCCCGGCGGCACCTGCATCCAGAAGACGTCGTCGTCGGTGGGGGCCGCGGCGCGCTCGCCGGCGGTCATCGGGGCCTGGAAGAGGACGGCCAGGCCGCGGCCGACGCCGAGGGCGAGGGCGTACTCCAGGGGGCTGGTGGCCGGCGGCACGTACTGGGGGTTGCCGTACTCGTCGTAGGACCAGGTCTGGGTGTTGGAGGGCTGGTAGAGCTCGCGCAGGCCGATGCGGTGCACGACGCAGTCCCGCAACGGACGGGCCACCAGGGTGTGCTGCGGTCCCGTGACCGGGCCAAGCAGCAGCGCGCCGGCCTCCAGACGGCCCAGGTGGTGCCAGTGGCCCTGCTGTTCGGCGTCCACCGCGAACAGGTCCAGGGCGCCGGACGCCACCAGCCACAGCGTCTGCGGGCCTTCGAGGTCCAGGCGGGTGAAGCCGGCGCAGTCGATCCGGCTGCCCAGTGAGCCGAGCGCGCCGAGTACGAGGTCGCCTTCGTCCACAGTCGTCATCTCATCGCTCCCTGACCAGCGCGGCGTACGCCCCGCCGTGTGCCACCAGCTCGTCGTGCCGCCCGCGCTCCACGACCGTGCCGTGCTGGAGCACCACGATCTCGTCGCTGTCGCGCACCGTGCTCAGCCGGTGCGCGATGACGACACAGGCGCAGCCGCGGCGGCGCAGGTTGTCCATGACGGTCAGTTCGGTCTCGGCGTCCAGGGCGCTGGTCACCTCGTCGAGCACGAGGATGCTGGGCCTGCGCACCAGCGCCCGGGCGATCTCCAGGCGTTGCCGCTGGCCGCCGGAGAAGTTGCGGCCGTCCTGCTCGACCCTGCTGTGGATGCCGCCGGGCCGGCGCGTCACCACGTCGTACAGGGCCGCGTCGCGCAGCGCCTCCACCACCGCCTCGTCCGGGATCGACGGGTCCCACAGCGCCACGTTGTCCCGGACCGAGCCCTCGAAGAGGAAGACGTCCTGGTCGACGAAGGAGACGGAGGCGGCGAGGGCGCCGCGCGGGATGTCCTCCAGACGCTGTCCGTCGATGCGGATCACGCCCTCCCAGGGGGAGTAGAGACCCGAGATCAGCCGGGAGACCGTGGACTTGCCGCTGCCCGAACCGCCCACCAGGGCGACCTGCCGGCCGGGGCCGACGGTCAGGTCGAAGCCGGTGAGCAGGGGCTTGTCCAGGGGGCTGTAGCCGAAGGAGATGTTCTCCAGCTCGACATGGCCCTGCAGCCGCCGGGTGGAGTCGCCGGCGCCGGGGCGGGCGTACACCGGGTCCGCCTGGAAGTTCTCCACGTCCTTGAGGCGGGCCACGTCGGCCGCGAAGTCCTGGATGCGGCCCGCGACGCCGTTGAGCCGGGTCAGCGGGGCGGTGAAGCGGGTGACCAGGGACTGGAAGGCGACCAGGAGACCGACCGAGATGCCGCCCTCGACCGCCCGCATGCCGCCGATCCACAGGATCAGCGCGCTGTTGACGGTGGCCAGCGTCGGGGCCACCACGCCCAGCCAGGCGCTCGGCACCCCGAGCCGCTGCTGCTCCTCCAGCGTGCTCGCGTGCTGCCCGGCCCATTTGCGGAAGTAGCCGTCCTCGCCGCCGGTCGCCTTCATCGTCTCGATCAGCTGGAGACCGGTGTAGGAGGTGTTGGTGAGCCGGGCGGTGTCCGCGCGCAGCTTCGCGGTCCGGGTGGCGCGCAGCCGTACGACGAGCCGCATCGCCACGATGTTCAGCAGGGCCACGCCGATGCCGAGGAAGGTGAGCTGTGCGTCGTAGGTGTAGAGGAGCACCGCGTACAGGACGACGACCACCGCGTCCACGCCGGCCGCCGCCAGGTCGCGGGCCAGGGTCTCGGCGACCTGGTCGTTGGACTGCAGGCGCTGCACCAGGTCGGCCGGGCTGCGCTGGGAGAAGAAGGTCACCGGCAGCCGCAGCAGGTGACGCAGGAAGCGGGCGCTGCTCAGGGTGGAGGAGACGATCCGGCCGTGCAGCAGGTTCGCCTGCTGCAGCCAGGTCAGCACCAGGGTGAGCAGGACGCAGGTGCCCATCGCGGCGAACAGCACGGTGAGCAGCGAGGTCTGGCCGCCGATGAGGAACAGGTCGATGTACTGGCGGCTGAGCGCGGGCACTGCCGCACCCACGACCACCAGGAGCAGGCTGGCCAGGACGGCGGCGGGCATGGTGCCGGCGGTGCCGCGCAGCCGGGCCGGCATCGCGCCGAGGACGCCGGGACGCCGGCCGCCCTTCGCGAAGCCGTCGCCCGGTTCGAGGGTCAGCACGACACCGGTGAAGCTGCCGTCGAACTCCTCCATGGGCACGAACCGGCGGCCCTTGGCGGGGTCGTTGATGTAGACGCCCCGGCGGCCGAGACGGCGGCCCATGCCGTCGTAGACGACGTAGTGGTTGAACTCCCAGAACAGGATCGCCGGTCCCTGCACGTCGGCGAGGGCGGCCAGGTCCATCTGCATGCCCTTGGCGGTGAGGCCGTAACTGCGCGCCGCCTTCAGCAGGTTGCTGGCGCGCGAGCCGTCGCGGGAGACGCCGCAGGCGATGCGCAGCTCCTCCAGCGGGACATGGCGGCCGTAGTGGCCGAGGACCATGGACAGGGAGGCGGCGCCGCACTCGACGGCCTCCATCTGGAGCACGGTGGGCGTGCGGACGGTCCGGCCGCGGCCCTTGGGGACCGGCCGCTTGGGCGGGGCGGCGCGTCGGCGGCCGCGGGTCTCCTGGGCGGTGGTCACGGGAGCAGCCAATCGACGGGACGCTGGTCGGCCAGCCGGATCGAACCCGAGGCCAGGGTCATGGAGTCGAGCCGGAACGGCGGCCCGTCCGCCGAGGACCACTTGTACCCGCTCTTCGTCTTCTTCGACGTGTCCAGCCGGACCAGTACGGCCACCGGGCGGCCCTTCTTCGTGAACTGCTCGCCGAGCTGGCTGTCCCCGAGGAACGCCGAGATCGACTGGGCCGACTGGGCGGCGCGGTCCACCGACTTCACATGGCCGCGCAGCACGCCGTACTCCTGCGTCGACACCGACGACACGGTCAGGTCGACCGGGGCGTTCGCCGGTATGGAGGAGGCGTTCTCGGCGGGGACGTAGACCGTCGCGTACAGCGGGTCCGAGGCGTGAGCGATCTTCTCCACGGCGGCGACATCGGCGCCGGTCTGGATGATCTGCCCGATGGTGGCGGCGAGCGCGCTGATCCGGCCCGCGGCGACCGTGCGCACGACCGAGTCGCCCTGGCCGGTACGGACCTTCAGGACGGGGGAGTTCGCCGGCAGCCGTTCGCCCTGCTCGGCGAGGACCGCCGTGACCTGCCCGGCGACCGGGCTCTGCAGGATGTAACTGCCCTGTCCGTGGGTGAGGATGGCCTGCGCGCTCACCGTGGAGGCGACCGAACCGGTCACCGCCCACACCGAGGCGGCCGCCATCACGACGACCGAGACGGACAGCGCGAGCCAGCCCTGCGGACGGGCGAACCGCACGGGGAGATCGAGCTCCTCCGGCGACTGGAGCTTGGCGAGGGCCTGTTGGCGGAACTGCACGGAACTTCCCTCACCTGTGGGAGAGACGCTGGTGAACTGGGGTGCTGCAAAACGCCCGAGAGTCCCGGGGCCGGGATCCGGCTCCGGGACTCAGCGGTGACGAGGTGCGATCAGAGACCGGCAACCAGGTTCAGAGCCGGCTGGGTGTTGAGGCCGGTGACGCCCTCGACGGTGCCGACGACCGTGTTGACCACGTCGTTGACCGGGAGAACGCCGTTGACCGTGCCGGTCACGGTGTTCAGGGCGTTCAGGGAGAGGCCGCCGGAGACGCTGTCCAGCTCGGCGTCCGAGATCTCGACGGTCTCAACCTGGGGGGTGGAGTTCATGGTGGAACTTCCCTTCATATGGATATTCACAAGGGGGAGCGGCTCCCCAACGGCCCTGGCGGGGACGGAGTGGTGCGGCCGCGACCGCGGGCGCCGGACGCCCGTTTCCAGGAGCCCTTCGCGGCTCCCGCGGTGCGATGGATCAAAGCACGCCCACGGTCCGCGCTTCCAATCAACCATGCGTCTCACCTGGGCACTTGAGCCCCAGAAGGGTTCATCCGTGCAGGCGCGCGCACCGCTTGTCGGCGACTCCTTCACAAGGCGCACGACTTCGGCCCCGTCGCACGGCTTGCCCCCCGGGCGGCGAATCCGGCACTCCGGGCCAAGGGCACGCCAGGGGGCGTGCGGTTGTGCAGATCCGTCGGTCCCCGTGACTTGCTTGGGTATTGGATGTGCAGATTCCCTGAAGCAAGGATTCCGGCCCGTGATCGCAACGGACCGTCAATGACCGATTGCTGACCGTGTCGGCGAGGTCAGCCCAGAAGCGCGTAGATCGTGCTCGCCCGTGCCGCGAGCGCGCCCGAGCTCCGGTCGCGCATGGTGATGTCGGCGAACGCCATCCGGCGGCCCAGTTTGGTCAGGACCGCCTCGATCAGGACATCCGCACCGGTGACCGCGCGCTGGAACGAGGTCGACTGCTGCACCGTCGTCATCGGCACGAAGCCGCCCCGGGCCGCCGAGACCGCGATCACCGTCGCCGTGTCGGCCGCCGCCATCAACGCCTGCCCCGACAGTCCGCCGCCCTCCCGGGACAGCCGCTCCGACCAGGGCAGACGCAGCGTCGCCCGGTCCTCGCCCACCGCCTCGACGGCCAGCCCCAGATCGAGCACCCAGGGGGCGAAGTTGGCGGAGAGGATCTTGTCGGCTTCGGCGGTGGTCATCGTCATATGGGGGATTGTTCCCGGGCCGCCCGCCCGGCACGCGGACCTGTTCCACCACGGGCGCGCCATGGCCGATTCATTACAGGGTCAAGGAAGTTGGCAAACGGAATTGAACGCACCGTGTGACCCGCCCGTACCTATGGCCATCCAGGCGCCGCTCACGAACGACTGCCCCGCAACGGCAGACACTCCGTCCCTTGGAGGTCGAGAAGTTTGAGTCACAAGCGAATTCCGAAGCGCAAGGCCGCTATCGCGGTGGGCGGTGTCGCCGCGCTCGGAGCTGCGGCGTTTCTGCTGCCGATGGCCAACGCGTCTCAGGACAACGCCTCCGGCGCCACTGCATCCGCTCCCAAGACCCTGAAGGCAACGGGCGCCTCGAACCTCGCCGCGCAGCTCCAGCAGCTCCTCGGCCAGGCCTTCGCCGGGTCCTACTACGACAGCGCCAAGCAGCAGCTCGTCGTCAACGTCGTCAACGGCGACAACAACGTGATCGCCCAGGCGGAGCAGGCCGGCGCGGTCGTGCGCCAGGTGCAGAACAGCACCTCCGCACTGGAGGCCGTCGCCAAGACGCTGAAGACCAAGGCGACCATCCCGGGCACCGCCTGGGCCGTCGACCCGAAGACCAACAAGGTCGTGGTCAGCGCGGACAGCACCGTCACCGGCACCAAGTGGGACACGCTGGAGTCGACGGTGCAGGGCCTCGGCTCGAACATGGCGACCCTCAAGAAGTCGTCGGGCACCTTCAAGACCCTCGTCTCCGGCGGCGACGCGATCTTCTCCCAGGTGCAGGACGGCACCGTCCGCTGCTCCCTCGGCTTCAACGTGACCGCCTCGGACGGCAGCCCCGCCTTCCTGACGGCCGGTCACTGCGGTGTCGCGGCCAAGGACTGGTCCGACTCCGAGACCGGTCAGCCCATCGCCACCGTGGACCAGGCCCAGTTCCCCGGCAACGGCGACTTCTCGCTCGTCAAGTACAACGACGCCACCACCCAGACGACCAGTGACGTCAACATAGGCAACGGCCAGACCGTCGCCATCAACCAGGCCGTCGACGCCACCGTCGGCGAGACCGTGTTCCGGATGGGCTCCACCACCGGGCTGCACGACGGTCAGGTCACCGGCCTCGACGCCACCGTCAACTTCCAGAGCGAGACCGACCCCAACGGCGTCGACACCGTCACCGGTCTCATCCAGACCAACGTCTGCGCCGAGGCCGGCGACAGCGGCGGCTCCCTGTTCACCCAGGACGGCGGCGCGGTCGGCATGACCTCCGGCGGCAGCGGCGACTGCACCTCCGGCGGCGAGACCTTCTTCCAGCCGGTGACCGCCGCCCTCCAGGCGACCGGTGCGACCCTCGGCGGCGACGCGGGCGCCGGTGACGCCGGTGCCTCGGCCGACCCGTCCGCCACCGCCGGTGACGAGAACGGCGCCGGCGACCAGGCCGGCGGCGACCAGATCGGCGGCACCGCCGACCCGTCCGCGACGGCAGCCGACCCGTCCGCGACGGCCGGCGACCAGAGCGGCACCGGGGACGCCACCGGGACCGGTGACGACACCGGCACGGGCGACGTCAGCGGCGACCAGTCCGGCACCGGCGCGGACGGCACCTCGACGTCCAACTGACCCACCGCGCGGCCTACCAGCGGTTCCGGCCGACGGTGGACGGTCCGGCCCTCCGGCGGGAGGGCCGGACCGGATCGCTTTCCGGTCCGGGTCAGTCGTCGGTCTCCGCGCGCAGCAACAGCACCGCGACATCGTCGACCCGCTCCTGCGCCGCCGCACTGTGCCGCACGAGCGTGTCGGCGAGCTTGTCCAAGGGCTGGTCGCCGCTCTCCGAGAGCAGTTCCCCCAGGTCCACCAGGGCATCCTCGATGTCCACACCGGGGGATTCGACCAGCCCGTCGGTATAGAGGGCGAGCACCGAGCCCGGCGCGAGCGACACCTCGGTCGTCGGGTACGTCGCCTCCGCGTCGATGCCCAGCAGCGGGCCCCCGGCCAGGTCCAGCACCCGTACCCGTCCGTCCGGACGGCGCAGCAGGGGCGGCGGATGCCCCGCCCGGGCCATCACCGCGCGGCCCCGCTCCGGATCCAGCCGCAGGTACAGACAGCTCGCGAACAGTTCGGCGCCGAAGTCGATCAGCAGCCGGTTGGTGCTGCGCATCACCTCCTCCGGCGCCTGCCCGACCGTCGTGAAGGCCCTTACGCCGGTACGGATCTGGCCCATCAGCCCGGCCGCCGTCACGTTGTGCCCCTGCACGTCCCCGATCACGGCCGCCGCCAGCGGCCGGGTGGGCACCAGGTCGTAGAAGTCGCCGCCGATCTCCATGCCGTGCATGGCCGGCAGATAGCGGGCGGCCGCCTCGATGCCGGGCGGCGGAGTCAGCGAGTGCGGCAGCAGGGCCGCCTGGAGACCGTGCGCCAGCTGGTTCTTCGCGTCGTAGAGCAGGGCCCGCTCCAGCGCCTGCGCGATCAGCCCGCCGAGACTGGTGAGCACGGCCCGTTCGTCGGCGGGGAAGGCGTGCGGCTCGGCGTAGGCGAGGACACAGGTGCCCACCGGCCGGCCCGACGCGATCAGCGGCAGGTACGCCCAGGCCGCGAACCCGTCCGGGGGCTCGTCCCGGTCCGGGTACAGCCGCTCCAGCTGCTGCTTCGACTCGAAGAACGCCGGGACACCGGTGTTGAGGACATGGGTGCCGGGCGTCCGCTCGGCCAGCGGAAGACCGTCGAAGCGCGCCACGGTCCGCGGGTCCTCGTAGCCGCGGTGCCCCAGCACGTGCAGCCGGCCGCCCCGTGACCCGAGGACCACCAGGGCCTGGCTGCCGACGGCCGGGGCGACCTCGTCCGCCACCAGCTGCACCACGTCCTGCACCCCGACGGCCTCCGTCAGCGCCCCCGTCAGGCTGAGCACCTGCGAGATGGTGACCAGCCGGTGCGAGGGCGCCGCGTCCGCGCGCGGCATCGCACCCACCATCTCGGCCACCGCCCGGGCCCGGCTGATCCGGGTGGTCAGCCCGGTCGTGCTCGGATACATCCGGAACGACAGCCAGTCGCCCGGCGGCTTCAGCGCGACGAACGACGTCACATGCTGGCTGATCAGCGCCGCCCGGTAACGGTCCTCGTACATCGGGTCGTTCAGCCACGGCACCGAGACCCACGGCTGGGTGCCGAGCAGGTCGTCGACGTGCACGCCGAGCAGCTCGGCCGCCGCCGCGTTGGCGAAGACGACCCGCCCGTGCAGATCGAGCGAGACGAGCCCGTACGGCAGCCGCCCCACCATCCGCGCCGCCTCCACCGTGCCCAGCGTGCCCGCCACCCCCGACGGCGCCGCCGCCAGCAGATCCGGCTCGGCACGCAGCGCACGGCTCTCCCCGGCGACCCGCTCCAGCCGTACCGCCAGCCGGTCGCACGCCGCTGTCAGCGACTCCCGCTCCCGGTCGGACAGCACCGTCGGATGGGCGCCGGGCCAGGTCACGTACACCGCCCCGTACACGGTGTCCGCCGTCGCCACCGGCAGCGCGGCCAGCGCGAACGGGTACGGCAGCACCACCGCGATCCGCGGGTACTGGCGCGCCATGTCCTCCTCGCCGCCCACCCACACCAGCCGCCGGTCGCGCACCGCCTCCGCGACCGGGACCGGAGAGCTCAGCCCGACCCGTTCCCAGGGCGCCGCGAAGGCCCGGGGCAGCCCCGCCGTCACCGCCATCTGCAGGACCGGCTCGTCGGCCGCCAGCAGATAGACCGCGCCGGAGTGCGCCTGGACCTCCTCCATCATCGAGGCCAGCGCCAGCGACAACAGCGGCGTGGCGGGTGGGGTGCCGTCGGCCGCCGCGGCCTCGACGCCCTCTTCCGTCCCTGCCGGAGGTGCCCCCATCCCGTCGGACACGCCCGACCACCTCCTCGTCCGGCCGCGCGTCGCGTCCTCGGGATCAAGGCTCCCTCGTGGCGGCGACCGGCGCACGGCGAGAGCGGCGGGCCCCCGCACCGGACCGCCCTCGCGTACCCCGCTCGCCCCGGCGCATTCCTCCGCGCCCCGTCAGGGGCGCGGGGCTGTTGTCAATCTGCGGCTCCGCCGCATGGGCGCGACCAGCCCCCACCGGCCCGCAGTCAGGTACGGCGGAGAGCCCACGGGCCAGGACATGTCCGGTGGCGTTTCGAGCGCATCGGACCCCCGCCCTCCACGGAACGGTCACAGGGGCTGCGCAGACGCCTCATAAGCGCTGTAATGGCGGCGTGGTCAGTGAGGGCGCTGCGGTACGCGGAACGAGAACGGATCGCGCCGAAATCGCCCTCGAAACGCTCACTGGCGATCCCGGCGCACCCGATCGGCTCCGTCGCGTGCTCGAACAGGCACTGGTGTTCGCCGGCGCGGCCTTCGCCGGGGTGTACACGCCCGGCGACGACGGCACCGTGCTGCGGCTGGCCGAGTCGGCGGGCCTGCCCCGCACCCTGTACGGGCTGCGCGACGCCTACCCCTCTCTGGGACAGTCCCCGGCGGCCGAGGCCTATAGCACCGGGCGGCCCGTCTGGCTCGGCCCCGACGAGCTGGCCGACTGCCCGGAGGCCCGGCGGACCCCGTCCCAGGAGTTCTGGCTGGCCGTGCTGCCGGTACCCGGCGGCACCGGCCTCCTCGTCGCCGTCAGCGCACGGGACGACGGGTTCGGCCCCGAGGACCGGGCCTGCCTGGACCTGGTCGCCGAGGCGATCGCCCTGCCCGCCCCGCTCCCCGCGGCCACCGAAACCGGCGAACTGCCCGCCGACGCCTTCAGCCTCGCCATGGACACCGGCCGGATCGCCGTCGGCGACGGCATCCTCGACCTCTTCCGGATGGGCCGGGACGAGTTCGACGGCAAGGTCGAGACGCTGCTGGGCCGCACCGTGCCCGAGGACCTGCCCGCCCTGATGTCCGTCGTCGAGGCCGACCACATGTCCATCGGCGACCGCGAGCTGGAGTTCCGGATCCTCCAGCCCTCCGGCCCGCCCAAGTGGCTGCGGCTGCGCGGCCGGCTGGTGCCCGGCGGCGAGGGGCGCCCGGCCCGGCTGGCCGGTACCGTCGCCGACGCCTCCACGTTCCGCTCCGACGTCACCGACGTGGCCCGCGTCCAGCAGCTCGCCGCCGCCCTGGCCACCGCCCGCTCGGTCAAGGACGTCGGCCAGGCCGTCGTCACCGCCCTGCGCGGACCGCTCAAGGCGGACCGGATCGCCCTTGCCGAACTGGAGAACGACCGCCTGGTCGTCACCGTCCTCGACCCGCCCGACGCCGAGTCCTGGCCCGAGCTGTGGCGCAGCGAGTGGCGCACCGAGTGGCCCGACGCACCCGTGCGCGCCATGCCCACCCTCGCCGCCGCGCTGCGTGAGGGCCGGGCCCAGATCTGGCCCGCGGCCGCCGCCCTTGAACCCGCGCTCGCCGAGGTCGGCCCCGGCGGCCTGGCCATCCTTCCGCTGCCCGCCGGCGGCCGGATGGCCGGCGCCTGCCTGATCGGCTGGGACAGCCCGCACGACTTCGGCCCCGACGAACGCGCCCTGCTCACCGCCTCCGCCGGTCTCGCCGGCGAGGCCCTGATGCGCGCCCACGCCTTCGACGCCGAACACGAACTCGTCGGGATGCTGCAGCGCGCCCTGCTGCCGCGCCGGCTGCCCCGGCTGCCCGGTGCCGAGGCCGTCGCCCGCTACCTGCCCACCACCGAGGGCGGCCTGGAGGTCGGCGGCGACTGGTACGACGTGATCCCGCTGACCGACAACCACGTGGCCCTCGTCATCGGCGACGTCCAGGGCCACAACGCGAGCGCCGCCGCCCTCATGGGCCAGATGCGCACCGCCCTGCGCGCCTACGCCGCCGAGGGACACACCCCCGACGTGGTCGTCTCGCACGCCAACCGCCTCCTCCTGGACATGGAGAGCGACCTCTTCGCCACCTGCTGCTACGTCGACGTCGACATGGAGGGCGGCACCGCCTGGTGCGTGCGGGCCGGACACCTGCCGCCCGTGCTGCGTCACCCGGACGGCACCACGCTGATCGCCGAGACCGAGGGCGGCCCCCCGCTCGGCGTGCTCGGCCAGACCGAGTTCCCGATGACCCAGCTCAGCCTGTACCCCGGCACCCTGCTCGCGCTCACCACCGACGGCCTGGTCGAGGCCCCCGACACCGACATCGACGACGGCATGGAGCGCTTCGCCCGCGACCTGGCCGGCTCCGACCCCGCCCACCTCGGCCTGGTCGCCGACGCCCTGCTCGGCAACGCCCACCGCGCCGACGACGTCGCCCTGCTGCTGATGCGCTACGACGGCATGGCCGTCCGCCCGCTGCGCGAGAGCTGGACGGTGTGGCGGGTCCCGGAGGCCGCCCGGCACGCCCGTCGCTTCAGCAAACGCACCCTGCGCTCCTGGGGGGTGGCCGACGAGGCGATGGACGCCGCCCTGCTGGTGGTCTCCGAGCTCGTCACCAACGCCCTCATCCACACCGACGGACCCGTACGGCTCGACCTGACGCTGGTCGACCACCGGCTGCGGATCGCCGTCGCCGACGCCTCGCCGCGCAGCCCGGTGAAACCCACCAACATCGGTTGGGAGGCCACCGGCGGACGCGGCATCCTCCTGGTCGAGGCCATGTCGGCCGCCTGGGGGACCGTGCCGGCCAGCGGCGGCAAGCAGGTGTGGGCGGATCTCGTCCTGGAGGGCTGAACCCCGTCGGCCCCCGCTCCCGCGCTCTCGAGAGGCGGCGCGGGCCGACCGTCCTTAATGTCCTTGACGTGGCACACACCTTCGAAGAACTCGTGGCGAAGCACCGCGCGGCCGACGCGGCCCACGAAAAAGTCCTGGAACTGCGGGACACCTACGGGCCACCGGCCCGGCAGCAGTCGGGCGGCGCCCAGTCGGAGACCTACGAGACCGCGCTGCGCGCCTGGCGCGACCTGGCCCGCGACGAACTGACCGCGATGAACGAGTACGCCCGCGAAGAGGGCCGGTCCAGGGCCGAGGTGGAGGCGGAGGTGGAACGCGCGGCGGCCTGGCCGGAGGACTCCTGAACCACGGTCGGACGGGCGCCGAAAGCACCGGACGAAGCGGCCGGGAAGTCACTGCCCGACACCTTGTAATCACGTGAGATCCACACCAAAGACTTACTTTCGTAACCAGTCAGGAAAACGGAAGAACGTCTCAATCGGATGTTCACCTATAGGGTGTTGCGAATGAAGGCTTTGGTGCTATCCGGCGGTGCCGGAACGCGGTTGCGGCCGATCACCCACACATCGGCGAAACAGCTCGTCCCGGTGGCGAACAAACCCGTGCTGTTCTACGGACTCGAATCCCTCGCCGCGGCGGGCGTCACCGAGGTCGGGATGATCGTCGGCGACACCGCAGCCGAGATCGAGGAGGCGGTCGGCGACGGGTCGAAGTTCGGCCTGGACGTCACCTACATCCCCCAGGACCGGCCGCTGGGCCTGGCCCACGCGGTGCTGATCGCCCGCGAGTTCCTGGGCGACGACGACTTCGTCATGTACCTCGGCGACAACTTCATCGTCGGCGGCATCAGCGGACTGGTCGACGAGTTCCGCGAGACCCGCCCCGACGCCCAGATCCTCCTCACCCACGTGCCCGACCCGCGTTCCTTCGGCGTCGCCGAGCTCGACTCCGACGGCCAGGTGATCGGCCTGGAGGAGAAGCCGAAGGAGCCCAAGAGCGACCTCGCCCTGGTCGGCGTCTACCTCTTCACGCCCGCCATCCACGAGGCCGTACGCGCCATCAAGCCGTCCTGGCGCGGCGAGCTGGAGATCACCCACGCCATCCAGTACCTCATCGACCGACGCGCCGACGTGCGCTCCACGGTGATCAAGGGCTACTGGAAGGACACCGGCAACGTCGTCGACATGCTGGAGGTCAACCGGACCGTCCTGGAGAGCCAGGAGCCGCGCCTGGACGGCGAGGTCGACGAGGCCAGCGAGATCGTCGGCCGCGTGGTCGTCGAGGCCGGCGCGCGGGTCACGGGCTCCCGGATCGTCGGCCCGGTCGTGATCGGCGCCGGCACCGTCGTCAGCGACTCGTACGTGGGCCCCTTCACGTCGGTCGCCGAGAACTGCCGGATCACCGAGAGTGAGCTGGAGTTCTCCATAGTGCTGCGGGACTCCTCCATCGACGGGGTGGGCAGGATCGAGTCCTCGCTGATCGGCCGGCACGTCGAGGTCACCCCGGCACCCGGCACCCCCAGCGCCCACCGCCTCATACTCGGTGATCACAGCAAGGTGCAGATCCATTCATGAATCTCCTCGTCACCGGCGCCGCCGGCTTCATCGGTTCCACCTACGTCCGCGGTCTCCTCGCCGACCACACGCCCGACGCGCCGCACATCACCGTGCTGGACAAGCTCACCTACGCGGGCACGCTGACGAACCTGCCGGAGTCGCATCCCCGGCTGACCTTCGTGCAGGGTGACATCTGCGACGCCGACCTGGTCGACGAGCTGATGGCCGACGCCGACCAGGTCGTGCACTTCGCCGCCGAGTCGCACGTCGACCGCTCCATCGACGGGGCCGGCGCGTTCGTCCGCACCAACGTGGTCGGCACCCAGACCCTGCTCGACGCGGCCCTGCGGCACGGCGTCGGCCCGTTCGTGCACGTCTCCACCGACGAGGTCTACGGCTCCATCGAGACCGGCTCCTGGCCCGAGACCCACCCGCTCCGGCCGAACTCGCCGTACTCCGCCTCCAAGGCCTCCTCCGACCTGCTCGCACTGGCCTTCCACCGCACCCACGGCCTGGACGTCCGCGTCACCCGCTGCTCCAACAACTACGGGCCGCACCAGTTCCCCGAGAAGGTCATCCCGCTCTTCGTGAGCAACCTCCTCGACGGCAGGAACGTGCCCCTGTACGGCGACGGCGGCAACGTCCGCGACTGGCTGCACGTCGAGGACCACTGCCAGGGCATCGACCTGGTCCGTACCGGCGGCCGGCCCGGCGAGGTCTACAACATCGGCGGCGGCACCGAGCTCAGCAACAGGGAGCTCACCGGCCTGCTCCTGGAGGCCTGCGGCGCCGACTGGGACCGCGTGGACCGCGTCGCCGACCGCAAGGGCCACGACCAGCGCTACTCCGTCGACTGGAGCAAGATCCACGACGAGCTGGGCTACACCCCCAAGCACGACTTCACCTCCGGCCTCGCCGACACCGTCGCCTGGTACCGCGACAACCGGGACTGGTGGGAGCCGCTCAAGGAGCGGGCCGCCCTGGAGTCCCGCAAGGAGCAGGTGAAGCGCTGATGAAGTGGCTCGTCGCCGGAGCGGGCGGCATGCTCGGCCACGACGTGACCGGGGAACTCGCCCGCCGGGGTGAGGAGGTCGTGGCCCTGGGCCGCGCCGACCTGGACCTCACCAGCGCCGACTCGGTGGCGTCCGCGCTCGCCGGGCACCGGCCCGACCTGGTGGTCAACTGCGCCGCGTACACGGCCGTCGACGACGCCGAGACCGACGAGGAGCGGGCCCTGCTGATCAACGGCGCGGGCCCGCGCCTGCTGGCCCGCGCCGCCGCCCGGCAGGGCGCCCGCCTCGTCCACGTCTCGACGGACTACGTCTTCGACGGCGAGGCCCGCACCAGCCCGTACCCCGAGGACCACCCGACGGCCCCGCGGACCGCCTACGGGCGCACCAAGCTCGCGGGCGAGCGGGCCGTCCTGGAGGAGCTCCCGGGCACGAGCGCGGTGGTCCGCACGGCCTGGCTGTACGGCACACACGGTAAGAATTTCGTGCGCACGATGATCGAGCTCGAGTCCCGCCGGGACACCCTCGACGTCGTCGACGACCAGCGCGGCCAGCCCACCTGGAGCGCCGACCTGGCCGCCCGGATCGCCGATCTCGGCCCCCGCCTGGGCCGGGACGAGCGCGCGCACGGCGTCTTCCACGGCACCAACTCCGGTACGGCCACCTGGTGCGAGCTGGCCCGGGAGGTGTTCCGCCTGCTCGGCGCCGACCCCGCGCGGGTACGCCCCACGACCAGCGAGGCGTTCGTCCGCCCGGCACCGCGGCCCGCGTACAGCGCCCTCGGGCACGACCGGTGGGCCGAGGTCGGTCTGGCACCGCTGCGGGACTGGCGTGCGGCCCTCGCGGAAGGGCTGCCGCTGCTCCGCAAGGAGACGTCCGCATAAGGCACATCGCACCGTCGCGGCGGCCCTTTTTCACGGGTCGCCGCGTTCGCCCCTTGTGGATTGCCCCGCATCACTACGATGATGCTTTGAATGCCTTGTGGGCCGGGTAGGGAAAGGATTTGTCCCGCGATGTCGATGCGAGCGACCGTGAAGTCCGTGCTGGGTGAGAAGAATGTACGGAAACTGCGACGACTGAAGCGGCGCCTGTCCGCCCCGCCCGTCCCGCCGGCGAAGCCCACGGGGCTCGACGCGATCTCCGGTGATCTCAACAAACTCGCCCAGCACTTCAAGACCGACAAGTGGGGAATCCACCGGTACACGAAGCACTACCAGCGCCACCTCGGACACCTGAAGAACGACTCCTTCAACCTGCTGGAAATCGGCATCGGCGGCTACAACAGGCCAGGTCAGGGCGGTGCCTCCCTGCGGATGTGGAAGCAGTTCTTCCCGAACGCGCAGATTTTCGGAATGGACATCCAGGACAAGTCATTTGTCGACGAGGACCGCATCACGACGTTCATCGGTGACCAGTCCGACCCGTCGTCCCTGAACTCCATCGCCGACAAGATCGGTGAGCTGGACGTCATCATCGACGACGGCAGCCACCGCAGTCCGCATGTGCTCACGACCTTCGCCACGCTCTTCCCGCGGCTCAAGGACGGTGGCATCTACATCGTCGAGGACACGCAGTCGTCGTACTGGCCCGAATGGCAGGGCAGTGAGGACCTCGACGCCGCGCACACCAGTATGGGGATGCTCAAGCGGCTGACCGACGGCCTGAATTACGAAGAATTTGTGACCGAGAACTACCAGCCGACGTACACCGACCTCAATATCGTCGGCGTGCACTTCTACCACAACCTGGTGATCATCGAAAAAGGCCGGAATGCCGAGGGCAGCAACAAGCGGAGCGCGCTGAAGCAGCGCTACGCGAAGTCCTGAACAACACACCGCGCAGCTGCTCGTAGTAGGCCACGCAGTCCGCGTACGACGGCAGCAGTCCGGACGCCGCCGCCTCGGCCAGCGACGGCGCCTCGGCGTCCTTCTCCGACAGCACCGGCTCCAGGCCCTCGGGCCACTCGATGCCCAGCGCGGGGTCGAGCGGGTGGACGCCGTGCTCGCGGCCCGGCGCGTACCCGGCCGAGCACAGGTAGACCACGGTCGCGTCGTCGGTCAGCGCCATGAACGCGTGACCGAGGCCCTCCGCGAGGAACACGGCGTGCCGGTTCTCGTCGTCCAGCCGGACCGCCTCCCAGTGCCCGAACGTGGGGGAGCCGACCCGGACGTCCACGATCACGTCCAGCACGGCCCCGCGCACGCACTTGACGTACTTGGACTGGCTCGGCGGCAGGTCGGCGAAGTGGATGCCGCGCAGCACGCCCCGCCGCGAGACCGAGCAGTTGGCCTGCGCGAGGTCGAGGTCGTAGCCGAGGGCCTCGCGGAACTCCCCGGCCCTGAACCACTCGTGGAAGCTGCCCCGGTCGTCGGGGATGAGCTTGGGTTCATGGACCCAGAGGCCTTCGATGCTCAGCGGTCGCACAGTTCCTACTTGCCTTTCTGTCGTGCGGGCCCCGTCCCCCTGCCCAGGGCCGCGCCCAGTGCCCGGCGCACCGGCGCCGGAAGCCTGCGGGCCAGCTGCTGGACCGTGCCCGGCTTCGGTTCGAAAAATGTCCCGGGCGCGGCGAACGGGGGTTTGTTCGGGGCCCTCCTGACCACCTTCAGGCCCTTGGCGGAGCCGCGGACCACGAGCGGCGGCGCGAAGAAGCGCGGCTCGGTGGCGTCCGCGATCAGGCACAGGGCGAGCCGCCAGGCGCCCGTCTGCAGCGAGCGCACCGGCAGCGGGGCGTCCAGCACCGCTCCGCCGTCCTCGATGGGCGTCAGCGTGGCGGGTACCTCAAGCACCTCGGTGGCGCGATCCGGGCCGGTCAGCCGCACCGATGCCTTGACGTCACCGGCGACGTGGAACGGCAGCACCGCGCGCAGCCGGTCACCGGTGACCGCGAAGTCCGCGGGCTTGAGCGCGCCGAAGCCGAGCCGCTTGCCCGCGAGGTCGACGTCCAGGGCGAGGGTGTTCTTGACCGTCCAGTACGGCAGTACCCGGCGGCCCCCGACGACACCCGGGACCGGCATCGCGGGGAGGGGCTCCGTGGACACCGGGGACAGGCGGCACTCCCGGGTCCAGCCGCCGATGGTCAGCCGGACGAACCCGTCCCACAGTCCGGCCGGCAGCGGGACGCCGCCGGCGGCGGTGGCCGGGTCCACGGTGGCGGTGGCCTTCACGACCAGGCGGACGCGGCCGGGCTCGCCCTCGACGGGGACGGTCTCGCGGGTGATCTCGATGGGCTGGAAGAACTGTGCGGAGGTCTCGCGCTCGCGCATCATCAGGTCGGCCTTGGCCTTGCCGAAGCGGGCGGTGACGCCGTGCTCCAGCCATGCGATGGCGTCGGCGGCGGTCGCCGGCGGGCCGTCGAGCGGGACCGCGGTGGCGTCGGCCGGGTAGGTCCTGGGTGCGCCGTCGGCGCTGTACTCGGCGCTGAGACGGATCTTCAGGGCGCCGCCGTCCCAGGCGATGTTCTCCAGCGTCGCCTGGGGGGTGAAGGACGCCTCCCACTCGGCGACGGCCAGCACGTCCTCGTAGCGGCCGGCGCCGGCCAGCTCGGTGACCACCCGGTGGGCCGGTTCGAGCAGCGCGAACACGGATGGGCCCATGCGCTCGGCGATCACCTTGTGGATCTCGTCGAAGAGCTCCCTGCGGTAGTCGTCCGGCAGCTTCAGGAACCGCTGGCCGCGCAGCCGCTCGCCCATCTCGTTGCGCAGCCAGCGGCGGAACATCCGGTCGCGCCTGGGGCCGGGCTCGGTGTAGCGCTCGACGACGTCGAGGGCCTCACGGAGGTTCGCGAAGTAGCCGACCGGGTCGAAGCGCTGGAAGCCGGCGTTGGAGGCGTCGTCCCGCTTGAGGTGGTAGTAGCAGACGTAGTCGCCGAGCACGGAGATGTTCGACGCGCGCAGGTACGCCTCGGCGACGAAGACGTGGTCCTCCAGCCGCCTGCGGCCCTCGGGGAAGCGCAGCCCGGTACGGTCCAGGAAGGACCGGCGCAGCATCTTGTGCGGCGTCAGGCTGTCCATCAGCGGGGCGTTCTCGACGGTGGCCCGCGGGCGGTTGCGGCGGAACAGCTCAACCGGCACCGGGCGGCCCTTGCCGGCCATCTTGCCGATGACCAGGTCGGCCTCGTTCTCGACGCCGTAGTCGTACATCCGCTCCAGGGCCTCGTCGCCCAGGAAGTCGTCGTTGTCGACGAACATCACGAACTCGCCCTGGGACGCGGCGATGCCGACGTTGCGGGGTTTGCCGGACCAGCCGGAGGGTTCCTGGTGGATGACGTGGATGTGCGGGTGCTCGGCCGCGAGGGCGTCCAGGCGGGCCGGGGTCTCGTCGGTCGAGCCGTCGTCGACGAAGATCACTTCGTACTCGTCGCGCGGCAGTGACTGCCGCAGCATGGAGGCGATGCAGTCCTCGATATAGGGCCCCGGGTTGTACACAGGGACGACAACGCTGACTTTGACCGGCATCCGGCTTCCTGGCCCCCTGGGTTAGCCGCCCATGTACCTGGACGGCACGTAGATGTGGGCAAATGCTAACCCGGCCCTGTCCTGGGGCAGTGTCCGCCCCCAGGTCAAGACCGGGTCGTGAAGCGTCATCAACGTGCCAAAAGACCTGCTCAGCGGCGGTCTCGGCCGTGGTCCGGGCCGTGGCCGCGGCGCCGCGCGTTCAGGTTGCGGTCAGGTTGCGGTCCGGGTCGTGTCCCGTCCGTGGTCCCGTCCGTGGTCCCGTCCGTGGTCCTGTCCGTGGTCTCAGCCGTGGGTCTTGGCGAGCAGCTCCAGGATCTCCGCCGTGCTGCCGGACTCGCCGAGCCGCGGGAAGATCCGCTCGACGCTGCCCCGGTGCGCCTCGGCGTCGGCGTCGGCCATGGCGTCCGTGGCGAGCGTCACGTGGTAGCCGTGCGCGTAGGCGTCGCGGGCCGTGGACTCCACGCCGATGCTGGTGGCGATGCCGGTCAGCACGATCTGGGTGACGCCCCGGCGGCGCAGCTGGACGTCAAGGTCGGTGCCGTGGAAGGCGCTCCAGTTGTGCTTGGTGACGTGGATGTCGCCGTCGTGGCCGGCGAGCTCGTCGACGACGACGTCCCAGCCCTCCGGGAAGGCGAGGCCGCGGGCCTGGCGCTCGGTGCGGCCCGGGACGGCGTCGGCGAAGTCCGCCGCGAAGGAGACCCGGACCAGGACGACGGGCAGCTCCTGGGCGCGGAAGGCGTCGGCGAGCTCCACCGTGCGGGCCACCACCTCGGGGCCGGTGTGCGGCTGGGTGGGCATGCCCACGATGCCCTGCTGGAGGTCGATGACGACGAGGGCGGTGCGCGGGTCGAGGGTGCTCAGAGACATGGGGTGGATCAGGCCTTTCGGGGGGCTTGACGGGGTTGGGGGGTGAGCCGGGCCAGGGAGCGGTCCGGCAGGGTGATCGCCAGCAGCAGTGCCGAGCCGGCGAGCATGAACAGGGCCAGGCCGTGCAGCCCGCCCGTGTCGGCGCGGTGCGGGTAGAAGGCCGCGGTGGCGGCCGAGGCCCCCAGCGCGCCGAGGTACATGAAGGTGCGCAGCAGTCCGGCGGCGGAACCGATCCGCTCCGGGTCGGCCTGCCGGTACAGCGCGGTCTGCGCGGCGAGCCCGAGCAGGCCCTGCGGGACGCCGAGCAGCGCGCCGACCGCGAGCAGCAGCCAGACCGGGCTGCCGGCGCCGACCAGCAGCAGGGCCGCGCAGCCCGCGATCTGCAGCACGGAGCCGATCACCAGCTTGGAGCGGACGGCCTCCCGGCGTCCGGTGACCGTGGCGGTGACGAGCGCGGCGACCGACAGCGGCAGCAGCGCGAGCCCGGCGGTGGAGGCGCCGAGTCCGCGGCCCTGCTCCAGCCACTGCGTGTAGCCGTACAGGAAGGCGTACGAGGTGGTGTACGCCAGCAGCTGGCGTACATAGGTGACGATCAGCGGGACGTTGCCGCCGAGGACGCGCAGGTCGACGAACGGGTCGGGCACCCGCAGCTCCCGGGCCGCGAAGGCGGCGGCCGCGACCGCGGTCAGCACCGGCAGGTACCAGCGGTCCGGGCGCGGGCTCATCAGGAACAGCATCAGCGAGACCAGCAGGACGGCGAACAGGGTCATGCCGGCCAGGTCCATGCCCTGCTGCCGCCGCCCGGAGGCCGCGGTCCTCGGCAGCCACTTCACGCCGAGGACCAGACAGGCCGCGGAGAGCGGCACGTTGACGGTGAACACCAGGTGCCAGCCGCCGGCGCCGATCAGCACCCCGCCCAGCGTCGGACCGATCACGGACACGGTCTGGGCGGACACCGCGAGCGCGGTCAGCACCCCGGCCGGGCTGTCCTGCCCGGTGCGCTCGGCCTCGCTGCGGGTCAGCCGCATCGCCGCCGGATACGCCGCCGAGGTACCGAACCCGAGCAGCACCCGCGCCGCGATCAGCACGCCCAGCGAGGGCGCCAGCGCACCCATCAGCCCGGCGACGCCCACCAGGCCGGTACCGACGAGGTAGAGCCGGCGCGGCCCGTACATGTCCACGAGCCGGCCGATCACCGGCTGCCCCACGGCGGTCGCCAGATACAGCGCCGTCACCAGCCACACGGTCTCGGCGGGCGGCGCCCCGAAGGCGATGCCGATCGGCACCAGGGCCACCGCGATCATCGAGGAGTTGATCGGGTTCAGTACGGAGCCCAGGACCATCGGCGCGATCAGCCGCCGGTCGAATCCGGCGGGGGCCGGGCGGGTGTCCTTGCGGGGGCCTGCGGTGAGCCTCGGTATCACGGGCGCGACAGCCGTTCCAGCAGCTCGATCGCGGTGAGCAGGGCCCGGCGCTCCTCCTCGGTGTACCGGTCCTGGAAGGCGCGGGCCAGCCACTCGTCGCGCGCCTGCCGGTTGCCCTCGACGCGGGCCTGGCCGGCCTCGGTCAGGGTGACCAGCTGGCGGCGGCCGTCGCTCGGGTCGGGGCTGCGGCGGATCAGCCCCTGCTGGTCGAGCGCGGCCAGGGTGGCCGCCATCGACTGCGGGCGGACCCCCTCGGCGGAGGCCAGCGCGCTGGCCGTGGCCGCGCCGTGCTTCGACACCAGGGTGAGGGCCGACTCCTGCGACGGGGTGAGGTCCGCGTCCTGGGCGACCTCGCGGATACGGCGGCGCATCCTGCTGAACATCACGCGCAGGTCGCGCGCTGCGCGGGTCGCGGAATCGGAGATCTCTGCCATGCGCCCACCGTAGAACCGTCAGCCGAAACTGTCCAGTCGAGACTGTTAAGTCCGGACTGTAGATCTAGACGGGGGCCCTTGGCCTACGCTGGCCCGGTGCGCCTGCTCCTGACCTCCGACACGCACCTCCCGCTGCGCGCCAAGCGCCTCCCGGACCAGCTGCTCGCCGAACTCCCGCGCGCGGACGTCGTCCTGCACGCCGGTGACTGGGTGGACGAGGCCACCCTCGACCTGCTGGAGAGCCGCAGCCGCCGTCTCATCGGGGTGTACGGCAACAACGACGGACCCGGCCTGCGCGCCCGGCTCCCCGAGGTGGCCTGCGCGGACCTGGGCGGCCTGCGCTTCGGGGTGATCCACGAGACCGGCCCCGCCCAGGGCCGGGAGGCCCGCTGCGCCGCCCGCTTCCCGGACCTGGACGTCCTGGTCTTCGGGCACAGCCACATCCCCTGGGACAGCACGGCCCCGGGCGGCCTGCGCCTGCTCAACCCCGGCTCCCCGACCGACCGGCGCCGCCAGCCCCACTGCACGTACCTCACGGCGACCGTCGCCGACGGGGCCCTGACCGAGGTGACCCTGCACCGGCTGCCGCCGCGCTGAGGTGGCCCGTCAGGGCGCGATCCCGACCCCGTCGATCCTGCTCCACCGCCTCTCCTGCGCCGCGGTCATGGCGGGCCAGTGCAGCCCGCCCGGCCGCGGGCGGACCCGGGAGGCGTAGGAGGCGGGGCGGAAGTCCGGGTCGTAGAAGCAGCCCGTGGCGTAGGTCCGGTCGAACGCGGCGCACGAGTCCGCGATCGTCCGGGGCGTCGGCTTCCGGCCCGTGCGCACCCAACCGTCCAGGGCCGTGATCGAATCGGCGTACTCCGCGTCGCTCAGCGCACTGTGCTCGGACTCGTGGGTGAACGTCTGCACGAGGTACCGGTCCCGGTGCGCGCCGCGCAGGGTGGCCCGGTAGGCCGCCTCGTGCTCCACGAACGCCGTCGGATCGTCGATCGCGTGCATCGTGAGCACCGGGATCGACACCTTGCCGGTGAGATCACTGTCGTAGGACAGGTCGCGTACCGCCGTCGGATCGGCGCTGAACCGCTCGACCCCGGAGTTGAGCGCCTCGTCGTCGTGCGACCCCGAGTACCGGACGCCCGCGTTCGAGAACGGATCACGGCCGCCGAGCCGGTCGTGCACGATGTCCCGGAACGTGAAGACCGCGAACCGCAGATGCGACTCCAGGGTCCGCTCGGGGACACCGGTGACCGCGAGGATGTCGTCGAGGTTGCGCTGCTGGAGGGCGGTGCGCTCCTGCGGGGCCGAGGCGTAGCCCGTGCACTCCTGGAGCCGGGCGCGCAGTCCGGCCGTCGTCAGCGTCGAGTCCGCGCGCAGCCCCTGCCACAGCGGGTACTGGGGTTCGGTCGGCCGGGGCATGTTGCGGCAGTAGTACTGGTAGACGACGCGGAGGTCGACGCGGTAGTCGTACCCCCGGGACCCGCCGCCGAGGACCCCGCTGGTGAGCAGCGCCCCGTCGTACGGCCCGCCCCGGCGGCCGTACACCTCGACGACCTTGGCGGCGACGTCCCCGCCCCAGGACTGGCCGTGCACGTACGTCCGTTGCGGCTTGCCGAAGTTCGCGACGAACAGCCGGTGCACGTTCTCGGTGTCCTCGGCGGCCATGCGGGTGCCGTAACCGCCCCTGCGGTACGACGAACCCGCCCAGGCGTAGCCCTCCTTCACCATCACCGACCAGCGGGCCAGGTCGTCCACGCTGCGTGCCGGGTCCGAGCCGGTGCCGAGGTCGGGGCCGCCGTGGGCGTGCACGACCAGGGAGCCGTTCCAGTGCTCGGGGACGGCGATGGCGTAGTAGGCGCCGTGCGCGTCCTGGCCGGTGTAGCAGGTGGCGCTGCCGGTGAGTTCCGTTGGGCAGGTGACGGCGGCCGGCGGCGGGGTCTGTGCCTCCGCCTGTGCGGGAGGGGCGCCGGTGAAGGCGGCGGCGAGGGCCGCCGCCAGCGAGGCGAGCAGTCCGGTACGCCGGCTACGGCTCGTCCGGCGGACCCGTGCGGGGGTTCTCGACCTGTCCAAGGCGCGGCTCCCTGTCCTCGTCGGCGCTCCTTCGCGCCGTCCGCGGCGATGCTAGGGAGCGGGCCGGGACCGGAACCATGGCTCGGGCGTTGTGTTCATAGTGTTCGACGGACGGAACACGTCACCGGCATCGGGTGCGGTGCCCGGCGCGGTGCCGCCGGCACCTTCGCAGCCGTGCCGCCGCCACCGTGAGCACGGCGAGTACGGCGGCCACCGCCGCGGCCCGCTTGGCCACCGGAACCCCTGCCGTGCGCAGCAGGTCGAGCGGCTGTGCCGGTACGGCGTCCCCGAAGTCCTCGCCCAGCGGCTCCGGTTCACCGCCGGCGGCGGGCGGCCGCTCGGCCAGCCGGGCCGCGAGACAGTCCGCGAACTGCCCCACCAGCCGGTCACCGACCTCCGACAGCACCCCGCGCCCGAACTGCGCGGGACGGCCGGTCACCGTGAGGTCGGTGCGGACCGACACCGCCGTACCGCCGTCGCCTTCGGCGAGTGTCGCGGTGACCGTCGCCCGGGCCGTGCCCTGTCCGCGGGTCTCCCGGCCGCTCGCCACCAGCACCATCCGGTGCCCCGTATGGTCCTGTTCCTCGAAGACCGCGGTGCCCCGGTAGGTCACCGTGACCGGTCCGACCCTGACCTTCACCGAGCCGGTCACCGTCCGGCCGTCGTAGTCCTCGACCAGCGCGCCCGGCAGGCACGGCGCGACCCGTTCGATGTCGAGGAGCGCGCGCCAGGCGTCGTCGACCGGGACGGGGACGCCGAACTCGTGGTGCAGTTCCATGACTCACTCCTCCTGACGGTCAACGGTCGGCGATCAACGGACGGTGGGTGTGTGGATGGCGCCGGTAGTGGTGGTCAGGGGCGCGCCGCTGCCGCCCCAGCGCAGCGCGACGATCTCGGCGGCGACGGACACCGCGACCTCCTCGGGCGTGCGGGCACCCAGGTCGAGGCCGAGCGGCGAGCGCAGCCGGGACAGTTCGGCCGCGCCGAGCCCGGCCTCGGTGAGCCGGGCGTGCCGCTCCTCGTGGGTCCTGCGGCTGCCCATCGCCCCGATGTACGCGGCGGGCCTGCGCAACGCCTCCTCCAGCAGCGGCACATCGAACTTCGGGTCGTGGGTGAGGACGCAGATCACCGTGCGGTCGTCGGTCGCGGTGCCGCTCAGATAGCGGTGCGGCCAGTCGACGACGACCTCGACGGCGGCCGGGAAACGCTTGGGAGTGGCGAAGACCGGGCGGGCGTCGCACACGGTCACCCGGTAGCCGAGGAAGTCGCCGATGCGGGCCACCGCGGCCGCGTAGTCGATCGCGCCGAAGACCAGCATGCGCGGAGGCGGCGCGAACGACTGGAGGAACACGGTCACCGCGTCCTCGCGGCGTTCCCCGTGCGGGCCGTAGTGCCTCAGGACCGAGGCGCCGAGGGCGAGTTCGCCGCGCGCGTCCGCGGTGACGGCGACGTCCAGCCCGCTCGCGCCGAGCGTGCCGGCCGCCCGGTCCGGCCAGACGGCGAGGGTGGCGCCCCGCGGTGCCGGGCCGTCCACCACCGTCGCCATGGTCACCGGCTCGCCCGCGGCGACCGACCCGGCCACCGCGCCGAACGCCGGGTCGGAGCCCGCGGTCACCGGCCGGACCAGCAGGGTGATCTCGCCGCCGCAGGTCAGGCCCACCGCGAACGCGTCCTCGTCGCTGTAGCCGAAGGTCTGCAACGACGGCTCGCCGGTCGCGACGACCTCCTGCGCCAACTCGAAGACGGCCCCCTCGACACAGCCGCCGGACACACTGCCCACCACCTCGTCGTCCGGCCCCACGGCCATGGCCGCACCGGGCCCGCGCGGTGCGCTGCGGCTGACCGCGACCACCGTGGCGAGACCGAACGGGATCCCGGCCGCATGCCAGCCGGCCAGCGCCGGCAGGATCTCACGCACGATCCGCTCCCTTCACCGGCCGGGAGCTTGCCCGCGCCGGGAAACCCGCCCGTGCCGGGAAACCGTCCCGCGCCCCGCGCACCACCGCGGCGAGCCGTTCCAGCGCCGCCAGGCTGTGCCCCGCCACGAACGCGTCGACGCTGGGCAGCGCCGCCGCCATCCCGGCCGCGAGCGGCGCGTAACCGGGCCGGGCCTTGCGGGGGTTCGCCCAGACCACCTGGTGGGCCAGGGCGTGCAGCCGGCGCATCTGCCGGCCGAGCAGCTCCGGATCACCGCGCTCCCAGCCGTCCGAGAGCAGCACGACGATCGCGCCGCGTGCCATGCCACGCTGCCCCCACCGGTTCAGGAACTCCCGCAGCAGCTCGCCGAGACGGGTGCCGCCCCGCCAGTCGGGCACCGCCGCCGCGACCGCGGCCATCGCCAGGTCGGGGTCGCGGTGCGACAGTTCACGGGTGACCCGGGTCAGCCGGGTGCCGATGGTGAACACCTCCGTGCGGCCCGCGCGGACCGCCGCGTGCGCGAAGCGCAGCAACGCGTCGGCGTACGGGCCCATCGAGCCGCTCACGTCGACGAGGAGCACCACCCGCCGGGGCCGTTCGACGCGCGCGTGCCGGCGCAGCAGGGCGGGTTCGCCGCCACGCCGCAGCAACTCCCGTACGGTACGGCGCGGATCGACGTGACCGCGCCGTGCGGGCCGCCGCCGCGCCGTGCGCCGGGTCTGGCCCACCAGGGCGAACGCGGCGAGCAGACGGCGCAGTTGGGCCCGTTCGGCGGAGTCCAGCTCGGTGACGTCGCGGTGCCGCAGGACCTCGGAGGAGCTGGCCAGGGCGGCGGTGGGCGGCCCCGGCGGCTCGCCCTCGTCGCGCGTACGGGGCTCCGCGGCCGTCTCCCGGGCCACGAGCCGCAGCCGGGGCGGGGCGGCCGTACGCGCCGGTGGCCGGGCGGGCGGCGGCCCGGACGGTCCGAAGTACGCCGCGAACACCCGGTCGTAGCGCTCCAGGTCGTCGTGGCCGCCGCACAGGGTCGCCCGGCCCGCCCAGTACACATCCGCCCGCATCCCGGGCCGCAGGGCCGCCACGGCACGCAGGAACGCGTACCCGCGCTCGGTGCTCGCGTCCACGCCCGCCGCCCGCAGCGCCCGGACGAAACCGAGCAGTACCGCGTCCGCCGGCACCTCGGCCGGTCTCGCCGCTCCCGCCGTGCCCATGGCCGGTCACCCGCCCCGGGCCGCGAGGACCGCCCCGAGATCGAGCCCCCGGGCCCGCTCGGTGTCCTCCCGGTACTTCAGCACCGAGCCCAGCGTGGCCACGGCCAGCTCCGCGTCCACCTCGCTCGCCCCCAGCGCGTCCAGCGCCTCGGCCCAGTCCAGGGTCTCGGCGACGCCGGGCGGTTTGACCAGGTCCGCGCCGCGCAGCGCCTGCACCAGCGCCGTGACCTGTTCGGCGAGCCGCGCCGAGACCCGGGGCAACCGGCGGCGCACGATGGCGAGTTCGCGGGCGAAGGAGGGATGGTCGAACCAGTGGTAGAGGCACCGCCGCTTCAGTGCGTCGTGCACCTCCCGGGTCCGGTTCGAGGTCAGCACGGCCACCGGCGGCACCTCGGCCCGCAGCGTGCCCAGTTCGGGGATCGTCACCGAGTACTCGGACAGCAGCTCGAGGAGGAACGCCTCGAACTCGTCGTCGGCCCGGTCGATCTCGTCCACCAGCAGGACCGACGGATGCTGCTGGAGCGCCAGCAGCAGCGGCCTGGCGATCAGGAACCGCCGGTCGTACAGCTCGCTCTCCAGCCGGTCCGCGTCCTGCACGCCCGCCGCCTCGGCGGCCCGCAGATGCAGCAGCTGGCGCGGGAAGTCCCAGTCGTACAGGGCCTGCGAGGCGTCGATGCCCTCGTGGCACTGGAGGCGGATGAGCGGTGCGCCGAGCGCCTCGGCCAGGGCGGACGCGAGCGCGGTCTTGCCCACGCCCGCGTCGCCCTCGCAGAACAGCGGCCGGTGCAGCCTCAGGCCCAGGAAGCAGGTGACGGCCAGTCCGTCGTCGACGAGGTACCCCGTCTCCTCCAGCCGGGCCCGCACCTGCTCCGGGTCGTCCATCCCGGTGATCGGCGCTCACCCCATTCCGGTGGCGGTCAGCACAGCCCGCCGGGTCAGCACCCGCGCGAGGTGCTCCCGGTACTCGGGCGAGGCAGACAGGTCCTGGGCGGGCCGGGTGCCCTCGGCCGCGGCCTCGGCGGCCCGGGCCACGGCCTGCGGGCCGTCGGCGCCGGTCAGCGCCTGTTCGGCCGCGGTGGCCCGGAGCGGGGTGGCGCCCATGTTGGTGAGTCCGACGCGGGCCTCGGCGATGTGCCCGTCGGTGCGCCGGACCAGCGCGGCGACGCCGACGATGGCCCAGGACTGGGCGACCGCGTGGAACTTCTCGTAGTGGAAGCCCCAGCCGTCGGTCTTCGGGATCCGCACCTCCACCAGCAGTTCGTCGGGGGCGAGCGCCGACTGGAGGTAGTCCACGAAGAACTCCCGGGCCGGGATCGCACGCCGGCCGCCCGGGTCGGCGACGACCAGTTCGGCGTCGAGGGCGAGCGCCACGGCGGGCAGGTCGCCGGCCGGGTCGGCGTGCGCGAGGGAGCCGCCGAGGGTGCCGCGGTGCCGTACGGCGGGGTCGGCCACGGTGGCCGTCGCCTCCGCCAGCAGCCCGGCGTGCCGCCGCACCAACGGGTCGTGGACGACGTCGTGGTGCGTGGTCAGCGCGCCGATGGCGAGCGTGTCGCCGTCCTCGCGGACCCCGCGCAGCTCCGGGATCCGGCCGACGTCCACGACCAGTTCGGGGAAGGCGAGCCGCAGGCGCAGCAGCGGCAGCAGGCTCTGCCCGCCGGCCAGCACCTTCGCGTCCTCGCCCGCGTCGGCGAGGACGCGCACCGCCTCGTCGACGCCGGTCGGGCGGGCGTACTCGAACGTGGGGGGAATCATGCGGAGCCCTCCTCACCGGGCTCGCCGTACTGGCCCAGGTCTCCGGAGCGGGCGGCCTGCCCGGACTGCCCCGACTGCGCGGGACCGGTCCCGCCGGCCTCCTCGCCGGCACCGTCCCGGCCGGAGCGGGCGGCCTGCACGGCCTGCCACACCCGGTGCGGCGAGCACGGCATCCGTACGTCGGTCACGCCCAGCGGACGCAGCGCGTCCACCACGGCGTTGACCACCGCGGGCGTCGACGCGATCGTCCCGGCCTCGCCGACTCCCTTGACGCCCATGGCGTTCGAGGCCGCCGGGGTCTCCGTCCGGTCGGTGACGAAGTCCGGCAGGTCGGCCGCCGACGGCACGAGGTAGTCGGCCATGGTCCCGGAGACGAGGTTGCCGTCGTCGTCGTAGACGGCCTCCTCGTACAGCGCCTGCCCGATGCCCTGGGCGAGACCGCCGTGCACCTGGCCCTCGACGATCATCGGGTTGACGACGTGGCCGACGTCGTCCACGCAGACGTACGACCTGATCCGGGTCTGCCCGGTCTCGGTGTCGACCTCGACCGCGCACAGGTGGGTGCCGTGCGGGTAGGAGAAGTTCTCCGGGTCGACCACCGTCTCGGCGTTGATGGACGGTTCGACGCCGTCGGGCAGGTCGTGGTTGGTGAACGTCTCGAAGGCGATCTCCTGGATGGTCCTGCGCGCCTCCGGCGAACCCTTCACGGCGAACACGCCGTCCGTGAACTCCAGGTCCTGCTCGCTGGCCTCCAGCAGGTGCGCGGCGACCTTCCGCGCCTTCTCGACCACCCGCACCGCCGCCCGGTGCACGGCCTCGCCGCCCACGGCCAGCGACCGTGAACCGTAGGTGTCCATCCCCTGCGGGGAGGACCGGGTGTCGCCGTGCACCACCTCGACGTCGTCGAACGGCACGCCCAGCACGTCGGCCGCGATCTGGCTCCAGCAGGTCTCGTGCCCCTGCCCGTGCGGACTGGTGCCGGTCACCACCTCGACCTTGCCGGTGGGGAGCATGCGGATGCTCGCCGCCTCCCAGCCGCCCGCCCCGTACCTGAGGTCGCGCAGCACCCGGCTCGGTGCCAGCCCGCACATCTCGGTGTACGTCGACACGCCGATGCCGAGGCGCACCGGGTCACCGCGCTCGGCGCGCTCGCGCTGCTCGGCGCGCAGGGCGTCGTACCCGAACAGGGCGAGGGCCTTCGCGGTGGCCGCCTCGTAGTTGCCGCTGTCGTAGGTCAGCCCGGCGATCGAGGTGTACGGGAACTCCTCGTGCCGGATCCAGTTCCGGCGCCGCAACTCCACGGGATCCAGGCCCAGTTCGGCGGCCAGTTCGTCCATGATCCGCTCGATGGCGAAGGTCGCCTCGGGGCGTCCGGCGCCGCGGTAGGCGTCGGTGGGGGTGCGGGTGGTGAAGACGCCGGTGCAGTTGAATTCGTACGCGTCCATCTTGTAGATCGCCGGGTACATGAAGGCGCCGAGGATCGGGATGCCCGGGGTGACCAGCATCAGGTAGGCGCCCATGTCGGCGATCAGGTCCACCTTGAGGCCGAGCAGCCTGCCCTCGCGGGTGGCGGCGACCTCGATGTCCTGGATCATGCCGCGGCCGTGGTGGGTGGCGAGGTAGCCCTCGGAGCGGGACTCGGTCCACTTCACGGGACGGCCCAGCCTGCGGGCGACGGCGAGCGCGACGGCCTCCTCGCCGTACACCTGGAGCTTGGAGCCGAAGCCGCCGCCGACGTCCGGGGCGATCACCCGGAGCTTGTGCTCGGGGACCCCGGTGACGGTGGCCAGCATGATCCGCAGGATGTGCGGGATCTGGGTCGCCGAGTAGACCGTGTACTCGCCGGAGGCGGCGATCGGGGTGACCACGACCGCGCGCGGCTCCATGGCGTTGGGGATAAGGCGTTGCTGGTGGTAGCGGCGCCTGACGGTCACCTCGGCCCGCCGCCTGACGGACTCGAAGCTCTCGCCGGTGGCGAGCGGCCAGGTGTAGCAGCGGTTGGTGCCCTTGTCGGAGTGGACCAGCGGGGAGTCGTCGGCGAGGGCGGCCTCCAGGTCGAGGACCGGGGGCAGCGGGTCGTAGTCGACCTCGACCGCCTCCAGCGCGTCGGCCGCCGCGTACCGGTCGCGGGCCACCACGACGGCCACCGGGTCGCCGGCGTGTCGGACCTCGTCGACGGCGATCGGCGGGTGGTCGGGCAGCACGATGTCCTCGGTCACCGGCCAGGCGCAGGGCAGCGAGCCCAGGCCCTCGGCGAGGTCGGCGCCGGTGAACGCGGCGACGACGCCGGGGCGTTGAAGGGCGGGGGAGACGTCGACCCGGGTGAGGCGGGCGTGCGCCATGGGGCTGCGCAGGACGGCCAGGTGGAGCAGTCCGGCGACCTGGATGTTGTCGGTCCAGTTGGTCTGCCCGGTGATCAGCCGGGCGTCCTCCTTGCGGAGCCGGGAGCGGCCGATCTCGTGTGCTGCGGCTTTCACGGCCTGGTCGGTCATGCCGTGGCCTCCTCGCCGACCCGGCGCCCGGAGGCGTCGTGCTGTCCGTCCTGCTGACCGGCCTGCTGTCCGTCCTGTTGCCCGGAGGCGGCGAGCACCGCGCGGACGATGTTCTGGTAGCCGGTGCATCGGCACAGGTTGCCCTCCAGGGCCTGCCGGACCTCGTCGGAGGACGGGTGCGGGTTCTCGCGCAGCAGGTCCCGGGCCGCCATGATCATCCCGGGGGTGCAGTAGCCGCACTGGAGCCCGTGCCGTTCGTGGAACGCCCGCTGCAACGCCGTCCACTCCCCGTCCTCGGCCAGCCCCTGGACCGTGGTGACCGTGCAGCCGTCCGCCTGGACGGCCAGCACCGAGCAGCTCTTGACGGTCGCCCCGTCCAGGTCGACCGTGCACGCGCCGCAGTTCGAGGTGTCGCAGCCGATCGGGGTGCCGGTCAGGCCGAGACGGTCGCGCAGGTAGTGGGCCAGCAGCAGGCGGGGCTCCACCTCGTCCTCGTAGCGCGTGCCGTCCACCGTCACCTTGATGTGGGTCATGTGGCCTCCAGGCCGGTGCGGGCAGGAGCGCGGAAAAAGGGGCAAAAGAGGGGTGAATGGGTCATATTGTCGTGATATAGGTCACTCTATGGCGGTGCTTCGGCGGCGGCGAGCGCTGGGGCAGGCGATTCGTTGAACGTTGATCCGTTGCTGCCGTGCGGGCCCGGTGCGGGCCGGTTCTGCCGCATCGCCGCGCCCAGCGGCGCGAACAGGGTCGCCGTGGTCCATCCGAACGGCACCGCGAAGACCGCACCGACCGCCTCCGGCGGTCGCGCCTCGCCCGCCGGCGCGGCCGCACGCGGAAGACGGCTCCCGGATGATGCCTCGAAGATAGTTCCCGGGAAGTACTAGAACGATTAAGCTTCCCTCTGTAACCTGACGGCCTAATCGATTTAGCATTCCTTTCTCGCGGCGGGACGCGGGATCAAGGAGGTTGCCACCGATGCCAACCATGCAAGACGTCGCCGTCAGGCGGCCGGGAACGCGTACGGAACTCGAAGGGCTGCCCCTGCCCGGTCGATGCCTGGTCATGGGGATCCTCAACGTCACGCCCGACTCGTTCTCCGACGGGGGCGTGTACGCGGACACCCGATGCGCCGTCGACCGGGGACTGGAACTCGCCGCCCAGGGTGCGGACATCGTCGATGTGGGCGGCGAGTCCACCCGACCCGGGGCGCATCCCGTGGGTCTGGAGGAGGAACTCGCCCGGACCGTTCCGGTGGTGCGTGAACTCGCCCGGGCCGGCGTGTGCACGAGCATCGACACCATGCACGCACCCGTGGCCCGGGCCGCCGTGGAGGCGGGTGCGCGTCTGGTCAACGACGTGAGCGGCGGTCTGGCCGACCCGGCCATGGCGTCGACCGTCGCCGCGGCCGGCGTTCCGTACATCGCCATGCACTGGCGTGCGCCGAGCCGGGAGATGGACGGCCACGCCGAGTACGGCGATGTCGTCGCCGACGTCATCGCCGAGCTCGACCGACGCGTCCGGCGGTTGGCGGAAGGGGGAGTCGACCCGGCCCGGGTGGTCCTTGATCCGGGAATCGGCTTCTCCAAGCGGCCCGAGCACGACTGGGCGCTGCTGGCCCACCTGGGATCTCTCCGGCGACTGGGCCATCCCCTGCTCGTCGGCGCGTCGAGGAAGCGCTTCATCGGCGCGGCCCTCGCGGCCGGAGGTGCCGGTGACGTGCCGCCCGCGGGGCGGGACGCGGCGTCGGCGGCGGTCTCCGCGCTCGCCGCCGTCGGAGGCGCGTTCTGCGTCCGCGTCCACGATGTCCCCGCCGGGCTCGACGCCGTACGCATGGCGGCCGCGTACCGCGCGCACCTGGACCGAGAGCCGTGAGAAACCCGCCGACCGGTACTCGCCTTGAGCGAGAACGCTCTGCTAGCTTCCGCTAGATCGTTCTAGCGATGATGTGAATTCCCCGCCTTGCCTTGTCGGGCGAGGGGACGCTTCGCTCACGTACTAGATCGATTTAGCTTCCATGAGACAGACCGCTGAGAGTCGCTACGAGCAAGGAGCCATCATGGCAATCCCCACCCTCCAGGACGCCATCGACAGGGCCGGTTCGCCGGTCAGGCTGCTGTGGCAGCCGGGTGCCGAACCGTGGACGCCCGAAGTCGTCGAGCGCGAGTACTCCGGCTGGCGTCGGGAGCAGGCCGCCTGGCACGAGGGTGTGGCCCTCCTCAACCTCTCGCATCACATGTACGACATGTGGATCGAGGGGCCGGACGCCACGCGGGTGCTCGCCGAGCACGGGGTCAACAACTTCGAGAAGTTCGCGATCGGACAGGCCAAGCAGTACGTGCCGGTCACCCGCAACGGCCACATCGTCACCGACGGGATCCTCGCCCGGGAGGGCGAGAACAAGTACCTGCTCAGCGGCATCCCGGCCGCCCAGCACTGGGTGCAGTACCACGCGGAGAAGGGCGGCTACGACGTCGGCTTCGTCACCGACCCCTCGTCCGCCTTCCGGCCCGGCGGCGGTGACCCGAAGCTGTTCCGGTACCAGATCCAGGGCCCGTTGGCCGCGGACCTCGTCGAGCGTGCCTTCGGCGGGCCGCTGCCGGAGACCAAGTTCTTCCACTCCAGTGCGGTCACCCTGGACGGGCGCCCGCTCCGCGCCCTGCGCCACGGCATGGCGGGTCAGGCCGGCTTCGAGTTCATCGGCCCGTGGGAGCACGCCGCGTACGTACATGAGGCGTTCCTCAAGGCGGGCGAGCCGTTCGGCCTGGTCCAGGTCGGCGCCCTCGCGTACACCACGCCCAGTGTGGAGAGCGGGTGGATCCCCTCGCCCGTCCCCGGCATCTACACCGACCCGGACCTGCTGGAGTACCGCAGGTACCTGCCCCTGTTCGGCATCGAGGGCAAGCGTCCGCTGAACGGCAGCTACTTCTCCGAGGACATCGAGGACTACTACGTCTCCCCGTACGAACTGGGCTACGGGAAGATGATCTCGTTCAACCACGACTTCGTGGGCCGGGACGCCCTGGCGAAGGCCAAGGACGAGCCGCTCCGTACCAAGGTCACCCTCGTCCTCGACCCGGACGACGTCCGCACCGTCGTCGGACAGGGGGAGGACCCCGGCTTCGTCCTCTCCTACGCCCGTCACCGGGTGGAGAACGGCACCGGTCTGGTCGGCGTGACCATGCAGAGCGCGTCGATCGACCCGGTGGGGGCGGTGCTGGCGCAGACCCTGATCGACGCCGAGCACGCCGCGCCGGGCACCGAGGTGACCGTGGTCTGGGGTGAGCACCCCGGTTCCGGCACCGACCCGGATGCCGACCTCGGCCTCCCCCGCATCCGGGCCACCGTCCAGCCCTCCCCGTTCAACCAGCACGCGCGCACCCTCTACCGCCGCGACCGCTGACCTCAGCCGACTGTTCGGCACCGTTCCGGCCCGGCCTGTCCCCTGACGCGACGTCATGTGGGCCGGGCCGCCCCGGCGGTGCCGCGGGTGTGCCCCGGAACCCGGCCCCCGCAGACGAGAGAGCGAGACGAAAGACGATGAACCCCGCGAGCACCGTACGAACAGCGGTCAGTACCTCGCTGCTGGAGGACTTCTCCCTGGAGATGACGGGGAAGGACGTCCCCAAACTGGAAGAGGCCCGCGACAGCATCCCTCAGGGCACCCGGATCAACGTCACCTTCCTCGGCAACGAGAACCTCCAGATGCGGCTGGAGGCGGCCCGGTCGGTCAAACGGCTCGGTTTCGTTCCGGTGCCACACATATCGGCCCGCCGCCTGGGGTCGCGCGCCGACTTCGAGCAGTTCCTGGCCGGCCTGCGCGACGACGGCACATCCGACAACGTGTTCGTCGTCGGAGGGGATCCGGCGGATCCCGAGGGCCCCTACGCCGATTCGCTGTCCCTGATCGAGACGGGCCTGCTCCAGGAGTACGGCGTCCGCCATGTGAGCATCAGCGGATATCCGGAAGGGCATCCCGCGATAGCCGACGGCGTGCTCTGGTCCGCGCTGCGGGACAAGCACGCCTCGCTGGCCGCCCAGCCCCTGGAGGGCGGCATCATCACGCAGTTCGGGTTCGACGTCGACCCGGTGCTCGCCTGGGTCGAACAGGTCCGCGGCCAGGGTGTCGACCTCCCCGTCCGGATCGGAGTGCCCGGGCCCGCCGGAGTGCGCCGGCTCATGTCGTACGCCGCCCGCTTCGGGGTCGGGACCAGCGCCTCGGTCGTCAGGAAATACGGGTTCTCCCTGACCAACCTCATGGGCACGGCAGGACCCGATCGCTTCCTGCGCGATCTCGCCGCGGCCCACGACCCCGGCCGCCACGGCGACTTGAAGATCCACTTCTATACGTTCGGCGGACTCAAGGCCACCTCCGACTGGGCCGCCCGTTTCCGGAAGGAAAGCCCGGCATGACGCTCGCACAAGACGCTCCGGCCCGTACCGCCACGGGCAAGCGACCCGCCCAGCAGGCCTCGCTGGTCCTGCAGGGCGCCGACGCCACGGGCATCGTCGCCGCCGTGACGTCCGTCCTGAGCCGCCACGGCGCGAACATCGTCTCCCTCGACCAGTACTCCGACGATCCGCACGGCGGTGCCTTCTTCCAGCGCACGGTCTTCGGCCTCGACGGTCTCCAGGCCGCGTTGCCCGCGCTGCGGGCCGATCTCGACGAGCACCTGGTGGACGCGTTCGGGCTGAGCTACACACTGCGCGATCTGTCGGTGCCCAAGCGTGTCGCGATCTTCGCCTCGAAGTCCGACCACTGCCTGCTCGACCTGCTCTGGCGCCACCGGCAGGGGCAACTGCCCGTCACCGTCGCCATGGTGATCTCCAATCACCCCGACGTGGCCGAGGAGGTCCGCGGCTTCGGGATTCCCTTCTTCCACGTGCCCTGCCAGGGCGCGGACAAGTCCGCCGCGGAGGCGGAACACCTGCGGCTGCTCAAGGGCAACGTCGACTTCGTCGTCCTGGCCCGGTACATGCAGATCCTCTCGGGGGACTTCATCGAGAACGTCGGCATCCCGATCATCAACATCCACCACTCCTTCCTGCCCGCCTTCATCGGCGCCGGACCGTACGCCAAGGCCAAGGAGAGGGGCGTGAAACTGGTGGGAGCCACCGCCCACTACGTCACCCAGGACCTCGACGAGGGGCCGATCATCGAGCAGGACGTCGTCCGCGTCACCCACGCCCACTCGGCCACCGACCTCACCCGCCGCGGCGCCGACGTGGAACGCGCGGTGCTCTCCCGCGCCGTGCTGTGGCACGCCGAGGACCGGGTCATCCGCGACGGGAACCACACCATCGTCTTCGCCTGACGACGACACGGTTCATCGACTCTCACCGAGAGCAGAACAGCCCGGTGCCGGGACATGCGGTCCTGTCCCGCACTCCGAGCGACCGGGCCGGCCGCCGCAGCGGTGCCGAGCGCGTGCCACCGCGCGGCGGCCGCGGCGACGACCGGCCCGGTCCGGCGCCGTACAGCCGTGGTCGCACCGACCGCACACAGCACGCCCCTGTCACCCGGGCGGATCGTTCCCCATCACAAGAAGGCGGCTCGACCATGACCACCAGGATCGACGGCGCCGGCATCGCCCGACGGATCCGCTCGCAGGTCGCCGAGGAGGTCGCCGCGGCCGCGGCCACGAGTCCGGGAAGTGTCCCCGGACTGGCGACCATCCTCGTCGGCGACGATCCGGCCAGCGCCGTGTACGTCGCCGCGAAACGGCGCGCCATCAAGGAAGCCGGCATGCGCGACTTCCACCGCCACCTGCCCCGGCACGCGACCCACGCCGACGTCGCCGCCGTCATCGACGAACTGGCCGCCGACCCGGACGTCTCCGGCATCCTGCTCCAACTCCCCTTGCCCCGGCAGCTCGACGCGGCCACGCTGATCGACCGCATCCCCGTCACCAAGGACGTCGACGGCCTCACCACCGCCAGCCTCGGCCTCCTCGCCCGCGGGGAGCGGGGGTTGCGCCCCTGCACACCCAGCGGGGTCATCGAACTGCTCGATGCCGAGGGGGTCCCGCTCCAGGGTGCGAACGTAGCGGTGGTCGGCTGGGGCGAGCTCGTCGGCAAGCCCTTGACCCACCTGCTGCTGCGGCGCGGGGCGACCGTGTCGGTGGCCCACGAGTTCACCGTCGACCTCGCCGCGGTCACCCGTCCCGCCGACATCATCGTGGTCGCCACCGGAGTCCGCGGGCTCATCGGCCCCGAACACGTCGGACCCGGCGCCGTCGTCATCGATGTCGGCATCCACCGGACGCCCTCGGGCCTGGCCGGCGACGTGCGCTCCGAGGAGCTCGACGGAATCGCCGGCCGCATCACCCCGGTCCCCGGCGGCGTGGGCCCCATGACCATCGCCATGCTCCTGGTCAACACGCTGCGAGCCGCCCGGTGGAGTTCCGGTCCCGAGGCCGTCGCGGCTTGAGAACCCGCCGGAACGCGGGCCCGGCAGCGAGGAGCCCTCGCGGCAAAGGAGGTTCGGAATGGACCAGTTCCCCGCCATGGCCCTGCTCGGGGGACATATCGCCACCGGTCTCGCGGACGTCACCCACGATGCCGCGGCGCTGGACTCCGAGGGCTTCTGGGCAGTGGTGACAGACTTCGAGGGACACCTGACATGCGCCCGCTTCCGCGACGTACGACGGACGGACGACCGCCGCCTTCCCACCGGGCCGTGGCGCGGCCCTCGGGCCGACGCATGGACCTCCTCACTCGACCGCGCCGCCTACACGGACGGAGTGACACGTATCCGCGAGCACATCGCCGCCGGTGAGGTCTACCAGGCAAACCTGTGCCGGGTGCTGTCCGCTCCGATCGCGCCGGACGCCGATGTCGTGGCACTCTCCGGCCTGCTGGCACGGCACAATCCCGCGCCGTACGCGGGTGTCGTCCGCCTGCCGCGGCACGGTGTGGAGGTGGCCACCGCCTCGCCGGAACTCTTCCTGAGGCGCACCGGGAGAGATCTGGCATCGGGGCCCATCAAGGGAACCGGCCGTACCGAGGCGGATCTGCTGGAGAAGGACCGCGCGGAGAACGTGATGATCGTCGACCTGGTCCGCAATGACCTCGGTCGCGTCTGTGTCCCCGGTTCCGTGGCCGTACCCGACCTGTGCGCGGTCGAGAAGCACCCCGGGCTCGTCCACCTGGTGTCCACGGTGCGAGGGCGACTGCGTGCGGGCGTGGGCTGGCCCGGGTTGCTGACGGCGACGTTCCCGCCCGGTTCGGTCACCGGGGCGCCCAAGGAGAGCGCCCTGCGGATCATCAAGGCGTTGGAGACCTCACCCCGCGGCCCCTACTGCGGTGGCATCGGCTGGGTCGACGCCGACCGCGGACGCGGCGAACTGGCGGTCGGGATCCGCACCTTCTGGATCGACCGCGGCGAAGGGCTCCTCAGGTTCGGCACCGGAGCGGGCATCACCTGGGGTTCGGAACCCGAGCGGGAATGGGAGGAGACCGAGCTGAAGGCACATCGGCTGTTGGCCATCGCGAGCGGAGGTTCGCCAGGTCGGTAGATCGGGCAGCGCTCCGCTGCGGCAGCGGAGCGTGCGGGGTACGCGTGCGATGGGCGCGTCGTCGAAGCGCCGCGGACCGTGAAGGCTTCCGCGGTCCGGTGGGGTGGCTGCTTGTCATGGAGGGCTGAATCGATCTAGCGCGTAGAGTGGACCCAGCGTGCCCCATGTCGTCTGGTGATGCCTGCCGGCGGGGGCGTGCGGTGTGCACGGCTGACGAGGGGAGTGCGCGGGCATGGGCCGTTCGGGCCGGGTGACGTTGACCGACGTGGCCAAGGCGTCCGGTGTGTCGCGGGCGACGGTGAGTTTCGTGCTGAACGACGACCCGCGCCAGACGATCTCGGCGGCCACCCGGGAGCGGGTCGTGGAGGCCGCTCAGGATCTGGGATACGTCCCGCACGGGATCGCCCGGGCACTGCGCGAGGGATCTTCGCGCATCGTGGTGCTCAACGTCGACTGGGGCATGGAGGGCAACTTCTCCCGTAGCTATGTCCGGGGCCTGGACGAGGAGTTGGCCGAACACGACCACATCCTTCTGGTCCGGCACGGACACTCGATCCCCGAGGCCACGCAGAAGGTTCTGGACACCATCGCGCCGCGGGCGGTGCTGCGGCTCGGCGAGGCCTACATGCAGGGTCACGAACCGACCGAGGACGACTGGGAGAACGGGTTCGCCGCCAACGCCGCGCTGCAGATCGGATACCTCGTCGACCGTGGGCACACCCGGATCGCCCTGGCGATGCCCGACCATGACTTCCCGCTGACCGAGGCCCGGCTCGGATTCTCCCGGGAGGCCGCCCGGCGTCGAGGGCTTCCGCCCCTGGAGTGCCTGGTCGTGCCGAGGCCGCGGGAGGCCGGTGCGGCCGCGATCGAGTCGTTCCTGGCGGCCCACGCCGACGTGACCGCACTGGCGGCCTTCGACGACGACATCGCGCAGCGCAGCCTCGCAGCCCTCCGGGATCTCGGGCTGCGGGTGCCCGAGGACATGGCCGTGATCGGCTTCGACGAGACCGAGCACGGCTCGCTGTCCACGCCCGCGCTCACCACCGTCCACATCGATGCCGAAGTCCTCGGGCGGATCGCCGCCCGCAACGCCCTGGGCATCGGCACCGGGGGGCTGGCGCCCGTGCCCGGCCGGATCGTGGCACGCGCGTCGGCCTGACCGCGGCAGGCCGTCCGCCGCTCACGGTGTGGTGCGGACCACCGGCCACATCCCCGCGTACGCGGGATCCTCGCCCTCCAGCGCGACGAGCAGCTTCCGCAGCTGTCCGATGACCTCGTCCTTCCCTCCGTCACCCAGGATCTCGCCGAGGGCGGCGTCGATCGCGGCGATGCGTGCCCGGCCGTCCGCGACGCCGGCGAGGCCCGCTTCGGTGAGCTCGTGAAGGATGACGCGCTTGTGCACCGGATGCGGCAGCCGTCGGACCCATCCGACGCGTTCGAGTTGTGAGAGGGCCGTCGTCACGCTCTGCGGCGTGATGTGGAAGAGCCGTGACAGGTCCGAGGCGGACATCAGGCCGAGTTCGTCGAGGTGAACGGCGAGGCCGAGCTGGGTCACCGTGACGTCGAGTCCGTCGAGTGCGCCCTGAAGCCGGCCGTGCACGGCCTGCTGCGTTCGCCACAGTACGTGGGGCAGCCCGTCCTGCCATGCGGGACCCGTGCTGTCCTTCGCCGAAGACATCGTCACCCTCCGTTCGTGCGGGACGCCAGTATCCGCCCGAGAACACTGTTTCAGATGTCTTAAAACTTTGCAGACATCTGTTATACGGTCTCAGGGCGCAGCGACGAGGCTGTGCACCGGTGACCGAGAGGAATCCCATGCCCAGTCTCGAAGAAGAGATCAACAAGGCTGGAGGGGCGCTCGCCCTGCTTCGGCAGGGGCGCTCCGGGGCGTACCCGTTTCCGATAAAGCCCGAGTTCAGCAACTGGCGTGACGAGCAGGAGGCGTGGCGCAACAGCGCGGCGCTGATGGACCTGTCGCACCACATGACGGACCTCGTCGTGCAGGGGCCCGACACGTACAGGCTGCTCGAACACCTCGGGGCGAACAGTTTCCAGGGCTTCGGCCCCGGGAGCGCCAAGCAGCTCATCACGGTCCGTCCCGACGGCTACATGATCGGCGACTGCATCCTGTTCTGCGTCGGCGACCGGCACGTCCGGATCGTCGGCCGTCCGCCGGCCCTCAACTGGGTCCAGTTCAACGCGGTCACCGGTGACTGGGACGTCACCGTCCGCCGGGACGAGCGCACCGTGAACAATCCGAAGGGCCGGGAGCTGTTCCGGCTCCAGCTGCAGGGCCCGCACGCCGCGGCGATCTTCGAGAAGGTCAACGGCGGCCCCATGCCGGACATCCCGTTCTTCACCATGGGCCGCTTCAACGTCGGCCCGCACGAGGTCACCGCGCTCAACCACCGCATGTCCGGCTTCCCCGGCTACGAGTTCACCGGCCCGTACGCGGACCTCGACCCGGTGCGCGACCTGATCGTGGAGGCCGGCGCCGAGTACGGCCTGCGCCAGGTCGGCGCCCGCGCCTACGCGTCGGTCGCCACCGAGTCGGGCTGGATCGCCAACACCCTGCCGGCGACCTACTCCGGTGAGGACATGAAGGCGTTCCGCGAGTGGCAGTCGGCGCGTTCGTTCGAGGGCAACCTCGCGCTCGGCGGCAGCTACGTCGCCGACCGGATCGAGGACTACTACACCACCCCATGGGACCTCGGCTACGGCCACATCCTCAAGTTCGACCACGACTTCGTCGGGCGCGAGGGACTCGAGGCGATCAAGGACCGGCCGCACCGCCGCAAGGCCTGGGTGCTCTGGGACCGCGACGACGTCGGGAAGATCTTCGCGAGCATGTACGAGAAGGGCGCCGGGCGCTTCAAGTACATGGAGATGCCGGCGGCGTTCTACACCGCCTGCCAGTTCGACCGGGTGGAGAAGAACGGCGAACTCGTGGGAGCGGCGATGCTCACCTCGTACTCCGCGAACGTGCGCGGCTGGATCTCGCTCGGCATGATCGACCCGGCGGCCGTGGCCGGCGACCGGGTGGAGATCGTCTGGGGCGAGCCGAACGGCGGCTCGCCCAACCCGGCCGTCGAGCGCCACGCCCAGACCCGCGTGCGCGGAACGGTCATGGCGCGTCCGTTCGCGACGAAGAAGCACTGACCCGGGGGCGATGCGGCTGGGGGAGCGGGCTCGGCGAGGACGGGGACAGGGACGGGGACACTTCAGGTCTCGTGGTCATGAACGGTCTCTGTTACAGTCACTAGATCGATCTAGTGACGCTTGAGCGCGTCGACTGGCTCCGCCCAACCGCACCGCCCCATGTTCGACACGGCCCGGAGGGGCGCCGGCGCCGTGGACGACCGGAGGAACGCCGTGGACCGTCTGCTCCTCATGCGCAGTTTCGTCATCGTCGCCGGCCTCGGCAGCTTCAACGGAGCCGCCAAAGAGCTGGGGTCGTCGGGATCACTCGTGTCGCGCCATGTCGCCGAGCTGGAGCGACAGGTCGGCGTCCGGCTCGTCAACCGCACGGCCCGGTCGGTGAGCCTGACCGAACCGGGTCTGCGGTACGCCGAGTTCGCCGCCCGCATCGTGAAGGAGATCGACGCCGAGGACTCCGACATCGCGCAGCTGCACGACAGGGCGGAGGGCGTGCTCGGCATCATCTGCCCGAAGTGGATAGGGAGCCTGGATCTCGGGGACGCCATCGCCGCGTTCTCCGCCGCGCACCCCAAGATCCAGATCCGGTTCGAGCTGGGAGGCGTGTCCGACCGGACCTACGACTTCCTGGACGGCGGTTTCGACCTGGCGTTCCACACCCGGGACCTCCGGAACTCCAACGTACGTCTGAAGAAGATCGCCTCGCTGCCCTTCGTCCTGTGCGCGTCGAAGAAGTACGTCGACGAACACGGCGCCCTGGCGCACCCCAACGACCTGGCGGCCCACGACTGCCTGGTGCACGTCAACGACCCCGTCTGGCGCCTCGGCCACGGCTCCACCTCCACGCTGCACAAGATCCGCAATGTGGCCTTCTCGTCCAACTCGTACATCGCCCTGCAGAAGGCGGCCGTGCACGGGCGCGGCATCGCCCTGCTGCCGCAGCGGTCCGCCTACGACGATCTCGTCTCCGGGGCCTTGCAGGTCCAGCTGCCCGAACTGGCGGCACCCGACCGGCCGCTCTACGCGATCCACGGGCCCGGGCCGGGTACCCAGCGCAAGATCACGGTCTTCCTGGACTTCCTCGCCCAGTGGTTCGCGGCGAACCCGATTCCCACGTTCGGCCGTTGACATCCGCCGACACTTGCGTCGTGCGAAACCTTACAGTTCGCCCCGGGAACTCATATTTTGTACCGACTGATGGACAGTCGCGCTCGGTGTGGCCACTGTGGCAACGCGAATCGAGCCGCGAAGGAGCTGTCTCTTCATGTGCGAACCCCTGGGTGAACCGACGTCCCGCCGGACGATGCTGGGCGCGATGGCGGCTGCCGCCGCTGCCGCTGTCGCCGTACCGCTGCTGGACGCCGAGCCGGCAGCGGCGGCGGCGAACGCCGGATCCGTGCCCTCCACAACGGGCCTGTCCGTGACGCTGCTCGGCACCAACGGCGGGCCGCCGCCCCTGGCGAACCGTTACGGCATCTCGTCGGCGCTGACGGTGGGCGGCAGGACGTATGTCGTCGACTGTGGACGAGGGGCGGTGACCCAGTATCTGCGTGCCGGTCTGTCGATGCCGTCGCTGGCCGGCATCTTCCTGACCCACCTGCACGCGGACCACGTCGTCGACTACTACTCGTTCCCGCTGCTGTCGGCGGGCGCCTCGGGCGCGCAGGGCTTCCAGAACCCGATCGAGGTCTACGGTCCCGGTCCGGCCGGTGTCGTTTCGACCGTCGCCGGGGCTCCGGGGCCGGTGCCGGGCACCGTCGAGATGACGAGGCTGGCAGGTCAGGCGTACGCGGCGTCGCCGACCTTCTTCATGGCCGAGCACGCGGGCGTCGACCCGGCGACCCTGCTCGACGTCCACGACGTGCTGCCGCCGTCCGGTGCCGGCGCCTCGGCGACGAACACCGCGCCGGCCATGGCCCCGTTCACCGTCATGGAGAACGACGACGTGAAGGTCACCGCCGTCCTGGTCCCGCACGGCGCGGTGTTCCCCGCCTACGCGTACCGCTTCGACACGGACCACGGCAGCGTCGTCTTCTCCGGCGACACGGCACCGACCCCGAACATCAGCACGCTCGCGGCGCACGCGGACGTCCTGGTCCACGAAGCCCTGTACCCGGCGGGTCTCGCGAGTCTCGGTCTGCCCCAGGCACTGATCGACCACATCACCTCGACCCACACGGACGTGGCCGAACTCGGCCGGATCGCAGCCGAGTCGGACGCGGGAACCCTGGTCGCGACCCACCTCGGCCCGGGACAGCACTCCGCGGTCTCCGACGCGACCTGGCGTCGCCTGCTCCACGACAGCGCACGCCGGGCCGGCTTCGGCGGATCGATGGTGCTGGGCACGGACCTGTTGCAGCTGCCGGTACGACGGGGAGGGCCCCGCAGGTCCTGACCGGCCCGGCACCGCGCAGAAGTTCCGCATTGCTTGCGCCGCGCGACCGGTCAACGGTGCGTCACGACTCTCGCCTCGCCCCGAAACGCCTGTTACCGTCCGACTTAATCGATCTAGCACCGGGGCGGCGCTCCGGACGGCACCCTGGACGACGGCCACTCGACGGAGAGTGAAATGGACCTTCTCTCACAACAGCGCAGTACCTATGAAGCGGTCCTCCGACTGAACGACGCACCGTTCATCACCGAGCGGCCGGCGATGTTCAGCCCGGCCGCCGCGGCCCAGGACGAGGGCAACACGCGGGGCACCTACGGTCGCTTCGCGCAGCTTCTGCTCCCCGAGGAGTACTCGGACTGGGTCGAGGAGAGCGCTGCCCATGTCGGTTCGTGCTACGTCGGCGACTGGAGCTCCCTGCACAAGGTGAAGGTGCACGGTCCGCAGGCGCTCGCATTCCTGAGCCGGTTGGGGATGCGGGACCTGTCACGTTTCGAGACCGGGCAGATCAAGCACCATGTGCAGCTCGACGAGAACGGCTGGATCGCCTCCGAGGGCGTGCTGTGCCGGCTCGGACCCGACGAGTTCGTCTACACCGCGGGCAGTTGCGACTGGCTGCTGTGGCAGCTGAGCCTGGGCGGCTGGGACGCCGCGGCCACCGACATCAGCCCCGACGTGTTCATCTTCGGCGTTCAGGGCCCGGCGTCCCTGGCCGCGCTGGAGAAGCTGACGGGGGACGATCTCCGCGACATCGGCTTCAGCCGCAGCCGTATGTCGACGGTCGACGGGGTCCCGGTACGGGTCCTGCGCACCGGGATCTCGGGCGAACTCGGGTACGAGCTGCACGGGCCCGCCGAACACGCCAACGAGATCTGGGCGGCGGTCGTGGCGAGCGGGCAGGACGTCGGCATTCGTCAACTCGGCTTCCGGGCCCAGCCTGTTCAGCACATCGAGGCCGGGATCGCGACCAACGGGCTGGACTATCTGCCGGCGTCGATCCTCACGCCGGGTGCACCGAGGCAGTTCCGCAAGGGCGTGCCCAGCGGCAGTTTCGTCCCGGTCAACGGGGTGACCGACTACTTCCGCAAGCCGGGCGAACTCGGCTGGGGGTTCCGCAAGGGCGTTCCCGACCGCGACTTCATCGGCCGGGACGCACTTGTCAGGGACGCCGAAAGCGGCGCCCCCACCCGCCGGCTGGCAGGTCTGCGCTGGAACGAACAGGACGTCGCCGGCATCCTCACCTCGCTCCTGAGCGAGGCCGAGCCGCCCGACCAGATGGAGATGCCGCGCGGCCGCGGTCCCCACTTCGACCAGGTCCTGGTGTCGGGTGATCCGGTGGGCGTGGCCACGGGCCGGACGGTGAGCCCGACCCTGCGGGCGATGATCTCCCTCTGTGTGCTTGATCCCGCACATGCGACTCCCGGTACGGAGGTCGGCGTCCTGTGGGGCCGTCCGGGCAGCCCGCAGCGGGAGATCCGCGCGACGGTCACGGCACTGCCCTTCAAACCGGACAACCGGCGCACCGACGTCACCAGGCGGTGACGGTCCTCTCGCGGATCCTCTGCACCCCGGTGCTGCGGGGCCGGTCCCGGAGCGGCCCCGCACCCGGCCGCAACCCGCTGAGCCGCAAGGAGTACCTGTTGAACGTGGCGGGCCGAGTGACCGGCTGAGGGAACCGGTACGAAACTTACTGGCGAGTCAGAAGTATTGACTGTGTCCGGAAATCACCGGACTGTAATGGACATGACGAATATCCGGGCACGACTGATCGTTGTCCTGGTTGTCCTCTGCGGATTCCTCGCGGTGGCGGGCGCCCCGTCCGCCACCGCAGCCACCCCGTCCGGCTCCCTCTGGTTCGACGGCACCGCGCTCACCGTGCAGAACGGCCGTTTCGTCGACGGCCAGGGCCGTGAGGTCGTGCTGCGCGGCTACAACGTCTCCGGCGAGACCAAGCTGGAGGAGAACAGCGGCCTGCCCTTCGCCTCGGTCGCCGACGCGAAGAAGTCCGCCACCGCGCTGCGCGCCCTCGGCGGCGGCAACGCCGTGCGCTTCCTGCTCTCCTGGGCGCACGCCGAACCCGTCCAGGGCCAGGTCGACACCACCTACCTGGCCAACGCGACCGCGCAGATGCAGGCGTTCCTCGACGCCGGCATCCGCGTCTTCCCCGACTTCCACCAGGACCTGTACTCCCGCTACCTGTTCAACTCGGGCAGCTGGTACACCGGTGACGGCGCCCCCGAGTGGGCGGTGGCGCTGGGCGGCTACCCGGCCGAGTCCTGCGGCATCTGCCTGTTCTGGGGCCAGAACATCACCCAGAACACGGCCGTCCAGAAGGCCCAGTACGACTTCTGGCACAACAACTACGGCCTCCAGGACGCCTTCCTGGCCACCGCGCAGACCACCATGACCTACCTGGCCCAGCACCTGACGTCCGACGAGTTCGCGGGCGTGGTCGGCTTCGACCCGTACAATGAGCCGTACGCCGGCTCCTACGACTCCGGCGAGACCTCCCGCACCTGGGAGCAGAACCGGCTGTGGCCCTTCTACCAGAAGTTCCGGGCCCGGATGGACGCGGCCGGCTGGACCAGCAAGCCCGCCCTCGTCGAACCGAACCTCTACTGGAACGGAAACGTCACCAACCAGGAGGGCGGCCTGCTGGACGCGGGCACGCTCGGCTCGCGGTACGTCTTCAACACCCACTTCTACGACCAGAAGGCCATCTCCGGCATCCTGATGTGGGGCAACGCCTCCGACGGGCAGTACTCCACCGACTTCGGCACCATCCGGGACCGGGCGTCGGCCGCCGGAACCACGGCGATCGTCAGCGAGTTCGGGCATCCACTGTCCGGCACCACCTCCGGCAAGGCGCCCACCGTCGACAAGGCGATGTACCAGGCCCTCGACTCCCGCCTCTCCGGGGCGAACTGGTGGTCCACCCCCGCCTCCTCCGGTCCGGTCCTCTCCGGCACCCAGTGGCAGTGGGACATCTACAACGGCCGCCACCACGAGCTGATGAACGACAACCCGGACAAGGTCCTCACCTCCGGCGACGCCTGGAACGACGAGGACCTCTCGGCCGTGAACATGACCGACTCCGGCACCGTGACTCTCCGTCAGGACGCCCGGCTGCTCGACCGGATCTACCCGGGCGCCACCTCCGGCTCCACCCTCGCCTTCACCTACGAGGACCGCTCCCGGGACGGCTCCACGACCCTGACCTGGAACCCGGTGCCCAGCTCGCTGCCGAACGTGGCCGCGCTGGTCGGCTCCGGCCAGTACGCCGTCCAGGTCTGGCGCTCCAGCAGCGCCACCGCACCGACCGAGCTCCACCTTCCGGTCTCCTTCCCGACCGCGTCCACCACCGTCGTCTCCGACCTGGGCACGTCCTACGCGCCCCCGGCGTACACGTCCTCGACCCCGGTCGGCGTGGCGGCGGAACCGGGTGGGACGGGCAGCCGCCGACTGCTGCTCACCGACTCGGACTCCGGCGTGCTGCACTTCGCGCTGGTGACCAACGGGGCGACCGCACCGAGCTCCACCCTGCTGAACGCGGCCAAGGCGGAGCTGGCCGCCTGGGTGGCGGCGAAGTTCTGAGCAGTGCTTCGGCCTCCGGGGTGCCGCGCATCCCGGAGGCCGAAGGTCCTGATGGGCGGTCAACTATGCGGTCAACTGCCGGACGCACCGGCCCAGTCGGACTGTACGTGGCCGAGCCGGACGCGCTGCGGGTGGTCGCCGACCGGGACCGAGGTCACCTTCTGACCGGTGCCGAAGTCGATCGCGGTCACCTGGTCGGCGCCGCTCTCGGAGATGACGCAGTCCTTGCCGTCCCCGCTGACCGTGGCCCAGTACGGCGTGGACGCCGTGATGAGCGGCCCCTCCTGGAGGGTGGCGCGGTCGACGATCGTTGCGTAGTTGTCCATCGTCCCGGCGACGCACAGCTTGGTGCCGTCCGGCTTCATCGAGATGCCGTGGTGACGTGAGTCGAGGAGCCAGGTGGTGCGGTCGGTGCTGGTCGCCGGGTTCGACGGCAGCGTCTTCACCCGGGTGATCTTGTCGGTGGCGATGTCGTACTCCAGGAAGCCGTTGAAGAACGACACCTGGAAGTACATCTTCGACCAGTCGGGCGTGAAGGCCGCGGGCCGGACCGCGTCCGAGAAGTCCGTCAGGCCGACCGCGTCCAGCCGGTCCCGCATGTCGATGATCTTGACCTGCTTGTAGGTGGTGGCGTCGGCGACGGTGATGTGCCGGTCGCCCTTCGTCCAGTCCCAGGCCGGATCGTCGAGCGAGGTGGTGACCTCGCCGATCGACATGTTCCAGATGTACTTGCCGTCGGGGCTGAAGACGTTCTCGTGCGGCTTGTCACCGGTGGCGAACTCGCCCAGCTCCTTGCCGGTGTCGATGTCCAGCACCTGCACCTTGTTCGCGGTGGACGCCGAGACCGCGACCTTCGTGCCGTCGGGGGACACGGCCATGTGGTCGGCGCGGTAACCGGCCACCGGGAAGCGCCAGTTGATCGTGTCGGTGGCGAGGTCGATGGAGACGACGTCGGCGAAGCTCGGGCGGGAGACGACCACGGACCTCCCGTCGGGCGTGGAGTACATGTCGTCCACGTACTGGTCGTGCCCCTGACCGACCTCGTTGCGGATCGACGTGTAGTAGATCCACTTGATGGGGTCGGCGTTGATCTCGGCGATCCGCTGGTCCTTGTCGGGTATGACGTTGATCTGGCCGACCTTGGCGAAGTCGCCGGACGAGTTCAGGACCGTCGCGGTGCCGTCCCAGTTGTTGCCGACGAACAGCACCTCGCGCAGGGACGCGTCGGCCGCGGCGGTGGCGGCGGTCGCGGGTGCGGCGGCGGTCAGGAGGAGGGCGGCGGCCACGGAGCAAAGGTGCCTGGGTCTGAAGGCAGGCATGACTGCTCTCTTCTCTGAGGGGGGTGGGGACGCGCGCGTGTGTGCGGTCACAGGGTCGCGGAATCTGAACACGGGCGCGTTCAAACTGAACTTACTGAAAAGTAAGGATGCGGTGGCTGACTCCACAAGAGGCGTACGCGAGAAAATTGGCCATCGGGCGGTCGACGGAGGGGGCAGACTTGACGGGCAGGATCAAGGCACCGACGGGTCGCTACGGCGGCCGGTCCGCCGAGGAACGCAAGGCCGAGCGGCGTCGGCGCTTCCTGGACGCGGCACTTCAGCTCTTCGGTGACACGCCGGGGTTTCGCGCCACCACCGTCGCGGCGCTGAGCCAGGCCGCGGGTCTGTCGACCCGTCAGTTCTACGAGGAGTTCCAGACCTTGGAGGACGTGCTCGCCGCTTTGCACCTGGAGGTCAACGGGTGGGCGGAGGCGGCGGTGGCCGCGGCGTTCGCGGAGGCGGAGCCGCTGCCGCTGGTCGAGCGGGTGACCGTGCTGTTCCGCGCGTATGCCCGGGACGTGACCTCGGATCCGCGCCGGATCCGGATCGCCTTCGTGGAGGTCATCGGCGTGAGTCCCCGGCTGGAGGAGCAGCGGCTGGCGCGGCGGGCGCGCTGGGTGGAGCTGATATGCACCGAGGCGAACGCGGCGGCGGCGCGGGGGGATGCGGCGCCGCGGGAGTACCGGCTGGCGGCGACGGCGTTCATCGGGAGTGTGAACGGGTTGCTGCACGACTGGAGTGCGGGGTGGGTGGACGCGAGTCTGGATGACGTGGTGGAGGAGTTGGTGCGGTTGTTGGTGGGGATCTTGCGGCCGGAAGGGTGGAGACCGGGGGGCTCGCGGTAGTCGTGTGTCTGCGGGTGCGTGGGGGCTGGTCGCGCAGTTCCCCGCGCCCCTTACGGGGCGCATGCGCCTCTCGGTGTCTATGTGGCTAGCTCGCCGAGCGACTCGGTCACCGGAGCCACGCCGTCCTCAGCCCGGATCCGCTCGCCCAACTCCTTTGCCCGCTCGGTGAATCCAGGATCCCGCGTCGCTTGGCGCAGAGCTCCAGCAAGGGCATTGACGCTCAGTCCCCGCAGCGGAACAGCAGTCGGCGCCACGCCGAGGCTGACCAGTCGCGCTGCCCAGAACGCCTCGTCGAACTGGATCGGCAGGGGGACCGCCGGGACTCCGGCCCGTAGGCCCGCCGCCGTCGTGCCCGCGCCCGCGTGGTGGACCACGGCCGCCATCCGGGGGAAGAGGACCGAGTGCGGCATCTCGCCGATGGTCAGCATGTCGTCGCCGTCGGCGGTCAGGCCGCCCCAGCCGCTCTGGATCACCCCGCGCAGCCCGGCCTTGCGGAGGGCCGCCACCACCTGCCGACTCAGGCGCTCGGCGTCAGGGACCGTGGCGCTGCCGAGGCCGACGAACACCGGCGGTGGCCCGGCGTCGAGGAACGCCCTTACGTCGGAGGGTAGTTGGGCCGCACCGTCGTACGGCCACCAGTACCCGGACACCCCGAGGCCCGGGCGCCAGTCACGGGGGCGGGGGACCACCTGGGGGCTGAAGCCGTGCTGGACGGGCCACAGCCGGCGTTCCCTGGCCCGGCGGGCGGCGCCGGAGCGCTGCGGCGGCAGGGCCAGGCGGGTGCGCAGCGCGGGGACGGTGGACGCGAAGACCTGCTCCACGGCCGCGTTCACGCCGTGCCCGGCGATCCGGTTGCCGGTGGCGCCCCAGGTGCCGCCGCCGAGCACCGGAGGCGCGAACTCCCGGGTGGCGGCGAGCGGTTGGAGGTAGACGCCCATACTCGGCAGCCGTAGGCCCTCCGCGATGGTGTGGCCGATCGGGGCCAGGGAGCCGGACAGCAGGAGTACGTCGCTGGCCTGAGCGGCCGCGAGCAGGTCGTCCGTCATCCGTCCGACCAGCCGGCGGGCCATCTCCACCACCCGCAGCAGCTTGCCGACCCCGCTGGCACTGCGGTGCAGCCCGCGTCCCCGGGTGGACTCAAGCTCGGTCCGGGGATCGACCGGCAGGGGGTGGAAACCGACTCCGGACCCTTCGACCAGCCCCGCGAAGCGGCCGTGGGTGACCAGGGTGACCTCGTGTCCGGCACGGCTCAGCCCGTACCCGAGTCCGGTGTAGGGGGCCACATCGCCCCGCGAGCCCGCCGTCATGATCGCTACGCGCACGACCAGCAGTATGGCGGCACGCGCACCCTCATGGGGTGAACGACTCGACAGGTGGGGCGACTTCACGCCTGTCACAGCCGTTGACTTCACCCTCCGGCGGCTCTACGGTCGGCGCGCGATGTGTTCGGAACACCGATCTATGTTCGCGATTTCGAACACGATTGAGCCGTACCCCCCTCGTGCACCCCCGTGGAGGAGCCGCATGTACCCCCCGCCCAGAACGACCGGCAGCGGTCCCGTACGACATCTGTGGGCCGCCGCCGTACGCGCCCTCGCCCTGGCCCTGACGGCCGCCGCCGCGCTTCTCTTCGCCACGCCGGGACCGGCCCGGGCGGCGACCGTCTCGCAGGTCTCGGTGCCCGCCGCCCCGATGGGCTGGGCCTCCTGGAACAGCTTCGCGGCGAAGATCGACTACGACGTCATCAAGGCGCAGGTCGACGCGTTCGTCGCGGCCGGCCTCCCGGCCGCCGGCTACAAGTACATCAACATCGACGAGGGCTGGTGGCAGGGCACCCGGGACAGTGCCGGCAACATCACCGTCGACACCAGTGAGTGGCCCGGCGGGATGAGCGCCATCGCCGACTACATCCACAGCAAGGGCCTGAAGGCCGGCATCTACACCGACGCGGGCGCGAACGGCTGCGGCTACTACTACCCGACGGGCCGCCCCGCCGCCGCCAACACCGGCAGCGAGGGGCACTACGCGCAGGACATGCTCCAGTTCTCGGAGTGGGGCTTCGACTTCGTAAAGGTCGACTGGTGCGGCGGCGACGCCGAGGGACTGGACGCGGCGACCGCGTACAAGTCGATCAGCTCGGCGGTCGCCACGGCCGCGGCCACCACCGGCCGTCCGCTGACCCTGTCCATCTGCAACTGGGGCTACCAGAACACCTGGAACTGGGCGACGGGCCTCGCCCCCATGTGGCGGACCAGCACGGACATCTACTACTACGGCGGCACGGCGTCCCAGGCGAGCGTGCTCTCCAACTTCGACCAGACCCTGCACCCGGCCGCCCAGCACACCGGCTACTACAACGACCCCGACATGCTCACCGTCGGGATGTCCGGACTCACCGCAGCCCAGAACCGCACCCACATGGCACTGTGGGCGATATCAGGCGCCCCGCTGCTCGCCGGCAACGACCTCACCACGATGACCAGTGAGACGGCCGCCATCCTCAAGAACTCCGACGTCATCGCCGTCGACCAGGACGCGCGCGGACTCCAGGGCGTCAAGGTCGCCGAGGACACCACCGGCCTCCAGGTCTACGGCAAGGTCCTCTCCGGCACCGGCAACCGCGCGGTCGTGCTGCTCAACCGCACCTCCTCCGCCCAGAACATCACCGTCCGCTGGTCCGACCTCGGCCTGACCAGCGCCTCCGCGACGGTCCGTGACCTGTGGGCGCAGTCGAACCTCGGGTCGTACGCCACGAGTTACACCGCCAGCGTCCCGGCGGGCGGCTCGGTGATGCTGAAGGTGAGCGGCGGCACGGAGGCGTCGAGTACGAGTTACAGCGCCACCTCCACCGGCAAGTACACCGGCGTCGGCGCCGCGAGCACCGGCCTGGACGTCGTCGACGTCGCCTACACCAACACCGGCTCCACCGCCGTCACCGGCACCCTCCAGGTGAACAGCCAGACCGCCACGACGGTCTCCTTCCCGCCGACCGGGTCCTCGCAGGGCACCGTGTCCGTGCAGGTCGACCTGAGCAAGGGGTCGGGCAACTCGCTCACCTTCAGCGGGAGTTCGCTGCCGACGCTCGGCTCGATCGCGGTGAGCCCGATCCCCGGAACCAACGGCACGCTCCTCGTGGGCAAGGCGTCCGGCCGCTGTGCCGACGTCTACAACAACACCATCACCAACGGCACCCAGGCCGAGATCTGGGACTGCAACGGCGGCCAGAACCAGGCCTGGACGTACACCTCCCGCAAGGAGCTCGTGGTCTACGGCAACAAGTGCCTGGACGCGTACAACCAGGGCACGACCAACGGGACCAAGGTCGTGATCTGGGACTGCAACGGGCAGAACAACCAGAAGTGGAACGTCAACTCGGACGGGACGATCACGAACGTCAACGCGGGGCTGTGCCTGGACGCGTATGGCGCGGGCACGAGCAACGGGACTTCGCTGGTGCTGTGGGCCTGCAATGCAGGGACCAATCAGCAGTGGAGTCAGAGTTGAGTCGGTAGTTTGTCGGGTGCGGGTGGGCTGTGGCTGGTCGCGCACACGCGGCGGCAGCCGCATATCAGTCACAGCCCCCGCCCCTAAAGGGGCGCTCGTGCAGACAGCGTCAGCAGAATTGTGGCCGTCAGTAGGGCGCAGGCCAGCAGGAAGCAGGCCAAAAGGCGTTGACGCAGAGACCGGTATCTCGTCTCGTACTCACACCTCATCTGCTCGGCCCGATTCGTCGTGCGGTGCCAGGACGATTTGGCCAGTTCCAAGTACTCGGCTTCGAAGTGTCGTTCAAGATCGGTCCGTTGGGTGTCCGTGAGCCAACCGATACGGTCTGCCAGCCGAGTTGCCGCCCTCCGGCCCTCCTCCCTGGTCGCCGCCAGCAGTAGATGTCCCTCGACCTGGTTGACCAGCGCCCGTTCCTCCTCGTTCACGCTCATCGCGCGCTCAACTCCCGCTCCGCGGCATGGTGCAGGTCGAACGCCGGTGACTCGCTGCGGATCCGGGGGAGGGTGACGAAGTTGTGGCGCGGGGGCGGGCACGACGTCGCCCACTCCAGTGAACGGCCGTAGCCCCACGGGTCGTCCGACTCGACCTTCTCTCCGTACTTGGCGGTCTTCCAGACGTTGTAGAAGAACGGGAGCAGTGACGAGCCCAGCAGGAACGAGAAGATCGTCGAGACCGTGTTGAGGGTGGTGAAGCCCTCGACCGCCAGGTAGTCGGGGATCCGGCGTTGCATGCCTTCGGCGCCCAGCCAGTGCTGGACCAGGAAGGTGCCGTGGAAGCCGGTGAACAGGGTCCAGAAGGTGATCTTGCCGAGGCGCTCGTCGAGCATCTTGCCGGTGAACTTGGGCCACCAGAAGTGGAATCCGGCGAACATCGCGAAGACGACCGTACCGAAGACCACGTAGTGGAAGTGGGCGACGACGAAGTACGAGTCGGAGACGTGGAAGTCGATCGGCGGGGAGGCGAGCATCACACCGGTCAGGCCGCCGAAGACGAACGTCACCAGGAAGCCCGTGGTCCAGAGCATCGGGGTCTCGAAGGACAGCGAGCCCTGCCACATCGTGCCGATCCAGTTGAAGAACTTCACTCCCGTCGGGACCGCGATCAGGAAGGTCATGAAGGAGAAGAAGGGGAGGAGCACGCCTCCCGTGACGTACATGTGGTGGGCCCAGACGGTGACCGACAGGCCCGCGATCGCGATGGTGGCCGCCACCAGGCCCAGGTAGCCGAACATCGGCTTGCGGGAGAAGACCGGGATGACCTCGGAGATGATGCCGAAGAACGGCAGGGCGATGATGTAGACCTCCGGGTGGCCGAAGAACCAGAAGAGGTGCTGCCAGAGCAGTGCTCCGCCGTTGGCCGCGTCGAAGACGTGGGCGCCGAACTTGCGGTCCGCCTCCAGGGCGAACAGCGCGGCGGCGAGGACGGGGAAGGCGAGCAGGACCAGGAGTGCCGTCAGGAGGACGTTCCAGACGAAGATCGGCATGCGGAACATGGTCATGCCGGGGGCGCGCATGCAGATGATCGTGGTGATGAAGTTGACCGCACCGAGGATGGTGCCGAAGCCGGAGAGCGCCAGGCCCATGATCCACATGTCGGTGCCGACGCCCGGCGAGCGGACCGCGTCCGACAGCGGGGCGTAGGCGAACCAGCCGAAGTCCGCGGCACCCTGCGGGGTGAGGAAGCCGCCGACCGCGATGGTGGAGCCGAGCAGGTAGAGCCAGTAGGCCAGCATGTTCAGGCGCGGGAAGGCCACGTCCGGGGCGCCGATCTGGAGCGGCATGATCCAGTTCGCGAAACCCGCGAAGAGCGGGGTCGCGAACATCAGCAGCATGACCGTGCCGTGCATCGTGAAGGCCTGGTTGAACTGCTCGTTCGACATGATCTGCAGACCGGGGCGGGCCAGTTCGGCGCGCATGAACAGGGCCAGCACGCCACCGACGCAGAAGAACGAGAACGCCGTGACCAGGTACAGCGTTCCGATCGTCTTGTGATCCGTGGTCGTGAGCCACTTGAGGTTCCTCATACCCCGCCTGTGTCCGGGCTGTGCGCAGCGGTCACACTCGACGGATGCGACGAGCGTCACGCGGAAGGCTGTGACGATCGGGACGGTGCCGGACATGAACGGGACATGAGCAACGACGAGATCTTCGCCGCTGCCTATCGCGAGCACTACTGGGCGGTCAGCCGCTATGTCGCGCGGCGACTGGACGGGCGGACCGGCGAGGTGGAGGAAGTGGTGGCAGAGGTGTTCACGGTGGCCTGGCGCCGCCGCGCCGACCTGCCGGCCGCCCCGCTGCCCTGGCTGTACGGCGTGGCACGCAACTGCCTCGCCAACGCGGTACGCGGGTACGGGCGCCGGCGCCGGCTGGTGGACCGGCTGGGCAACGACGACACCGCGCACGGACGGCACGTCGTGGCCAGCCCCGGCAGCGAGCCGCCCGGCGGCTGGGTGCACGAGGCGCTCGCCCGGCTGTCCCCGGCCGACCAGGAGGTGCTGCGGCTGACCGCGTGGGAGGAACTCGGCGTCGAGGACGTCGCCGTCGTCCTGCGCTGCGGGAAACGGGCGGCGGCGATGCGGCTGCACCGCGCCCGCGGCCGGCTCAGAGCCGAGATCGACCGACTGCGACCCCCCGCCGCCGAGGCCCTTCGCGAGGAACACCGCCATGGCTGACGAACTCGACCTGCTGCGCGCCGCCGACCCGGTGCCCGCCGACGGCCCGCACTTCGGCGACGGCCCCCTCGACCACACCGCCGAACGGCGCCTCGCCCGGCTGCTGGACGAGCCCCGCCCCGCGCGCCGGGCCCGGCCCCGGCTGGCATGGGGCCTGGTCGCGGCCGCCGCCGTGGTCGCGACCCTGCTGACGCTGCTGCTCGGCGGCTCCGCCGGCACCCCCGCGCTCGCCGCACCCCGGCCGCTGACCGTTCGCGCCCACTCCGTGCCCGTACCGCTCGCGGACGTGGCGAAGCTGGCCGCCGTGGCAGCCCGCGACGGGTCGCCGGCCCTGCGCCAGGGCACCCATGTGCAGTCCTGGAGCCTGGGCATGAGCGATGACAAGCCGCCCGTCACCCTCCCCGAGGAGAGGGTGGTGCGCTGGCGGGCCGACGGCAGCCACACCGAACTCGTCGTGGCCACCGACCCGAGCCGTCCCGGCCGCCCGGTCCTCACCGACGAAGGCGACACACCGCGGCTCGTCGAGGACGGCCATGTGCTCAGCCGCCGGACCTTCCCGCCGATGTGGGGCGACGCCCCGCCACTGGCGACACCCCCGCACGACCCGGCGAAGCTGCGCGCCTACCTCACCGAGCTGAACTACACCGACACCCTGAGCACCCCCGAACTCCTCGACGCCGCCGCTGAGTTGCTGGACAACTGGACGCTCGGCGCCCACGAGTCGGCGGCGCTGGCCGAACTCCTCGCGAAGGCCGAGGGGCTGCGGCCGGTGGGGGAGGTCACCGACCGGCTGGGCCGCACCGGGCAGGCCTACGTCTGCGACGACGGCTCCGGGGCGCGCCGCATGCTGATCCTGGACCCGGCCACCGGGACCGTCCTCGGCATGGAGGCCACGCTCACCCGGGCCGAGCCGGAGTACGGCGTGCAGGCCGGGGCCGTCATGCAGTACAGCGCCTGGATGCGCTGAGCCCCCCGCGTCACGCCCCGAGCTGCCGGGCGGCCGCCGTCACCGTCTGCTCCAGCAGCACGGCGATGGTCATCGGGCCGACCCCGCCCGGCACCGGCGTGATCAGCGAGGCCCGCTCGACGGCGGTGTCGAAGTCGACGTCACCGACGTTGCCCTCGTTGTAGCCGGCGTCGAGCACGACCGCGCCCGGCTTGAGGTCCTGGCCGCGGATCAGCCGGGGCCGGCCCACCGCGGCGACCACGATGTCGGCCTCGCGGACGGCCGCCGAGAGATCGCGGGTGCGGGAGTGGCAGTAGGTGACGGTGGCATCGCGGGCCAGCAGCAGCATGCCGGCCGGCTTGCCCAGGATCGCGCTGCGGCCGACGACCACCGCCCGCTTCCCGGCCGGGTCGACGTCGTACGCGTCGAGCAGGCGCAGGATGCCGCCGGGGGTGCAGGAGACGAAGCCCGGCAGGCCGAAGCTCATCGTCGCGAACGACGCGAAGGTCACGCCGTCCACGTCCTTCTCCGGCGCGATCGCCTCGAACGCGGCCCGCTCGTCGATGTGTTCGCCGACCGGGTGCTGGAGCAGGATGCCGTGCACCGCCGGGTCGGCCGACAACTCCCGCAGGACGGCGACCAGTTCCTCGGTGGTCGTGGTGGCGGGCAGGGCCACGTGCCGGGAGGCGATGCCGGCCTTGCGGCTGCGGTTCTGCTTCATCCGGACGTAGGTGACGGAGGCGGGGTCCTCGCCGACCAGCACGGTCGCCAGACACGGCGTGACACCGGTCCGTGCGGTGAGGTCGGCGGCCTGCTTCGCGGTCTCCTCGACGATCCGGCGGGCGACTGCGGTTCCGTCCATGAGGCGGGCCTGGGTCATGCGGCACACTCCTGAGCTGGTTCGACCTTGATCGCCCAGGCGCACGGCATCGACAGTGCGGACCGCTCCCCGGTGGTGCTCCACCTCAGCGCCAGTCACGGCCCGCACCCAGGGTAACCGAGCCGTCAGCGCTTCCCGCCGTCGGTGCGTGCTTCCCGCCGTCAGTGCTTCCGGCGGCGGTGCGGCGCCCGCAGGACCGTCCACAGCAGCACGGCGGACGCACGGCGACGCGGCCGGCGGGTGTGCCCCAGCGCCGCCCGCGCCGAGAAGGTCCAGGTCAACCGGGAACTGACCTGGACCCTCGCGGTCCTCCCGGCTACTCGTCCCATGCCTGGATCATGATCTGCTCGGCGATCTTGCCGTCGCGCAGCGTGATCATCGACTCGGCGAGCACCCGGACCCCGTCCTCGTACTCGCAGGACTCGCTGAAGGCGGCCTTGTCGCCCTGCACGATGCACTGGTCCAGCGTGTGCGTCATGTCGCGGCTGTAGACGTCGTCCAGCAGCGCGGCGATGTCCCTGCGGCCGTGCAGGACCTTGGGGTGACTGGGCTGGGTGTTGCGGTCGATGATGCGGATCTCGGCGTCGTCCGCGTAGAGCGCGAGAAGGCTGTTCCCGGTGTTCCCCTCTATGGCCCGGCGCAGCGTGTCGGTGTCGAACGTGGAACCGGTCGCGGTGCCCATGGTGACCTCCTGCGGGAGCCCGCGACCCGATGCGGAGCAGGCCGCGCGAGCCCCTCACATCGAGCGTCCTCCGGCTCACCGGGCTCGGCAAGCGCAGGCCGTGCGCTCCGCCTGACGGGTGAGGGGGACCGGCTGCCCGTGTCCGGCGCGGCGCCGGGGGCGTTGCTGAGGACATGATCTCAACACGACGTATCGTCGCCGCCGTCGGTCTCGCCGTCGGGGTCACCGGCCTCGCCGCGCCGCTGGCGAACGCGGCCGACGCGAGCGCGCAGCACCCCGGGAAGGTCACCGCGCTCGGCGTGCTCGACTCAATCTCCCGCAGTGACATCCCGGCGGAGTACCGGGGCAGGATGCCGAAGGTCTCGGAGCAGGTGCAGGGGCTGAACGGAGTCCACAAGCTCGGCGAACTGCACCAGGTGACCGACCTGGCCGCGCCCGCCATGGGACTGGTGCCGGGCATCGAAGCCTGACCCCGCCGCACACCGAGGGCCGTCCCGCGCAGGGGCGGCCCTCCTCGTTGCCCGTCGTCCTCAGTGCTCCGAGGCCAGGAACTGGGTCGCCGCCAGCTCCGCGTACAGCGGATCCGCCGCCACCAGTTCGCGGTGCGTGCCCACCGCGCGGACCCGGCCCGCGTCCATGACGACGATCCGGTCCGCCATGGTCACCGTCGACAGCCGGTGCGCGACCACCAGCACCGTGGTCGACCGCGCCACATCGGCGACCGTGTCCCGCAGCGCCGCCTCGTTCACCGCGTCGAGCTGCGAGGTGGCCTCGTCCAGGAGCAGCAGCCGGGGCCGGCGCAGCAACGCCCGGGCGATCGCGACCCGTTGGCGCTCGCCGCCCGACAACTTGGTCCCGCGATGCCCGACCAGGGTCTCCAGCCCCTGCGGCAGCCGGGCCACCAGACCGTCGAGCCGGGTCGTCTTCAGCACCCGCGCGACCGCGTCCTCGTCCGCCTCCGGGTTGCCGAGCAGCAGGTTGTCCTTCAGCGTGCCCGACAGCACCGGAGCGTCCTGTTCGACATACCCGATGGCCGAGCGCAGCAGCGGGAGTTCCCAGTCGGCGACCGGGCGGCCGTCCACGGCGACGGTGCCGGACTCGGGGTCGTAGAACCGCTCGATCAGCGAGAACACGGTGGTCTTGCCCGCGCCGGACGGCCCCACGAACGCTGTCATGCCCCGCGCGGGGACGTCGAAGCTGACGCCGTGGTGGACGTACGGCAGGTCGTCGGCGTACCGGAAGCGCACGTCGGTGAAGGCGACGGCGGCCGGTTCGGCGCCGGCGGACGGCAACTCGGCGGGCCGGGCCGGGAGTTCGGCGGGCAGCCGCAGCGCCTCCTGGATCCGGGCGAGCGCGCCGGCGCCGGTCTGGTACTGGGTGATCGCCCCGACGACCTGCTGGATCGGCTGCATCAGGTAGAAGACGTAGAGCAGGAACGCCACCAGCGTGCCCACGCCGATCGCACCGGTCGCCACCCGGGCCCCGCCCACCGCGAGCACCGTGATGAACGCCAGCTGCATCGCGAGTCCCGCCGTGTTCCCCGCGGCCGCCGACCACTTGGCGGCCCGCACGCTCTGCCGCCACGACTCCTCGGCGGCCTCGTGCAGCGCCAGTTCCTCCCGGTGCTCGGCGCCCGACGCCTTCACCGTGCGCAGCGCGCCCAGCACCCGCTCCAGCGAGGCCCCCATCACCCCGACCGCGTCCTGCGCCCGGCGGCTCGCCCGGTTGATGCGCGGCACGATCGTGCCCAGCACCGTGCCCGCCGCGGCGATCACGACGAGCGTGACGCCAAGCAGCACGGGATCGACCACCCCCATCATCACCACGGTGGCGACCAGGGTGAGTCCGCCGGTGCCGAGCGCGACCAGCGAGTCCGTGGTGACCTCGCGCAGCAGGGTGGTGTCCGAGGTGATCCGCGCCATCAGGTCACCGGGTTCGGTACGGTCCACGGCGGTGATCCGCAGCCTGAGCAGGTACGACGACAGGGTGCGCCGCGCCCCCAGCACCACCGACTCGGCGGTGCGTCTGAGAACGTACGAACCCAGCGCGCCCACCCCGGCGTTGGCGACCACCAGGCCCGCCATCGCGAGCAACTTGGCGGTGATGGAGCGGTCGTGGGACAGGTCGTCGATCAACCCCCGGGCCACCAGCGGCAGCAGCAGCCCGGTCGCCCCCGTCACCAGCGAGAGCACCGCACCCGTCAGCAGGGCCCAGCGGTGCGGCCGGACATAGGAGAGAAGCAGCCGCAGCACGGGCTCTTTCGGCTCTCTCGTCGGAACTGCGTCTGCGGCGGTCACGGTGCTCCTCGTCCGGCGGCGGGCGGCGCCCGCCGACGATCCCCAGGCTACGTCGGCCGCTTCCGGCTCCGGCGTCCGCTCAGCCGCGGGCGGAACCCAGGGCCGCGAGGGTCGCGTCGAGGTCCGTCGCGCGGGGCCGGTTGTGCGGCAGCTTCGCCAGCAGCGCGGCCATGCCGCAGGTGTCGCTGACGGCCGAGAACACCAGGCCGCCCGCCACGCCGGCGGACAGCAGCAGCCAGGCCGGGTGCAGTTGCCCGAGACCCAGCCCGGCGAGGACGACCGTCCCGGCGGTGAGCCGGACCTGGCGCTCCATGGCCCATGCCGTACGGGACGCGCCCGGCGGACGGTGGAGTTCCTGACCGCGCCCGGCCCAGCCGCGGGTGCCGCCGGTGAGGGTGGCCGCCGGGATGCCGTGCCCGGCGAGGACCGCCCGGGCGGTCTCGGCCCGGGCGCCGGAGGCGCAGACCAGGAGGAGCTCGCCGCGTGCCGCGCGCAGCGTGGGCAGGGCCCGGGGCAGGGTGTCCAGAGGGATGTTGTGGGCGCCCGGCAGGTGACCGGAGGCGAACTCGCCGGGGGTGCGGACGTCGACGACGGTCAGCTCCGGCAGGCGGGCGAGGACGTGCTCGGGGTCGAGTCTCGGGTGCGAGGGCGTCGTGGGCATGGGGGTGCGATCCTTCCCGGAGGTGGTGAGCAGCGGGGTAACATACCCCTACGGGTATGTGAGGAGTGGTTGTGGAGCTTCAGTTCGAAGGCGATGAGCTCAAGTCGGTGCTGAACCGGCTGCGCCGGGCGCAGGGCCAGATCTCCGGAGTGATCAAGATGATCGAGGAGGGCCGTGACTGCGAGGACGTGGTCACCCAGCTCGCCGCCGCCTCGCGCGCCCTGGACCGGGCGGGCTTCGCGATCATCGCGACCGGGCTCCAGCAGTGCATCGCGGATCCGGGGCGCGGCGGCTCGGACGGCGAGACCACCGAGCAGATGAAGGCACGGCTGGAGAAGCTGTTCCTGTCACTGGCCTAGCGCGTCGGCCAGCATGAACGCGGCCACCGCGAGCAGCGCGTAGGCGAAGAGCCGCTGGAGGGTGCCCGCGGACAGCCGGGCCGCGAGCCGTCTGCCGTCCCAGGCGCCGAGGACCGCGGCCCCGGCGAACGGGCCCACGGCCGACCAGTCGACGTCCGCCGCCGAACCGGCGCGCGCCGCCAGCGCGGTGACCGAGTTGATCGTGATGACCAGCAGGCTGGTGCCGATCGCCGCGCGCATCCGCAGCCCCACGACGTTCACCAGGGACGGTACGGCGAGGAATCCGCCGCCCACACCGAGCACCCCGGTCACCGCGCCGAGACCGGCGCCCGCCCCGGCCACCCGGGACGCCCGGGCCGGTGCCGGCGTCGTGGACCCCGCGGCCGCCGGCGACAGCATGCGCAGTGCCGCCACGGCGGCGAGCACCGCGAACGCCCCGGTCAGCAGCGCCGCCGGCAGCTGCCGGGAGACCGCCCCGCCGACCGCCGCCGGCACCACACCGGCCGCCGCGAACACGGCACCGGCCCGCCACCGCACCGCGCCCTCGCGGGCGTGCGCGACGAGTGCGGTGGCCGAGGTGACCGTGACGACGACCAGGCTCGCGGTGGTGGCCGCGGCGGGGGTGAAACCGAGCAGATAGATCAGCGCCGGTACGGCCAGCACACTGCCGCCACCGCCCAGGGCCCCGAGCGCCAGCCCGGTGACGGCCCCGGCGCCGAGCGCGAGCACAAGCGCGCTCATCCGGGGGTGACCTCGGCGCTCACCGCGAGGCCCGCCGCGCGCCAGGCGGTCATCCCGCCCACGACGTCCACCGCGTCCAGCCCCCGGGCGGTCAGCAGCGCCGCCGCCTCCCGCGAACGCCGTCCCGAGCGGCAGATCACGACGAGCGGGCGGCCCGCGGCGGCCGGCGGCAGCGGAGCCCCGGCCACCAGCCCGGAGAGCGGGGCGTGCACTGCCCCCGGCGCGTGTCCGGCCGCCCATGCGTCGGCCTCGCGGACGTCCAGCAGCACGGCATCAGCGTCCGTGCGTTCCCGCGCCTCGGCCGGGGTGAGCCGCGCCATCGGCAGCCCGGCCGCGCGCGCCGCCGCGAACCCGTCGTCGACGGCGACCACGGCACGACCGGCCGCGTCGAGGAGCGAGGCGGCGACGGCCGCCCGCATTCCGCCGGCGCAGTGCACCCACACCGTGCCGCCGGGTATCTCTCCGAGCCGCTCCCGCACCTGGTGCAGGGGTATGTGGAGGGAGCCCCGGAGGTGGCCGTCGGCCCGTTCGGTGTCCCGGCGCACGTCCAGGACGACGACGTCCCGTGTCCCGTGTGCCGCCAGCTCCGCGAACGTGGCGCGGGGGAAGGAGCGGGGCCGCTCGCCCGCGCGCAGCCAGGCCCGGGGAGTGCCGGTGGCGGCCGCGGCCGGGCGGTCGATGCCGACGCGGGTCAGTTCCCGCTGGGCGGCGGCGAGCTGCGCGGCCGACTCGGCGAGCAGGGTGACCGGTCTGCCCCAGGGCAGCAGCCAGGCCAGATGGGTGGCGAGCCGCCCGTCGGCCTCGAAGTTGAGCGTGCCGGCGACATGCCCCTCGGCGAACGCCACCCGGTTGCGCAGGTCCACCACCCATTCCCCGGCCGCCAGCCGTGCCGCGATCTCCGTCGCGTCCGCCCGGTGCGGCGGCGTGAGGTCGACGGGGGCCGGGCCCCGGGAGTTCAGCGGGCCCATGTGGGCGTAGTAGGCCGGTACGTCGTCGAGCCGGGCCAGCAGGCCGGCGACGAACGTGTCGACGTCCTTGACCAGCGCCTCGTTCACCGCGCGCTCCCGGCCGACGGTGCTGGCCGGGCCGGACGCGTCCCCGGCCGAGCAGAAGCTGCCGAAGCCGTGGGTCGGCAGCACCGCGGTCCCGTCCGGCAGCTCGGCGGCCAGCCGGTGCGCCGAGGCGTGCTGCGCCCGGGCCAGCTCACCGGTGAGCCGGGGCTCCACCAGGTCGGGCCTGCCGACGGTGCCGATCAGCAGCGAGCCGCCGGTGAAGACGGCCACCGCGCGGCCGGTCTCGCGGCCGGTCTCGCGGCCGGTCTCGCGGCCGGTCTCCTCCAGGACGTACGACGTGTGGTGCGGGGTGTGCCCGGGGGTCGCCAGCGCGCGCAGCGCAAGCCCCGCCTCGATCTCCAGCACGTCCCCGTCGGCCACCGGCACCCGCTCGTACGCCACCCGCGCCCCGGCCGGCACCACGTAAGCGGCCCCGGTCAGCCGGGCCAGCTCCAGGCCGCCGGAGACGTAGTCGTTGTGCACGTGCGTCTCCACGACATGCGTGAGCCGCACCCCGCGCCGGGCGACGGCCGTCAGCACCCGGTCGACGTCCCGGGGCGGATCGACCGCGGCGGCGCCGTGCGCCCCGCCCGCCAGATAGCCGCGGTTGCCCAGTCCTGGCACCTCGATGGTGTCGATGAAGGACACGACAGCACTCTCCTCTCCTCGTTCCCCGAGGTGAATTACCCCCTGGGGTATATCTAGCACCGTAGCAGAGGTACCCCCGGGGGTATGTGGCGAAGAGGGTGAGCACCACGGACGGTGGTCGTCCGGGAAGATCCGCGACGAGCGATGCGTGCCGTCGCTGATCGTTCCCGCGTAGGGTCGGAAGCCAGCACGGCAGCAGAGCGACGAAAGGGCAGGTCCATGGCGCAGGAAGTACGCGGCGTGATCGCACCGGGCAAGGACGAGCCCGTGCGGGTCGAGACGATCGTGGTGCCGGACCCGGGGCCGGGCGAAGCCGTCGTACAGGTGCAGGCCTGCGGGGTCTGTCACACCGACCTGCACTACAAACAGGGCGGGATCAACGACGAGTTCCCCTTCCTGCTGGGCCACGAGGCAGCCGGGGTCGTGGAGTCGGTCGGCGAGGGCGTCACGGACGTCGCGCCCGGTGACTTCGTGATCCTCAACTGGCGTGCGGTGTGCGGGAACTGCCGGGCCTGTCTGCGCGGCCGGCCCTGGTACTGCTTCAACACCCACAACGCGAAGCAGAAGATGACCCTCGCCTCCACCGGGCAGGAGCTCTCCCCGGCGCTCGGCATCGGCGCCTTCGCCGACAAGACGCTGGTCGCCGCCGGACAGTGCACCAAGGTCGACCCGGCCGTCTCCCCGGCGGTCGCCGGGCTGCTCGGCTGCGGGGTGATGGCGGGCATCGGCGCCGCGATCAACACGGGCGGCGTCGGCCGGGGCGACTCGGTCGCCGTGATCGGCTGCGGCGGGGTCGGCGACGCCGCGATCGCCGGGGCCCGCCTGGCGGGTGCCGCGAAGATCATCGCCGTCGACATCGACGACCGGAAGCTGGAGAAGGCCCGCTCCCTGGGCGCCACCCACAGCATCAACTCGCGCGAGAGCGACCCGGTCGAGGCGATCCGCGACCTGACCGGCGGCTTCGGCGCCGACGTGGTCATCGAGGCGGTCGGCCGCCCGGAGACCTACCAGCAGGCCTTCTACGCCCGCGACCTCGCCGGCACCGTCGTCCTGGTCGGCGTGCCCACCCCCGAGATGAAGCTCGAACTGCCGCTGCTGGACGTCTTCGGCCGCGGCGGCGCGCTCAAGTCCAGCTGGTACGGCGACTGCCTGCCATCCCGGGACTTCCCCATGCTCATCGACCTGCACCTCCAGGGGCGGCTGCCGCTGGACGCCTTCGTCTCCGAGACCATCCAGCTCGACGAGGTGGAGAAGGCGTTCGAGCGGATGCACCAGGGCGACGTGCTGCGTTCGGTGGTGGTGCTCTGATGACCACGCGCATCGAACGCCTCGTCACCTCCGGGCAGTTCACCCTCGACGGGGGCACCTGGGACGTCGAGAACAACGTCTGGATCGTCGGCGACGAACGCGAAGTGATCGTCATCGACGCCGCGCACGACGCCCAGGCCATCGCCGAGGCGGTCGACGACCGCGTCCTGAAGGCGATCGTCTGCACCCACGCCCACAACGACCACATCGACGCCGCGCCCGCCCTCGCGGACCTCACCGGCGCCAAGATCTGGCTGCACCCCGACGACCTGCCGCTGTGGAAGCTCACCCACCCCGACCGCGACCCCGACAACCACCTGTCCGACGGGCTGGTCATCGAGGCCGCGGGCGCCGACCTGACCGTGCTGCACACGCCCGGCCACGCGCCCGGCGCCGTCTGCCTCCACGACCCCGGCCTGGGCGTCGTCTTCACGGGCGACACCCTCTTCCAGGGCGGCCCCGGCGCGACCGGGCGGTCGTACTCGCACTTCCCGACGATCATCGACTCCATCCGGGACAAGCTGCTCACCCTCCCGCCCGAGACGAAGGTCCTGACCGGGCACGGCGACCCGACCACCATCGGCGCCGAGGCCCCCCAGCTGGCGGAGTGGATCGCCCGGGGCCACTGAGCCGACCCGGCGGACGGCGTCCGCCGGGAGAAGCAGGAGACGACACGTGATGTCAGGCTTCCGCGAGAAACCCGCCACCGGCTACCGCGGAACCGGCACGCCCCTCAGCCGCCGGAATCCGGCCGGGTCGGCCAGAGCGCCGGGTGCCCCGGAGGCAGCGCGAGATCCTCGCGTACGGCGGTGTAGTAGCGCTCCCGGCAGGCCCGCTGCCGTGCCAGCAGGTCCTGCCAGGCGTCCGGGTCGACCGTCCCGGCGCGCATGAACCGCTCCATGGCCATCACCGCGGTCACCCAGTGCCGTGCCTGCTCCACCACCTCCCGGCTGCCCAGCATGATCAGCGCCTCCCCGGCCGGATCACGGCCGTCCGTGGCCGCCGCCAGCTGCGGCTCGGCCTCGGCCGGGGAGATCGGGTGCGGATGCGGATCGTTGCCGAGATGGGCCGCGACGCGGTAGGTGAGGTTCACCGTTTTCTTCAGCGCCCGCGCATAGTCGCTGTACACCGCCAGCCGCCGCTCCTCCCAGCGTGCCTCCTGCTCCCGCCGGAACCGCACCCGGTCGCCCCGCACCACCGCGAGATACGAACCGAGCGCGCCGATCACGACGCCTATGAGGGCCGGGAGTTGCTGCAAGAACGAGGACATGTGCGCACGCTATCTGTCCTGTTGATCGTCCGACCCGTACGGTCGTCGTCATGACCGGACTCGATCGCTTTGCCGGACACGGAGTTCTCGTCACGGGCGCGGCCCGCGGCATCGGCGCGGCCGTCGCCCGCCAGCTGGCGGAAGAGGGTGCCAGGGTGCTGGCGACCGACCGGGACCTGCCCGAGGCGGAGCGGACGGCGGCCGCGCTGCGCGAACAGGGCCTGGCGGTCACGGCGTTCGCCTGCGACGTCGCCGACCGCGACTCGGTGGAGGCCGCCGTCGCCCGTGCCGTCGATGCCTTCGGCAGGCTCGACGTCCTGGTGAACTGCGCCGCGCACTGCACCCCGGACGTCCCGCTCTTCGAGGACCAGCCGGACGACGGGTGGGCCCTGGACCTCGACATCACCCTCACCGGCGTGTACCGCTGCTGCCGCGCCGCCCTCCCGCACCTGGCCGCCTCCGGCCGGGGCGCGATCGTGAGCATCGGCTCCGTCAACGCCGAGGCCGACTTCGGCAACCACGCCTACAGTGCCGCCAAGGCCGGTCTCGCCTCGCTGACCCGCACCCTCGCCGGGCGCGCGGCGGCGCGCGGGGTACGGGTCAACCTGGTGGAGCCGGGCACCGTCCGCACCTCGGCCTGGGCGGACCGGGAGGACGAACTCGCCGCCCTCCGGCCGCTGTACCCGCTCGGCCGGGTCGGCGAGCCGGAGGACATCGCCGCGGCCGTCGCCTTCCTGGCCTCCCGCGACGCCGCCTGGATCACAGGTACCACCCTCCGCGTCGACGGCGGGCTCACCGCCGTCAACAGCGGGTTCCACGCAGCGCTGCGGCCGCACCGGGAGGCCCGGCGCGGGTCAGAGAGCGGCTGAGGCGGCAGCGAGGACGGCCAGTACGCGCCGGGTGTCGTCCTCGGTGGTCCGCCAGTTGCTGAACGCCGCCCGCAGCGCCGGGACCCCGCCGTACACCGTCGGCGTGAGGAACGCCTCGCCGGACGCGGCGACCGCCCGGGCCAGGGCGGCCACCCGCTCCTGCGTGGGCTGCTCGGCGAGGGTGAAGCAGACGACGTTGAGCCGGACCGGGGCGAGCAGGCGCAGGGCGGGCAACTCCCCGATGCCGGAGCCGAGCCGGCGCGCCTCGGTGACGTTGCGCTCCACGATCTCGCGGTGCCCGTCCCGGCCGTACGCGGTCAGCGCGAACCAGGCCGGCAGCGCCCGCATCCGGCGGGAGTTCTCCGGGGTGAGGTGCAGGAAGTCCGGGGTGTTGGTGGGCAGGCCCAGGTAGGGGGACTCGTTGTGGAAGACGGCCACCTGGAGGTCGCGGCGGCGGGTGAACTGGACGGCCGCGTCGTAGGGGACATTGAGCCACTTGTGCAGGTCCACACAGACCGAGTCGGCCGCGTCCAGACCGGCGACGAGCGGGGCGTGGGCGGGGGAGAGGGCGGCGAAGGCGCCGAACGCGGCGTCCACGTGCAGCCAGAAGCCGTACCGCTCCTTGAGCGCGGCGATCGCCTGCAGGTTGTCGAAGTCGACGGTGTTCACCGTGCCCGCGTTGGCGACGACGATCGCGGGCCGCCCGCCCAGTCCGGCCAGCGCCGCGTCCAGCGCGGTCACGTCCACCGCCTCCCGGCCGCCGGGCAGCAGCGGCACCGGACGCAGCCGGTCCCGGCCGATGCCGAGCACCGACAGCGCCTTGCCCACACTGGAGTGCGGGCTGCCGGAGAGCACGTCGACCGGGCCGAGCGCGGCGGCCCCCGCCCGGGAGACGTCGACCCCGAGCCGCTCGCCGAGCCATTCCCGGGCGATCGCCAGGCCGACGGTGTTCGACATCGTGGCCCCGGTCACAAACGCCCCGCTGTGCGCCTCGCCGAGCCCGAACAGCTCGGCCAGCCAGGCCACGGTCTCGCGCTCCAGGGCGGCACCCCAGGAGCCGGCGTCCCCGGACAGGTTCTGGTCGTAGGCCGAGGTCAGCCAGTCGCCGGTGAGGGAGGCGGGGGTCACACCGCCGGTGACGAATCCGAGGTAGCGTGGCCCGGCCGAGGCGGACATTCCCGGCGCCCATCGCTCGGTGAACCGGGCCAGTGCGCCGGCACCGCCCTCTCCCCGCTCGGGCAGCGGCGCCCGCGCGGGCGCCGTCGCGAGCGCGGCCACCGGCCGTTCGGCCGACCCGGCCGCCGCGCGGGCGGCCACGTCGCGGGCGGACTGGAGGAGTTCGGGAAGCCGGGCGAGATCGTCGGCGAGTGCGGGATGCATGAACCGCAGACTAGGTCGGCCACGACGCTGTGGCGCGGTCCACTTCCGGGTAGGTGGACCGATGCCGGCAGCGGCGGCCGCGGCGGCGAAGTTAACCGTTTCGTCACAGCCTGACCAGGGCTACAACCAATGCCGGGCATCGGCCGGTCCAGTACGACGAGACCACAGGACAGGAAAAGGAGACAGACGTCATATGGGGGACATACGCAGACGAAGTGCCGTAGTGCTCGGTGTCACCGGGCTTGTGGCGCCGCTCACGCTCGCTCTCACCTCCGCTCCGGCGCAGGCCGCGAGCTGCACCACGCAGGCCGGGCCGTACCAGAAGCAGGTGGAGAAGTTCCTCGGGCGACCGGTCGACGGCAAGCAGTCCGCGGCGGACTGCAAGGCGATCAAGGCATTTCAGGACAAGCACGGAATAACGCCTGACATCGGTTACGCCGGCCCGGTCACCTGGGGCGTGATGGACCTGATGAACAAGCAGAAGGCCGTCGGGAACAAGCCCAACAAGGACGGCAAGTGCCCCACGAACAAGGGGCGCATCGCCTGCGTCAACCTCACGCTCCAGCTGAGCTGGATCCAGGACGGCAGCAAGCTGGTCTACGGCCCGGTCCCGGTCCGTACCGGCCGTGACGGGTACGAGACCCGGACCGGCCTGAAGAAGATCTACTGGCGTGACATCGACCACGTCTCGTCCGTCTACAACGTGCCGATGCCCTACAGCCAGTTCTTCGACGGCGGCCAGGCCTTCCACTCGGTGAACCTCAGCATGTGGAACCCGCCGGGCTCGCACGGCTGCGTCAACATGACACCCACCGTCGCCAAGAAGTACTGGTCGTTGCTGAAGACCGGCGACGACGTCTTCGTGTACGGCCGCAAGCCGGGCACCTGACGGCACCCGGCCCGGGCCGGCGGCTTCGGCCGGCGGCTTGGGCTCAGCTCTCCGGGGCGTCCCCGAAGTCCGGGATCTCCAGCCTGGCCCCGCCCTGCCGCGCCGACTCGTGCGCGATGATGCCCGGCAGGGTGTAGCGGGCCGCGACCCAGGCGTTGACCGTCGGCAGGCCGCGCGTGTTGACCGCGGTCACGAAGTCGTCCACCAGGAAGTGGTGGCTGCCCTCGTGCCCGTTGTGCAGCGCGTCGAACTCCCGCGGCAGCCGCGCCCGGTCGTGCACCGGCGCCGACCCGGAGGTGAAGGCGGCCCGCAGCTCCGGCGCGATGTGCTGCAGCGAGGGGTCGTCGGGCGACATGGTGGGCTTGGGTTCGAGCAGCTCGCTGATGTCCTGCACACCCTTCTTGTCCTGCCACAGCGCCACCGTCGCCAGCTGCTCCATGCTCGCCTCCGTGCCGAAGAACCGGAAGCGGGACTCACGGATGTGCGACGGGTAGCCCACCCGCCGGAACTCGTTCGTACGGAACGAGCCGCCGCCGGCCACCTCGAACAGTGCGGTCGCGTTGGAGACGTCGTTGCCGAACTGGCTGACCTCCTTGTCGAAGACGCCGTCGCCCCGGTCGTCCACGACCCCGATCGCCGACACGCTCACCGCGTGCGTCTGCCAGGCGCCGAGCACCCCGCCCACCGCGTGCGTCGGGTAGAGCAGCGGGGGATAGCTGGCGGTGGCCTTCCAGTTCTCGCCGCCGCTGTAGCGGTAGGCGTCGTAGAAGCCGAGGTCCATGTCGTGGACGTAGTCGCCCTCGGCGTAGAAGAGCCGCCCGAAGGCGCCCTCGGCGATCTGGTTGCGGGCGTGCACGGTCGCCGGGTTGTACTGGCTGGTCTCGCCCATCATGTAGGTCAGGCCGGTCGCCTTGACCGCGTCGATGATCGCGGCGATCTCCTCGGTGGTGATCGCCATGGGGACCGCGGAGTACACGTGCTTGCCGGCGTTCAGGCCCGCCAGGACCAGCGGGCCGTGCGTCCAGCGCTGGGTGAAGATCGCGACCGCGTCGACATCGGACTCGAGCATGGCCTCGTACGACGGGAAGGTGCCCGCCAGGCCCTGGGCGGCGGCGAGCTGCTCCGCCCGCTCGGGGAGCAGGTCGGTGACGTACACGTCGCCGACGCCGGGATGGGCCTGGAACAGCGTGGCGAACTGGCCGGAGAACTGTCCGGCGCCGACGATGCCGAGTGAGAAAGTCATGGGGTTACTTTTGCTGCGGAAGAATCTTGGCGTCAAGGGGCGGAAGGAAGTCGGAAAGATGCGGGGAGGGCGCTTATGCGGCGCACCCGGCGCACAGTAGGGTGGCTTGGTTGCTTCAGCTCCGGAAGAAAAGGGATGCCGTGTCCGATTGGCTGCCGCTGAGCCCCGCGGAGCGCTCCGTGGCGATCGAGGTGCTCGTCCACGGCCCGCTGTCGCGTACCGAGCTGGCCCGCCGGCTGAACCTCTCCCAGGGCAGCCTCACCCGCCTCACCAAGCCGCTCATCGAGTCCGGCCTGCTCGTCGAGGCCCCCTGGGCAGGTGCCCCGGCGGAGGCGCGCCAGGGCCGTCCCTCGCAGCCGCTCGGCGTGGTCGCCGAGTCCCGGTCCTTCCTCGGCTTCAAGATCACCGACGAGATGGTCTACGGCGTCGTCACCAGCCTCAGGAGCGACATCGTCGACCGCCTCGACCGGCCCCTCGCCGGCCATGACCCGAAGTACGTCGCCGACCTGCTGGCCGCGATGACCGCCGAGCTCGCCGGCCGCCACCCCGCGGTCGCGGGCATCGGCATCGGTGTCGGCGGGTTCGTGCGCGAGAACGCGGTGGTCGGCGAGTCGTCCTACCTGTCCTGGCGTGACGTTCCGCTGGCCGGGCTGGTCCGGGAGCGCACCGGGCTGCCGGTCGTCGTGGAGAACGACGTGGCCGCCCTGGTCGAGGCCGAGACCTGGTTCGGCGCCGGCCGCGGACTCGACCGCTTCGTCGTGCTGACCATCGGCGCCGGCATCGGCTACGGCCTGGTGCTCGGCGGCCGGCGCGTCCCCTACGCCGAGGAGGACCGCGGCTTCGGGCGGCACTGGATCATCGACCCGCAGGGCCCCCTCACCCCGCAGGGCGACCGCGGCAGCGCCGTGTCGCTGCTCACCATCCCGAACATCCGCTACCAGGTGCGGGCCGCCACCGGCCATGACGCGTCGTACGAGGAGATCCTCGCCGGCGCCGCCGCGGGCGAGCCGATGGCCGCGCGGGTGATCGGCGAGGCCGGCCGGGCGCTGGGCACGCTCCTTGCGCAGATCGCCAACTTCGTCATGCCGCAGAAGATCCTGCTCGCGGGGGAAGGGGTCGGCCTGATGGAGGTGGCCGGGGGGACGGTGCGGGACGCGGTGCGCGCCCACCGGCATCCGCTCGCCGCGCCGATCGGCCTGGAGACCAAGGTCTCCGACTTCCACGACTGGGCGCGCGGCGCCGCCGTACTGGCCATCCAGGTGCTGGTGCTCGGCCGGGCCGGGGGCTGAACTGCCGTTTCCGCTCGCACGGCCGCTGCCGAGCCGCATCGAACTCCCGCCTCTGCTTGACACATTGACGTGATGAGTAACACGGTCCGATATGTCCGGATCGATCGTACTTACTCACGGCGCCTTCACGCCGACCGGCATATGCTTCACACCATGTCCACCACTGTTGAAACCGTCACCGAGCGATCGGCCGACGAGGTCAACGAGGAGATCCGGGCCCTGTGGCTCCGGTCGGGCGGGACACTGAGCACCGAGCAGCGCGAGGAGTACCAGCGGCTCGTCCTCGAATGGGCGGCGGCAACCCCGTAGCAGCCGGACCAGACGGCCTGACCGCCCGTCCCGGGCACCCGCAGCGGGCGGGTGCCCTTCTCGTAAGACCTCGCGCGGCGGACTTCGCGCCGCCCCTCGTCAGCCCCAAGTAGCCGAGTAGTAGCGCTGGTACGCCTTGCGGTCCTGTTCCGCGCGGATGTACCGGGTCCCGACCAGCGCGATCAGACTCCCCCCGATCACCAGCAGGCCCGGCCCGACGTTGCGGGTGTCCGTGAGCCGGGCGATCAGACTGGTTTCCTCCCCGGTGACCGGCGCCGTCGAACCCGGCGAGGTCGTGCTCGGCGCGATCGCACTGTGGTTGGCCGACGCGGACGGCGCCGGCGTTGCGCCCTGGGCCCCGGCGGCCTGCTTCGTCACGATCAGCTGCACGTTCAGCGCCGCCATCGCCCGCGTCAGCGGCTGGAAGAACGTCACCCCGCCCGTGGTGCAGTCACCGCTGCCGCCCGAGGTCACCCCCAGCGCGATGCCGTTGGAGAACAACGGACCCCCGCTGTCGCCCGGTTCGGCACACACATTGGTCTGGATGAGCCCGGTGACCGTGCCCTCGGGGTAGTTGACCGTCGCGTTGAGCGCGGTCACCGTGCCGTCGTGCAGCCCGCTGGTGGAGCCGCTGCGGAACACCTTCTCGCCGACCGTGGGATCGGCCGCCCCCGTGATCCGCACGCCCTGGCCGTTGCCGATCGCGACCACGTCCGCGTTGTCACCGGCCTTCCCGGACGCGTACTGGATCAGCGAGAAGTCGTTCCCCGGGAACTGCGTGTTGATCGTCGTGCCCAGCTGCTGGTTGCCCTGGCTGTCGTCGAACCAGATGGTGTTGGCGGGACCGCAGTGACCGGCGGTGAGGATGAAGTCGGTCGTCCCGTTGGTGACGTTGAAACCCGCCGAACAGCGGCCGCCCGTGGACAGGATCGGCTGCGCCGGGTTGAGCCGGGTGGTGAACTTCCCCTCGGAGCGCTGCATCTGCACGAAACTGCCGATGCCCCCCGCGACCCGCTTCAGGTCCGACCAGTCGGCGGCGGAGACCGTGCTGTCCGCCTCCACCATCACCCGGTTGGTCTTGTAGTCCACCGCCCATGCGGTGCCGGGCACCCGCGGCGCCGCCTTCAGCGTGGCCGCGGCCGCCTTCAGCACGTTCATGCTGTGCGACACCATCTTGGGCTCGGCGCCCGCCTGCTTCACCATCGCCGCGGCCTGCTCGTCGGTCACCGCGACCACCGGCTTCCCGTCGGCGCCGATCCAGCTGCCCGCCGTACGGGCCGTGCCGAGCTTCGCCACCAGTGCGGCACCGGTGTCACCGGCCTCGGTCGCCGAGCCGGAGCTGAACGGGACGGCGGACGTCCCGGGAGTCTCGCTCGCCATGGCCGTGGTGACCATGGCGCCTCCCAGAAGGAGTCCGCCGACCGCCGCCAGCTGTGTACCCCGCCGGACGACCCGTCGTCGTGCGTGCCTCATCCATGGCTCCCGAACCCCGAACGCGCGGTGCCTGCACCGCGGGGCCCTCCGGTCGTCGAGCGCCCTGCTCTCCATACGCGGGCGGCCCCCAGGGTGTTCACAGCGATAGTGATCTTTACGATCCCGTGGCGTACGGCACGGCCGCACGCCTCGTTCCCGGGTCCGCCGCAGCCGCCTATCTTGAGCCCATGACCAGCATCCCGCAGGAGAATCCGGGCGAACCGAACCCGCTGCGCGCCCTCACCCTCGACCGGTTGCGATGTCGTACCAGCATGAAATGGCGCACCTATCCCGAGGACGTGCTCCCGGTGTGGGTGGCCGAGATGGACGTGCCGCTCGCCGCAGCGGTCGTCCGCGCGGTCACGGCGGCGATGGAACTCGGCGACACCGGCTACCCGGCGGGCACCGCCTACGCCGAGGCGCTCGCCGCGTTCGCCGCGAAGCGCTGGGGCTGGGACGGGCTCGACGTGGCCCGCACCGCGATCGTCCCCGACGTGATGCTCGGCGTGGTCGAGATGCTGAAGCTGGTCACCGGGCCCGGCGACCCGGTGGTCGTCAACTCGCCGGTGTACCCGCCCTTCTACCAGTTCGTCGGGAACATGGACCGGCGGGTGGTGGAGGCCCCGCTCGGCGCCGACGGGCGCATCGACCCCGACGTGCTGGAGGCGGCGTTCCGCGGGCTCGGCGGCGGCCGGGCCGGCTATCTGCTGTGCAGCCCCCACAACCCGACCGGCACCGTACACACCGCCGCCGAGCTCACCGCCGTCACCGCTCTCGCCGAGCGGTACGGCGTCCGGATCGTCGCCGACGAGATCCACGCCCCGCTCACCGCTCCCGGCGTCGACTTCGTCCCCTACCTGAGCGTGCCCGGCGCGGACCGCGGGCTGTCGCTGATGTCCGCGTCCAAGGCCTGGAACCTCGCGGGTCTCAAGGCCGCGCTCGCCCTCGCCGGACCCGGGGCCGCCGCCGACCTCGCCCGCCTGCCGGAGGAGGTGAGCCATGGTCCCAGCCATGTCGGCGTCATCGCCCACACCGCCGCGCTGACCGACGGCACCGCCTGGCTGGACGCCCTGCTCGCGGGCCTCGACGAGAACCGGCGGCTGCTCGCCGGGCTGCTCGACCGCCACCTGCCGGGCGTCCGGTACCGGCCCGCCGAGGCCACCTACCTCGCCTGGCTCGACTGCCGCGCCCTCGGCCTCGGTGACGATCCGGCCGAGGTCTTCCTGGAGCGCGGCCGGGTCGCCGTGAACTCCGGCATCCCCTTCGGGACCGGCGGCGCAGGGCACGTACGGTTCAACCTCGCCACCTCGCCCGAGGTGATCACGGAGGCGGTACGGCGGATGGCGGCGGCGCTCGCGTGAGGCGTGACCGCACGGCTGACATCATGGCCGTATGCGTGTGCTGATTCCGCTTCCCGACCGGGACTTCGACGTGACCGAGGTGGCCGTGCCCTGGCGGGAGCTGACCCGGGCCGGCCACCAGGTCGTCTTCGCCACCGAACGCGCCGGCACCCGGCCCGCGGCCGACCCCCGGCTGCTCACCGGCGTCCTGTTCGGACAGCTCGGCGCCGCGGCCGAACCCCGGCGGTTCTACGAAGAGCTCACCGCCGCACCGGAGTTCACCGCCACCGCCGCCTGGGCCGACCTGGACGTCACCGGCTTCGACGGGCTGGTGCTGCCAGGCGGACACGCGCCCGGCATGCGCCAGTACCTCGGCTCGCCCGAACTCCGCGAGCAGGTGCGGAAGTTCTGGGTGCTCGGCCGCCCGGTCGGCGCGATCTGCCACGGCGTCCTGGTCCTCGCCCGCACCCTGGACCCGGCCACCGGGCACAGCGTCCTGTCCGGCCGCCGGACCACCTGCCTGCCCAAGTACATGGAACGCACCGCCTACTTCACCACCGCCTGGCGCCTGGGCCGCTACTACCGTACCTACCCCGCCTACGTCGAGGACGAGGTGCGGGCCGCCCTCGCCGAGCCGGACATCCAGTTCGAGCGCGGCCCCCGCGAGCTCACCCGGCGCGGCACCGCGGGCGACGACACGCACGCCTTCGTCGTCGAGGACGGCACCTATCTCTCGGCGCGTTGGCCCGGCGATGCGTATCTGTTCGCGCGGAAGTACCTCGGACTGCTCGACCGGGGTACGGCCGCCTGAGCGCTCCGCTCAAAGAGCCGCGCCATGTTGTCTGTCGACTGCGACACCGTCGTGGCTGGTCGCGCCCACGCGGCGGAGCCGCGTATTGACACAGCCCCGCGCCCCTTCGGGGCGCTGCCTCGCCGGACCCGCCTAGACTCCGGGCATGGACAACACCACCGAGACGGACCTCGACCGGCTCGGCGCCGGGAAGTACCTGCTCGTCACCAGTTTCCGTAAGGACGGCACCCCCGTTCCCACCCCGGTGTGGGTGGTGCGGGACGGGGACACGCTCGGCGTCTGGACGGCCGCCGACACCTTCAAGGTCAAGCGGATCCGGCGTCGCGCCGATGTCAAGGTCGGCCCCTGCGACCTGCGCGGCCGCCCGACCGGCGACCCGGTCCCGGCCACCGCCGAGATCGCCGACGCGGCCACCACCGCCCGCTACCGCGACCTCATCGCCCGCAAGTACGGCATCACCGGCCGCCTCACCCTCCTCGGCAGCAGACTGCGCCGCGGTGTCGACGGCACGGTCGGCATCCGGGTCACCCTGACACCCTGAGGGGACCCGGGCCGCGGCCGGGACCGCTGGGTCCGACTCTGCACCTGCCGAGTTCGGGGGCGGGCCGTCCCGTGGCGAGTTCCGCCGCGACCAGGCGGCCCACGGTGGGGGCGAGGGTGACCGCGGAGTGGGCGACCGCCAGGTAGGCGGAGCCGTCCTGGGTGAGCGGGCCGATCAGCGGGCCGGCCGCGGGCACGGGGCGGACGCCCACCCGGGAGCCGAGCACGCGGAACTCGCCCTCGAACGCCGTGCGGAAGGCGGCGACGGCCGTTTCGTCGTTCGCCTTCGTATGGGTCAGCAGCAGTCGGCCCTCGCTCACTTCGCGTACCTCGAAGTCCGGCCCGGCCACCACGGACCGCACCAGCCCCGGTGGCGCCGCCAGCCGCAGCAGCCGGGCGGGGGAGCCGGTGACCGGCAGGGTGATGCCGAGAGGGGCGGCCAGCTCCACGACTCCCGTCCCGGCCGCCAGGACCACGGCGGAGGCGGGACGGAACCCGGCGGCGGTGTCGACTCCCATGACGCGCCCGGTGTCCGTGCGCAGTGCCACCCCCGCCGCCCCGTACCCGACCCGGGCACCCCGGGCCCGCGCCGCCCGCACCAGCGCCGCCGTGACCGCGACGGGGTCCACGCCCGCGTCGGACGGGGTGTGCACGGCCGCGTCGGGGGGCGTACGGAAGTGGGGTTCCAGCGCCTGGATCGCCGCGCGGCCGACCGGATGCCGGTCCCCGGAGAGCCGGCCCGCGCCGGGACCGTACGGCACCGGCCAGGTGAGCGACCCGGTGCGGCGGACCGTCACACCCGGCACCTCGCGCTCCAGCCGGCGCCAGTCCGCCAGGACCGCGGGGCGGAGATCCTCGGCACCGCCGGGCCAGTTCCCGCCGGTCGTGCCCCCGATCCACGCGAAGGAGTCGGCGGTGACGCCCGGGGCCGGACCGGCGCCCTGCTCGACCAGCGTCACCGGTACGTCCCGGCACGCCAGGTGGTAGGCCACCGACGCGCCGAGGATGCCGGCCCCCACCACGACCACCGTCACGGCTGTCCTCGGCCCCGCGCTACTCGACGCCCGGCGGGACGACCGTGGCGTGGTGGTAGTACATCCGCCAGCCGCTCGCCTCGTCGCGCCGGCGCCAGAGGGAGCTGTGCCGGGAGCGGCGGTCGCCGAGCCGGGCCTCGAAGGTCACCTGGACCAGCCCCGGAGCGAGCAGGACACCGGTCATGCCGGACGGCTCGTACCACGGGCCGTCCTTCGACGCGCCCGGCTTGTCCGGCAGTTCGGCGAGCAACTGCTCGTACGTGAACCGGCGGCCGGACGCACCCACCTCCACGAACTCCGGGTCCAGCAGTTCGGCCGCCAGCTCCCGGGAGGCGCGCACCTCGGGGTCCAGGAGCCTCAGCTCGCCCGCGACCGCAGCCGCCACCTGGGCCGTTTCATCGCTCATGGGCCCATCCTCGCCCAGGCCACCGGTCGCCGGACAACCGGATTTCCGGGCATCAGCTCCATGCGCGGTACGGCTCGTCGAGCAGTTGGAAGACCGGCTCGCCGCGCACCGGGTCCCTGGTGGTGGAGAGCTTGACGCGGTCGCCGCTGTGGATGCCGATCGGCGGGCCCATGACCCGGCCGCGCACCACGAACCCCTCGGCCATCTCGATCAGGGACACATTGCGCGCGGCGGGCGTGTTGCGGTGCACCACCGTCGAGTGGCGGACCGTGCCCGTGCCCTCGCTGTGCTCCGTCCGCAGCTCGCTGCCCTGGCACACCGGACACAGCAGCCGGTGGTACATCGCGGTGCCGCACCAGGTGCAGCGCTGGTAGACGATGGCGTCCTTGGCGCGGTCCGCGGGCGCGGGGTCGAGAACGCCCGTCGCGAATCCGACCGCCGACTGCGCGGCGCTCGTCGAGTGGTGGTACACGCTGGTCAACTCCCTGCGCTCGCCCGGAATGCCGCGTGTCCGGACCCGGCCGGGCACGCCTGTGCCCGGTTCGCGGTGCCACCGTGCACGCCGACAGAGTATGGCACTCAGTGTCAACCGTAAAGGCACTGCGTACCCTCAATATGGGTTCATCGGAACTTCTCAGGCGCGGCCGAACGCGGTCTCGATCTCCTGCACCACCCGCCACAGCGGGGCGTCGCGCCGCGAGACGAGGACGACCACGTCGTCCGGGTGCTCCATCGGGCCGCCGAACAGCGCCGTCGACGCCCCGCCCGGAGCGGGCCCGGCAGGGCCGGCGGGCTCGGCGGGCCCGGTGCCGAACGCGGCCTGCACGTACCCGAGGGCGTGGTCGACCGTCTCCTCCGCGTCGCTCCGCCCGTCCGAACGCAGCCAGGAGCGGAGCGCGTTGTTGTGTGCCGCGACCACCGCCGCCGCGACGACATCCGCCCGCAGTGTCCCGTCCGGGCGGCCGGCGTACCGGCCCCGCAGATACTCGGCGAGCGCGCGCTCGTAGCGCCACACCACCGACAGCTCGTACGCGCGCAGCCCCGGCACCTGCTTGGTGAGCCGGTAGCGCTGCACGGAGAAGGTGGGATTCTCGGCGTACATCCGCAGCACCAGACGCGCCGCGTCGCACACCCGCCGCACCGGCTCGCACTCCGGCGCGTCCGCCGCAAGGAAGGCGGTCATGTCGGCCAGGCACCCCTCGTGGTCGGGGAAGACCACATCCTCCTTGGACGGGAAGTACCGGAAGAACGAGCGCCGTCCGACCCCCGCGAGGGCAACGATGTCGTCGACGGTCGTCTGCTCGTAGCCGCGCTCCAGGAAGAGCCGGAAGGCCGCCGCGACCAGGGCGTCCCGCATGGGCGGCTTGGCGGGCGGTGCCGCGCTGCTGGAGCTCATGAACGCGAACGTAGCACCCCGTCGGCCACATGGCACTCAGTGCACAAGATCGGGGGACTGAGTGCTCTGCCAGCCGTCCCGGGGCCCGCTCGTGCTCCCGGGCTGAACCGGTGGGCCGGTCCTCCCGTATGTGTTCTCGGGGATCGCGGATCCCGTGCGCACGGGACGTGGAAGGAGAGCAGTGTGTCGACACCGCCCGACCCTGAACAGCCGCACCGCGGACCGGTCCTGGAACCGGTCCGGGTCCTGCGCCCCCGCCGGCTCGACACCCTCGCGGAGCTGATGCGCGAGTTCCACGAGGGGGCGGAGGCCGACGCGAAGGCGAGGGCGCCGAAGAGCCGGGACCCGGCGGACTTCGAGGCCTTCGACCCGGCCTCCGACTCCGGCACGGAGGACGAGACCCAGGAGCTGCCGCCCGTCACCGACGGCCCGCGCACCGCGTCCCGCGGGCGCCGCGGTGGTCACGGGTACGACCACGGGTACGCTCACGGCCCCGACGCCGGCTCGTCCTCGTCCCGTGCCTTCGGCTTCGGTCCGGGACTGCGCCGGGCCGCCGTCGTGGTGGCCGTGAGCGCGGCCGCCCTGGTCGGCTTCGGCTGCGCTCTGCTGCTGCCCGGCCGCGAGGGCACCGCCGAGGCCGCCCAGCCGTCCGCGTCCGCCACCACGGCACCGGCCACCACCCCGTCGGCCACCGCCACCGCCACCGACCCCGACGGCGCCGGCACCCTCCGCCAGGGCGACACCGGACCCGACGTCGTCGAGCTGGAACAGCGCCTCCTGCGCATCCCGGACGTCTACCGCGACGGCTCCACGAGCGGCACCTACGACGCGGCGCTGACCGCCGCCGTGGAGCGCTTCCAGGTCTGGTACGGCATCAGCGGCGACGAACGCGGTGTCTACGGCGACGACACCCGCCGATCGCTGGAGTCCCGTACCAGCCTCACCGACGGCTGACGCTCCGGCTACCCCTCGCCCGCCGCCGGCACCCGGATGTCCAGCACGCACACGTCGTCCCGCCGTTCGCCCGTCAGCATCGTGGCGAGGAGCGCGTCCAGGGAGGCGGGGCCGGTGTCGAGGGCGGCCGCGGCCAGCCGGGCCAGGCCCACCTCGATGTCCTCGCCGGGCCGCTCGACCAGGCCGTCGGTGTACAGCAGCAGCCGGTCGCCCGGTTCCAGCCGGAACTCGGCGGACTCGTAGACCGGATCCACGGACGCCCCGAGCAGCATGCCCGCCGGACGGCCGAGGAAGCGGGCCTCGCCGCCGCGCACCAGCAGGGGCGGCGGGTGACCCGCCTGGGCCCAGGCGAGACGGCGCTCGGCGGGCTCGTAGCGGGCGAGGACGAGCGTCGCCGTGGACTGGGTGTCGCGCGAGTGCAGGAGCAGGAAGTTGAGCCGGGCCAGCGCACCGGTCAGGGAGGAGCCGGTGGTCACCATGCCCTTGGCGGTGAACCTGAGCTGGGCCATCGTCGCCACGGCGTCGACACCGTGCCCCGCCACGTCGCCGACCACGAACAGTGCGGCCTCGTCGGGCAGTTCGATGGCGCTGAACCAGTCGCCGCCGACGTGCACGCCCGCCTGGGCGGGCAGATAGGCCACCTCGATCCGCAGCCCGCGCAGCCGTACCGGCTTGCTCGGCAGCGGCAGCAGCGCGTGCTGGAGCCGGGCGGCCAGCGCCCGCTCGGCCTCCAGGACCCCGCGCTGCATCAGGATCGCCCGCTCGCTGTCCACCAGGGCGAGTTCGGCGCTGCGTTGCGCGGTGAGGTCCTGTACGAAGCCGTGCACCTCGACGACCGTGCCGTCGGGTGCGGTCACCGCCTCCGCGACGGCCCGCAGATGCCGTACGGCGTTCTCGGACCTGATCCGGAACGGGACGTCGACCCGGCGGCCGGTGCGGGCGAGTTCGGAGACCGCGCGGGCCAACGCGTGGGCGTCCTCGGGCAGTACCAGGTCCGGCAGCAGGTCCAGCGGGACCGCTCCCCGCCCCGGATCGCGGCCCAGGATGGTGTACACCTGCGAGGACCAGTGGATCTGATGGGTGACCAGGTTCCAGTTGGCCCAGCCGAGGTTGCCCAGCCGCTGCATGTCCGCCAGCCGCTGCTCCTGCCGTTCCTCCGGGTCGTGCCGCAGCCAGGTCACCAGCAGTCCGTCGCCGAGCCGCGCGGCGCGCACCGAGTAGGTGGCGGTCACGGTCACCCCCGCGACGACCTCCTCGTAGACGAACGGCTCGCCCTCGTACGGCTCTCCGCCGAGCGCCTTCAGATACCCCTGCCACAGCGACTCGCCGGCGACCGAGGGGTAGCTCTCCAGGATGCGCGAGCCCACCAGCTCGTGGCCGGTGCGGCCCAGGATGTCGACGGCGTTCGGGGTGGCCGCCTCGATGCGGTAGTCCTCCACCTCCCCGGTGCCGGTGCGCAGCGGGGTCAGCAGGACCGTGGCTCCCGGCAGTGCGTCCAGTACCGGCTGCACCGCCCGGGAGAAGTCGGAGGCCACCGGCTCGGCGGGGGTGCCCAGGGCGACGAGCCGGCCGGCGCACAGCCGCGCGACGGCTCGCAGCAGCTCGCGGTCCGCGCGCCGGAAGGCGGCATCGGTCCGGCGCAGTACGCCGAGGGCCACCTCGGCCGTGCTGTCCGCCGGGACCGGCAGCCACGCCCGGGACCTCCAGCGTGCGGCCGGTTCGCCGATGAGCCGGAACTCCTGCCGGTCCTCGGGGAAGTGCTCCAGCCAGAGCGGCTCACCGTCCTTGATCGCCTCCAGCGGGGCGAAGCCCTCCAGCGGCGGTACCTGGTGCCACTGGGCGGCGAGGGTCGCGTCGACACCGGCGTACCCGATGAGTTCGGCCCCGCCGCCGGGGAGGCGCCGGTAGAGGAGAACCGCGTCGGCTTCGGTCTCGGGTGCCAGGTGTTCGAGCAGCATCACGGCCAGCTCCTGGGGAGAGCCGACGCGTACCAGGGCCTTGCCGAGGCGGCCGAGCGTCTGGGCGGTGCCGGCCGGGACGGGCACCTCCCGGGGAGCCGTCGGCTCGGGCGGGCCGGTGTCGTCGCCGGGGATCCCCGGGGGTATCAGAGCGCCGAGGGTCAGCCAGCACTCCTCCAGCAGCGTGCGGTGCCCGGCCGCGGCCCGCTGCGACAGTGCCTGGTGCGCGGCGTCGGGTGAGCAGCCCAGGGTGGCCATCAGCGCGCCCTTGGCCCGCTCCAGCACGGCGGAGGTGGCCACGGAGTCCCGCAGTCGTTCCAGCTCGGCGCGTTGCCTGGACACCACCTTGGCCAGCGCTGCCGGCTCGGCGACGGCACCGGTGTCCACCGCCGGCACGTGCTCACTCGTCACGGGTCGAGCATGGCACAGGAAGGTGCCTCCGATCACACTCGTGCCCGGCCGGTGAAGGACATGGACATCCGTGGACCGGTACGGTCAGCGGCCGGTGCTGTGCCCGACGAGCGCCTCGGTGACCGCGCGGACGCTGCGGGCGATGTGCTGGAGTTGCAGGACCTCCGCCGCGTACAGCTTGATCGTGTGCTCGATGACCGACTCCGGCAGGCCCAGCAGCGGCAGTTCCGCGCGTGCCGTCTGGAGCGCCGTGCGGGCCACCCGGACCTCCTGCTGGACCTGGATCTGCGCGTGCCGGGCGAGCAGTACGGGGTGCTTGATCAGCGCCGGATAGCTGGCGTAGCGGGCCGGTACCAGTTCGCGCAGCCACTTGGCGGCGGAGCGTTCCCAGTCGTAGCTGCCCGGTGCCTTGACCTGGCAGGGCCAGTCGGAGCTGATGCGCGCGGTCGTCGTCAGAGTCATGATCATCGCTTCCGGGGGTGCGGCGCCGTGAGGGTGTGCGACGGAGGTCTGGGCGGCTCCGGCCTAGGGGATGGCCGGAGCCGCCGCGGGCAGATCGCGCAGGCGATGCCCGTTCGAACATCCCCGGCGCCGACGCGGGTAGGAGACGGCGGCTGGGGGTGTCCGTGCGAGGCCCCGGACGCCGGCCGCCGGCACTGCGGGTGGTGCTGCGTGCGCATGGGCGGTCCGTCGGCTTTCTCGGGGCGGGTGCGAGCGGTGCGTGCTCGGGTGCGGAACGAGCCCGGAGTGGGCCGGGGGTGATCCGTGAGCAGTATTTATATATGCCGTCCCGTTTGCAAGACGTATGAAAACATTCATGCGCGAAATGCGGTGAATGCTCCCCCTACGCGATCATGCGGGGGCGGGGGAAGGACGCCGGAGGAAAGCCGGGACAGCCGGTGCGCCGGATCTCCGGGTCAGTCCTTCAGGAAGAACTGGTGCTCCTCGGCGACCTGCTCGTACTCCTCCAGCCGCGCCTGGGTGCGCTCGGGATCGGCGTCGGTCATGGCCTGGAGCAGCGTGGCGGCCATCAGGCCGGGTGCCGCGTAGGTGTCGAAGACCAGGCGGGACCCGATGCCGGTACTGAAGGTGACGTCGGCCTCGTCGGCCAGCGCGCCCAGCGCCAGGTCCGTCACCAGCGCGACCCGCAGCCCCGCGGTGCGCGCCACCCGGATCGCGGTCAGCGTCTCCTGCGCGTGCCGCGGCATGCCGAAGGCCAGCACCCAGGTGCCGCCCGCCTCGCGCGACTGCAGCAGCGCGTCGTAGGCCACGCTGCCGCCCCGGGTCACCAGCCGTACGTCGGGGTGGATACGGCGGGCGGCGTAGGCGAAGTACTCCGCCAGCGAGACGGAGATGCGCAGGCCGAGCACGGTCAGCGGGGACGACTGGGACAGCTCCCGGCCGATCCAGATCACCCGGTCCGGGTCGGCGAAGTCCCGGCGCAGGTTCTCCAGGTTCTCGATCTCGGCGTCCACGGCGGCCTGGAGTTCGTTGCTGCGGTGCTCGGTGGCGGCCCCGGTGCCGCCGGCCAGGGTGCGCAGCGCGATCGACTGCAGCCGCTCGCGCAGCGCGGGGTAGCCGCTGAAGCCGACCGCGCCCGCGAACCGGGTCACCGACGGCTGGCTGACCCCGACCCGCTCGGCGAGGTCGGTGATCGACAGGAAGGCGGCCTCGGTGATGTGGTCGATCAGGTACTGGGCGATGCGGCGCTGGCCGGGGGAGAGCCGGGGCCCGTCGAAGAGTTCGCGGAGCTGGGAGGTGGGCGCGGCCTCGGCCTCCGGCACGGTCTTGCCCGAGGTGATCGCGGACGCCTGTGCGCGGGCCTGCTGCGGCGATGGCACCGAAGCGCCTCCTTTGTCTCCCACGAGGACTCAACATAGCTCACGGACCGTGGTGACCAGGGGTTGTGCGGTACGCCGGACCGTCCCGGCGTCCGAACGCACAGGATGCGGAATCAGCACCGGGATTCCGGTGCGCACCGGCGACGGATGCGGTGGCCGACGCCGGTGGATCGGATGGATCGTACGGTCACCGGCGATAGATGGTGATCGAATGACCGACATCATCGACCGGACGGCTGGTGTCGATCAATTCGGCCAGTTCGCCCCGTGCCTTGGCGGCCGACGAGTCCGAGACGACCAGCAGCCCGTGCACCCTCCCGGGCGGCACCTTACGGGGATCGGCGGCGTGGATGCCGTAGTACGCCGGGACGCCACTGCCCTTGTAGACCAGCCAGATCCGCTCGCCCGTATAGCGCTGCTCCAGCCGGTCGGCGAGCCGGCCGAGGTCCTGCCCCCAGTCCACGTTGGAGTCGTGCAGCCGCAGGTGCGTCTTCGCCGGCCCCCCGAACGCCTCGTTGGCGTACGGGAGATAGAACGGGAACGTGCGCAGCGAGCTCACCGCGACGAACAGCACCAGCGCCCCGCCCACCGGCCGTACCCACCGTCGGCGCACCGTCAGGACCGCGGCTCCGCCCACCGCCAGGAACATCGGCATGAAGATCGCGTACCGCGTCCCGAAGTCCCGTGACCCGGTCATCGCCGAGGCCAGCAGCACGGCCGGCGGCAGCAGCAGGTAGGGCGCGGCCCGCCGCAGCCGCCGTACCGCCACCAGCGCGACGGCACCGGCCGCCCACAGCACCAGCATGCCGAGCGGGGTCTTCACCAGCAGGGCGGCCGGCAGGTAGTACCAGCGGGAACCGGTGTAGACGTGCCCGAAGAGATAGCCCTGCCAGGGGTAGTCCTCCAGGGCGAACTGCATCCGCATGCCGTCCCGGTAGGACTGCGGAAAGGGCATCAGGTCGACCAGGAGGCCCCGCAGTCCGTGCACCGCAGGGACGGGCTCGGCGGACAGCGCGCGCAGCCGGGGATCGACCGCCAGATAGGAGAGCCACACGACGGCGACCGCGGTCCCGGCCACCACGGCCGCGGCCACGAGGGCGCGCAGCGCACGGCCAGGGCGCGCCCCCCACACCGACACCACGGCCAGTGCGACGAGCACCGGGACCGCGGGCAGCGCGCTCATCTTCGTGGCCACCGAGGCCCCCAACGCGGCTCCGGCCAGGGGCAGATACCGCCGGGGACGGCGCCGGGCCCGCCACACCAGCCAGGCCGCGGTCAGCACGAACCCGGCCGACGGCACGTCCAGGGTGGCAAGGGAGCCGTGCGCGATCACGTCCGGGGAGAAGCAGTACAGGGCGAGCGCCAGCAGCCCGGCGGCCGTACCGAGGATCTCGCGGGCGAAGGCGAGGACGACCAGACCGAACAGCAGCGTCAGCACGATCACCGGCAGCCGCGCCCACAGCATCACCCGCCAGGGGTCGTTGCCGGACGAGTACAGCAGATGCCGGCCCACCTGCCCCTGGTCGCCGTGGTACGACGGGTCGTAGTGCGGGTCGGCGACGGCGAGGCCGGCCATGACGACGAGCTTGCCGAGCGGCGGGTGCTCGGTGTTGTAGCGCAGCCGGTGCTCGTGGAGGTAGTCGGTGGCGGTCGCCACGTAGACCGGTTCGTCGATGGTGGGTGTCTGCTGGACCGCGGTGGTCACCATCGCCGCCGCCATCTGGGCGAGCAGCAGCACCGCGAGGACCGGCACCAGCCACCGCCGGCGGGCGCGCAGCGCGGCGGCCAGCCGGGCCGCGGCGGCGGGCCGGGGGCGGGGCCCGGGGCCGGCGGGGAGGTCGGGGACGTCGGGTTCGAGGACCGACTGCTGTTCGCTTGCCATCATCCGCCCCACGGGGACACCGGGCCCGCGGTGACGGGAGCGATCACGATCGGCCATGGGCCCTACTGTCGCATCGCTCCCGCCACCGGGCGCGTCACCGCTTCACGAGTCGTACCGACAGACCGTCTGCCGTGTACACGGGTACGGCCCGGAGCGTGGCGGAGTTCAGCTCCACCTTGTCGAACTGGCCGCGCAGCCGCGGAGCGTCGACGACCGGGAGGGTGCTGCCCGCGGCCGGCGGGCGCTCGGTGTCGAGGTTCAGGGACAGGGTGGTGCCCCGGCCCAGGACGGCCAGGTGCTTGACCGCCAGCGGTGCCTTGCGGCCCTTGCCCAGGGTGACCTCCAGGGCACCCGCGTCCTGTGTGTACGTGCCGCGCACGAACAGTTCCCCGGCGACCCGCAGGGTGCCGGCCGAGACCCGGACGTCACCGCGGCCCAGCGCGTCCTCGGAGGCGGCGACCAGGGTACCGGCGGCCAGCACGGTGCCGCCCCGGTAGCGGTTGCGGCCGGTCAGGGTCAGGGTGCCGGTGCCCTTCTTGGTCAGACCGCCGTGGCCGTCGATGTCGTTGCGCCAGCTGTCGGCCGCCGCGAGGCCGCCGGCCGCGGCGTCCAGGGTGACCGTGACGTCGGAGTCGAAGGCGCCGTAGCCGTCCGCGGCGGCGAACAGGTTGAGGCGGCCCCACTGCTCCGGGCCGTCCAGCAGCACGTACCCGGAGGGCAGCCCGGTGCTGCGCAGCACCTCGCGGCGCTGGTCGGCGGTGAGGTACGGCTGGCGGGTCTCCAGCAGCACCTCGGCGCCCTTCGGCACGGTGAGCGGGAGCTCGCTGCCCTCCCGGTCCAGGATGTACGTCAGCCGGGGCGTGGCCGCGCGCTCGTTGGCCTCGCGGTCGGCGTACGGGTCGGTGGCGGTGCCCGCCGAGTGGGCGTAGGCGTACAGCGTGTCGGCGGTGCTGCCGGTCTGCGCCTCGAAGTACGCGAGGGCCTGGGCGCGGGCGGCCGCCTTCAGGCCGGCGTTGGCCGGGTCGGCGAGGGTGGCGGCGGCCAGGGCGGTGGCCATGATGCGGCCGCCGATCACGTCGACCGTGTTGTGCATACCGGCGATGATCCGGGTGTCGCTCAGTTCCAGGGCGCGGGTGACCAGCTCCTGGAAGCGCTCCGGCACCGCGTACGCGTAGGCCAGGCCCGCCAGGTGGAAGGCGTTGGTGTGGCCGGACGGGAAACCGCCGTCGTCGGTGGGGGAGGTGCTGCGCTGGCGCAGCAGCTGCGGGGCGACGACCACGTCGGACTCGTACACCGGGAAGCCGTACGCGTCGGTCTTTCCGGTGTCGACGACCTCGCTGTCCTCGTTCATCCGCCATGGACGCGGGTACTGGTAGGCGTACTTGGACGGGTTGCCGGACGCGTAGTTGCCGCGCAGGGTGTCGACCAGGGTGGCCACCTGGCCCAGCGCCGAGTCGTGGGAGCCCGCGCCGAGCGCCGAGCCCGCCGGGGCGTCGGCCGGGACGGCGTCGTTGATCGTGGTGGCGGGGGTGCCGTCGGGGGCGCTGGTGATCGAGGTGACCGCGAGCGAACCGGCCTTGTAGAGGTCGGCGAGCGGGCCGAGGCCGGCGATCATCGCGTAGCTCTGGTGCTGGCGGTCGTAGAGGAACGCCTTCTTCGCGTCGGCGGCGCTGCGCTTCCTGGTGATCTTGGCGCAGTAGCGCATGTTGGCGCGCAGGATGTCGGCGCGCAGCACGGAGCCGGTGTTCCAGACGGCTCCGGTCTTCCAGATCCGCGCGAACCCGCCGAGGATGCGGACCACCGCGTTGGTGTCCGCGGTGAGGTTGGTGCTGATGTTCGTCTTGTAGTCGTCCACGAACGCGAGGGCGGCGGTCGCGGCCTTGGCGTCGGCCGCGGCGAGCCAGCCGACCAGGGTCGGAGCGGCCACCACACCCGCCGACGCGCCGAGCGAGGTCTTGAGGAATCCCCGTCGGCCGACGGCGAGTCCACGGGCCGGAGAAGCGGAGTGGTGCCCGGCAGGTGACGGCATGGGTGTGCCTCTCTTCAGTTCTGGCGGAGTTCACGCGGGCGGCCGGTGCTCCGGATGCGCGTGAGTGTGTGGGATCGCGGGCGAAAAGTGTTGAACGAGCGAAGTTCTAGGGCGAGTTCGTGTCCCGGCGGTCATCGCCCGACGACCGCCGTGTGGCCCGGAGTTGAACGGCAGCTCTGTGGTTCACAGGAAGAACCGCCCGGGACCTGCGCGTTCGCAGCGTCGAACAGCCCGTGGTCCGGGCCCGCGGGACCGGACGGGCCGCGGACGGGTTCCTCACAGGATCGAACGCGCCAGCGCCACCGCGCCCTCGACCGGCGGGAGCCGCAACGGCTGCGGCCGCGCTCCGGGTACGGCCTCGGCGAGCGCGGCGGCGAAGGCGTCGTACAGGCGCGGCTGGGAGAGGATCGTGCCGCCGGCGACCACCACGTCGTCCACGGCGAGACCGCGGGTGGCGAGCCGGGCCACGAGGCCGGCGAGGGCGCGGCCGCCGTCGGCTATCACGTCCGCGGCGAGCGGGGAGCCCGCGTCGGCCGCGGCGAAGAGCACCGGGGCGTGCCGGCCCCACTCGGCGGAGACGTCGGAGGCGCTCTCGAGGGCGGCGCCGAGGGCGGGGACCTCGGCCACCTGGAAGGCGGCGACGAGTCCGGTCGCGAGGGCGTCGGGGGCCTCGCCGCGGTCGTGCGCGGCCCAGACGGCGCGGGCGGCCTCCCGGACCAGCCCGGCGGCCCCGCCCTCGTCACCCAGGACCGCGCCCCAGCCGCCCACCTGCACGGGGCTGCCGTCGGGCTGCCGGCCGACGGCCACCGAGCCGGTACCGGCGACCAGGCCGACGCCCTTGTCCAGGCCGGCGGCGGGGACGAGGAGCTCGGCGTCGCCCACCACCCGGACGGGAACATCGAGAAGCCCCCGCAGTGCGGCGGCGATGCCGGCGCACTGGCGGGGGGTCTCACAGGCGTGCCCGCCGACGGCCAGGGCGGCCGGGCTAAGGCCGGCCGGCAGGGCGTCGTGGACGAGTGCGGCAAGCCAGTGGGCCGCGGCGGCCGCGTCGTGCGGCCGCCAGCCGCTGCTCGGGCGGACGTGGTCGGCGACCCGGTCGGCGCCGGCCAGGGCGCGGAGCTGGGTCTTGGTGCCGCCCACGTCGATGCCGACCACAAGCGGGGAAGAAGGTGCGTCCTGCACGGATCCTCTTTCGTCGTCTGGGCGAACAGCGCCGAAGAGCGGGTCCGGCGCGGTCCGCTGCGGATCGGCAGCGCCCCGGAGGGGCGCGGGGCCGTATCCGGCATGCGGTTACCGCCGCATGGGCGCGAAAAGCCACGACGGCGCCGCGGGTGAACGACGGCGCGTCGCGGCACTTCCAGCGGAGCGCTTGGCTGCGACAGCGGGCGAACCGTGCCTGGCCGAACAGGAGTTGAGCAAGTCAGGAAGCCCCGGGACGGGCTTCTTCGGGAGCACGGCAGGCGAGTACCGTGTACTTCGTTAGGAAGTTAACTAACGAAGTACAGTGCGTCAAGAGTTGCCGCGGACTCGATCAACGGGACGCTGTCGAGGCCACAACCGCGCGGCACAAGGGCACCGCATCGCCGCATCCCGCGACACCCGGGGGAGCGCGGCCCCTGACCCATGGGGGAACTGTGGAACACGTCGTGGCTGAAGCCCCCCGGCTCACCGAGAGCGCCGGCGCGGTCTTCGCCGTGCTGGCCCAGGCCGGCAGCGCCACCCGGCCGCAGCTCGCGAGCCTCGCGGGCCTGTCCAAGCCGACGGTCTCCGCCGCCGTCGCGGAGCTGGAGGGGGCCAAGCTGGCCACCCATTCCGGCAGCGCGTCCAGCGGCACCGGCCGCTCCGCCGCCGTCTACGGCCTCGGGCCCGCCTCCGGCTCGGTCCTGGCCGTCGACCTCGGCCCGGCCCGTACCAGGGTGCGCGGCTGCGCGCTGGACGGCACCCTGCTCGCCGAGGCGGACACACCCCGCCCCCGCGCCGCCGACGCCGTCCGCGAGGCCCTGGCCGCGCTGCCGGCGGGCGCTCCGCTGCGGGCCATCGTGGTGGCCATCGGCGACGTCACCGCCCCGGACCTGGCAGGCACCGCCATGCGCCCGGCGACCGCGAAGGCCGGGCCCGTCTTCGACGCGGTCTCGGTCGCCCTGCCGCCGGGGGTCCCGGTCCACCTGGAGAACAACGTCAACTGCGCGGCCCTCGCCGAGCTCCACGAGGGCGCCGCCCGGGGCCGCCGGACCTTCGGCTACCTGCGGATCGGCGTCGGTATCGGTCTGGGCATCGTCATCGCCGGCCAGGTGCTCCGAGGCGCCAACGGCGCGGCCGGTGAGCTGGCCCGGCTGCCCTACCCCTGGGACGACGACCGGGAGCCCCGCCAGGAGGCCCTGGAGGCCTACGTCGGCTCGCAGGCCCTGCTGCGCCGGGCCGCCGAGGCCTGGCGGGATACCGACGGCCCGTGCCCCCGTACCGCCGACCGGCTGTTCGCGCTGGCCGCCGAGGGCCGCGAACCGGCCCGCTCGCTCGTTGCCAGGCACGCCGCCGACGTGGGCCGGCTGGCCGCCGCCGTGGCCGCCGTACTGGACCCGGGGCTGATCGTCCTGGGCGGCAGCACCGGCGCCGACCCGCAGCTCCTGCCCGGGGTGCGGACCGAGCTGGGGCGGCTGAGCTGGCCCACCGAGGTGGTCAGCAGCCAGATCGGCGATCTCGGTACCGTGGTGGGGGCCGCCCGGCTCGCGGTGGCCAAGGGAGTCCAAAACGTGACCGAAGGTGTGCAGGCGAAGGATTGACGGGTTCCTTATCGGTCTGCCAATGTCCGGACAAGCGCTTTCTAAGTCGGCCGGGACGCCGACTTGGGGTGAGTCTCCCAGCCCGTACACGACGTACGGCAACCGCACGAGGGCGTGTCCGTGCGGTGACGGCCAGGACGGCCGGGGATCTCGCCCCGCGTGGACGATGCGGCCGGGTGAGGCCGCGCCCCCCGGAAAGCGACTTTTCCTTCAAAATGCACCAGTGCCGCCTCAGCCGGCGCCGTGCTCCGTCCGTACGACGAAATGGGATCGAAGATGACCACTGTGGGTGTGCGGCGCTCCCGCCGACTCGGCCGCGGCGGTATGCGCCGCCTGGTTCCTCTCGCTGCCGTGGCTTCGGCAGGAGCCCTGCTGCTCTCCGCCTGCGGGTCGGGGTCCGGCTCGGGCGGGACCGCGAAGTCGCTGACGTTCTGGATCTCCACGGTTCCGGGACAGGACGCGGGCTGGAAGAAGCTGGTCGCGCAGTACAAGAAGGAAACCGGCGTCAACGTCAAGCTCGTCAACATCCCCTACGACGGGTACCCGACGAAGCTGCACAACGCCGCGCAGGCGAACTCTCTGCCCGACGTGGCGGACGTGCCGGCGCTTGACCCGATCTGGTCGAGCAAGCTGATCGACCTCAGCTCCATCGCCAACAACAAGAGCTACAACATCAACGCCAACTTCCTGGCCAAGGACTCGTCCGGGAAGGTGCTGTCCATCCCCTCGGACGTCACCGCCTCCGGCCTGTTCATCAACAAGACGCTGTTCCAGAAGGCCGGCGTCTCCGTCCCCACCTCGCCCGACAAGACCTGGACCTGGTCCGAGTTCATCGCGGCGGCGAACAAGGTCCGGGCCAAGACCGGTGCGAAGTACTCCCTGACCTTCGACCAGTCGCCGTCCCGGCTGCGCGCCATGGTGTACGAGATGGGCGGGAAGTACGTCCACGCCGATTCCTCCGGCAAGTTCTCGGTGGACGCGGCGACCACGAAGGCCGTGAAGTACTTCGTCGGGCTGAACGACGACAAGGTCATGCCGAAGTCGGTGTGGACCAGCGGCGCCGACCCGTCGGCCATGTTCCAGAGCGGTGACGTGGTCGCCTACTGGTCCGGTGTCTGGCAGGTCGCCTCCTTCGCGGACAGCATCAAGAAGTTCGACTGGGCGAGCGTCCCGACTCCCGCCCAGCCGGTGCAGGCCAGCGACGTCAACAGCGGCGGCATGATGGTGGGCTTCAACAACAACGGCGCCGCGTCCACCGCCGCGAAGAAGTTCCTGTCCTGGGTCTACGAGCCGGACCAGTACCGCACGCTGTGCGAGGCGTCCGGGTTCCTGCCCGTCGAGAGCGGTCTGAACCCGAAGTACCCCTTCACCTCCTCGGCGGCGCAGGCGGCGTTCACGCTCTACAACGAGGAGATCCCGCTCTACGACCCGATCTCGGGCTACTTCAACGGCGCCCAGACCGCCTGGGTGCTGAAGGGCAAGAGCCTCACCACCGACCCGACCAAGACGGAGCTGGGCAAGGCGATCAACGGTCAGGAGTCGGTCGACAAGGCCCTCCAGAACATCGTGGACGGCTACAACCAGCAGGTCGGCGGCTGATCGTAGGCCGGGGGCCCGGGCGGCGGGGTCGAGACACCCCCCCCCCGGCCCCGGCGGCCACCGGATTCCCGGGGCACCGCGGGTGCCCCCACCCAAACAAGACACCGCCGCCCGGGCCCGGTCGACCACGTGATGCCGGGCTCACGGCGTGAGCCCACAGCAATCCATCCACCAGCACGGAAGTCAGGAAGATGACAAAAAGTGCCGCGGCAGTGTCCGTGAGGCCGCCCAGGAGACGCAGTACCTACACCCTCGCGCCGCTCGTCCTCATCGCGGCCAATGTCGTGCTCTTCGCGCTGTTCTTCGCGTGGCCGGCGGTGATCGGGCTCGTCTACTCCTTCACGAACTACACGGGTGTGGGGGCGTTCCAGTTCATCGGACTGGACAACTACCACAACCTGTTCGGGGACTCCGCCTTCTACGACGCGCTGACCCGGACGCTGCTGTACACCGTCCTCTTCGTGCCACTGAACTTCGCGCTCTCACTGCTCGCCGCCAACCTGCTGGTGAGCAAGCATGCCAAGGGCGCGTCGGTGGCCCGTGTCATCTTCTTCATCCCGTGGCTGCTGTCGCCCATCGTCGTGGGTGTCCTGTGGCGGTGGCTGTTCGGTGAGAACTTCGGACTGGTCAACTACGTCATCGAGAAGCTCGGCGGGTCCGCCGTTCCGTGGCAGTCGAACGCGGACCTGTCGCTGCTGGTGGTGGTGTTCGCGGCATCCTGGGCCTGGACGGGCTTCTCGATGCTGCTGTTCATCGCGGCGATCAAGAACGTACCGGTGTCGTACTACGAGGCCGCCTCGCTCGACGGCGCCGGCCCCTGGCGCCAGTTCATCAGCATCACGCTGCCGAGCATCGCGCCCACCTCGTTCATCGTGATCCTGCTCAACACGATCAACGCGATGAAGGAATACCCGGTGTTCGTCTCCCTCAACAACGGCGGACCCGGAACGTCGAACAACCTGCTTGTCCAGTACATCTATCAGACCGGCTTCCAACGGGGCCAGATCGGCTACGCGAGCGCCGCGTCGTTCGTGCTCATGCTCATCCTGATGGCCGTCGCGATCATCCAGCTGATCGTCAACCGACGGGTGGAGAACCGATGACAACCACAGACATGCCGCCCAAGGCCGACGCCGGTCCCGGACGGGCCGTATCCAGAAAGCGGCCCCGCGGTGCGAGCACTGGTGGGCTCCGGCAGGCGGTGTCCGCGACGACACTGCTGTGGATCATGGCGTGCCTCTACGGGCTGCCGGTGCTGTGGTTCATCCTCAGCTCCCTCAAACCGGCCGGGGACCTGTTCTCCTATCCGCTGACGCTGGTTCCGCACCACCCCACCCTGTCGGGTTACTTCCAGGCGTGGCGCAGTGCCAACTTCTCCCAGTACTTCATCAACACGACCCTCGTGTGCGTGATCACCACGATCCTCACGGTGGGCGTCAGCTGCTGCACCGGCTACGCGCTGGCCAAGTACGACAACAGATGGCTCAAGGCGTTCTTCATCTGCATCCTGGCCACCACGATGCTGCCGGGCGAGGTCATGCTCGCCCCCGAGTTCCTGGTGGTCCGCAACCTAGGCCTCTACAACTCGTTCGCCGGCATCATCCTCCCGGCCGTCCTCACCGCGACCGGCTGCTTCATGTTCCGCCAGTTCTTCATCACGGTCCCCGACGAACTCGTGGAAGCCGCCCGCATCGACGGCGCCCGCGAACTGTCGATCTTCCTGCGGATCATGGTGCCGCTCTCCCGGCCCATCATGCTGACCCTCGCCATCCTGTCCTTCCAGTGGCGGTGGAACGACTACATCTGGCCGCTGCTGATGCTGAACGACCCCAACAAGTTCACCGTGCAGATCGGCATCCAGAGCATCGTCGGCGCGCAGAACATCAACTGGTCGGTCCTGCTCGGCGCATCGGTCATCTCGATGATCCCGCTGATCGTGATCTTCCTGGTCTTCCAGCGCTACGTCATGGGCGCCGACATCAACGCCGGACTGAAGGACTGACCTTGTCCACCCCGCTCGACCACGAGTTCGTCCGCGCGGTGGCCGGCGCCGCCGACCGGTCGGCGGCGCCGCTGGCGGCCGACCCGGACGTGGAACCCGCCGGTGTGCCGCACCGCGGTCTGGCGCGGCGGGTGAAAATGCTGACAGCGGCATACCGTTCCCCGGACTCGGCACTGCACGGCAGCGGACAGGCGGTCGCCGCCGCGACGACCCACCTGCGCGCTCTGCGGGCCGTGCAGACGGCCTCCGGCCTCTTCGCGGGCGGCGACAACGTGCAGTCACCACCGGACTCCGCCTTCACCGTCAACGACGTGTGCGACGCCTACGTCCTCGCCGCCGACGCGGGACCGGAACTGGGCGAGGTGACGGCCGTGCTCGCCGATATCGCCGGCGCCGCCACCACCAGTCTCCTGACCGGTGGCGTGCACACCCCGAACCACCGCTGGGAGCTGAGCGCGGCGCTCGCCCGTCTGCACCGGTCGTTCCCCGACGACCGGCTGCTCGACCGCGTCGAGGAGTGGCTCGCCGAGGGCGTCGACATCGACACGGAGGGCCTGTACTCGGAACGCAGTGCCGTCTACGCGTCCCTCGTGACCAACCCGTCGCTGCTGTTGCTGGCCGAGGTGCTCGGGCGCAGCGACCTGCTGGACGCGGTCGAACGCAACCTCGCCACGACCCTGGACCTGATCAGGCCGGACGGCATGGTGGAGACCGTCCACTCGCGCCGCCAGGACCAGAAGCTTTCGTTCCCGCTGTGGCCCTACCTGCCGCACTACCGGCTGCTGGCGATCCGCACCGGCCGGGGCGACTTCGCCCGCGCGGCCCGCCTGGCGGCCGCCGACGGCATCGACGACCCCGACCTGCTCGCCCAGACCCTCCTCACCCCGGATCTGTGCCGCGCCCTGCCGGCCCCGGACGCGGAGAAGCTCCCGCGCGACCGGTACCTCCGCACCGCACGCCTCGCCGCACACGTCTCGGCCACCGCGCACACCGTGGTCTACGGCGGCTCCGACGTGCCCGAGCACCGGCGCATCCGCTCGGGCCTCGCCTGCAACCCCACCTTCCTGCGCCTGTTCGCCGGTGCCGCCGTCCTCGACGCGGTCCGCCTCTCGCGGGTGTTCTTCGATCTGGGCCCGTTCCGTGCCGCCGACATGGAACAGCTCGCCGACAACCGGTACCGGCTCACGCAAACCCTCACAACCGCCTACTACCAGCCGCTCCCGAAGGACCGGAGGCGCGACGACGGCGCCTACCCTCTGGTGGACGAGGGCCGCTTCTCCGCGGCGATGGCCTTCCCCGACCGCCCTCAGGACGAGGTCTCCCACACGACCCGAGTCGAGGTCGACCTGCGGGAGGACGGGGCCGACCTGCGGATCGACATCAGCGGCCCACCGGTGGCCTGGTCCCTCGAACTCACCTTCCGAGCAGAGGGAGTTGTGGAGGGCGCCACACCGATCGGCGACGGCCGCTGGTGCCTGACGACCGGGCCGCTGACCTATCGGGTCGGCGACGACGAGATCCGTGTCGAGGTCGACGTCGAGGCGGGCGAACCCCTCGCCGGTCCGGACCGCGGCGACGTACTACGGTACGACCCGGGCCAGGACTACACGGTGGTGGGCGGCACCGACGCGACGACAGGGAACCGCGTCTACATCGGTGGAATCGGCCCCCAGACACTGAGCGTCGCCCTGCGCACCAGCCGCCCCGCACCCGCATCCTGACCCCGACGAACCACGCCACGGCCATCTCCAGCATGAAGGGCTGACCTCCTCCGATGCACCTGCCGCGCCAGCTCGGCCCGCTGCACGACCTGCCGTCCACCCCCGAGGCGTACGACGCGGTCCTCGTCGACGTCGTCGAACAGGCCCTGGCCCGCCTCACCCCCGAGGGCAACCTCGAACACCCCGACGCCGACGACGACATCGGCGACACCTCCCTCGGCGTCACCTCCCTGCTGGCCCTGGCCTGGCAGCGGTCCAAGGACCCGCGGCTGCCGGAGGCGGTGCGCCGCAGCCTCGCCTTCCATCTCCGGGAACGGGTCTACACCGAGGACAACCCCGGCTACCCGAACCTCACCGTCCGCGACTCCGGCCTGCCGTACGCCCGTTACGTCCTGGCGCCGGGCGCACACCCGATCGGCGACTGGCCCAGCACGGTCTGGGCGCTGCTCCAGGCCGTGAACATCCTCGACCTCGCGGACGGCCTGGTCGACGACGGACAGCGCGCCGAGCTGGTCGAGGTGGGCCGCGGCTACTGGCGCTGGCTGACCGAGGCCACCTTCTTCAACCCGCAGGAGGCCGGCAACCAGGCCATCGGGTGCGTGGTCGGCGGCCTGATGCTGGCGCGGCACCTCCCGCCCGCGGAGGCGGAGCCGGTCCGCGAGCGGGCCCTCGCCCTGTACACGGACAAGATCCGTGCCCACCGTGTCCTGGACCGCGGCGCGCTGCTGCCGCCCGAGCACGGCGGCGCCTACGACAACAACTACGGCCCGATCTCCCTGTCCTTCCTCGCCCAGGCCCACCGGATCAGCGGCGCGGAGATGTTCGCCGAGGACGGCGACGCCCTCGCCCGCTACATCGACGCCCGGCTCACGGGCGGCGGCTTCGACAACGGCGGACCGCGCTACAGCGAACAGCACTCCGCCTTCGAGTCGGTCCTCGGCCTGCGCTACTTCGGCGCCCGGATCGGCTCCGACCTGGGCCGCTACCGGGGCGACAGCCGCTGGGCCCGGCACGCGGTCAAGGCGGACGGCGGGGTCGACGGGCACTTCGCGTGGATGCTGGTCTGGCAGATCCAGGACTCCACCCCCTGGCACCGCGACCCCTCTACGGCCCCGGCCCGCCACCAACTCCGCGCGGGATCCGTCTCGGTGGCCTTCGACACCCGGATGACGCCGTCCCTGGTCGAGGCGGGCGGCACCTACTACCTGCCGGCGGCGGTGAACCGGCAGCACGGCTTCGGTCCGGCGCTGGACGGCTTCCTGTACTGCCGGCCGATGGGCGAGGTCCGGGTCCGGGACGTGCGCGTCGACGGCCTCACCGCCAAGCTGGTCAGCAAGCCGGTCGTGGGGCGTGACCACGTCCTGCGCCACGTGCGCTCCCTGTACGTCACGGACGGCACCCGGCTGTGGGCGACGGTGGCCGTGGAGCGCCTGGACGGGGCGCCGTACCTGCTGGCCGGGCTGCCCTACGCGGCCGACGACGGCGACCGGGTGCGCCGGGTGGCCGAGGGCGAGGTCGCCGCGGCGGGTGCGGTGCGCCTCACGCACCCCGCCGGGCAGAGCGTGGACCACTTCGACGCGCGCGCCGAACTCACCCAGGAGCAGGCCGCGTTCGCGCTCGCCGCCGACCCGCGCGGCTACGGAAACCCGGACGAGGGCTGGCACCACCTGGTCACCTCGACGGCCTACGAGGCCGAACCGGCGCCGGGCGCACCGGAGCACCTGCACGTGTTCGCCGTGCGGTACGGTCCCGGCGGTGACTTCACGCCGTCGTTCGAGGGCGACCTGACCGTGCACACCGAGGCGTTCACGGCGGTCGTCGGGGCCGAGGACGCCTACGGCAATCCGGAACTGGCTCTCGCTGCCTGCTAGGCGCTCCGCTGGAAGGGCCGCGATATGCCGTCTGCTGACTGCGGCGCCGTCGTGGCTGGTCGCGCCCACGCGGCGGTAGCCGCATGTCGGATACGGCCCCGCGCCCCTTCAGGGCGCGGGCAGCGCCGCCTCCGGGACCACCAGGTCCGCCCGGTCCCGGGTGGCGGCGACCAGGTCGGCGTTGTGCTGGTCGGTGCCCGCCACCCAGGCCACCGCCTCCTCGTGCCCCTTGCCGAACTCCTCGTGCCGGGCGACCAGTCGCCGTACCCGCTCGCCCTCGTCGATCTCGCAGAACCACGCCTCGTCCAGGGCCGGCCGCACCCGCGCCCACAAGCCCTCCGCCAGCAGCAGGTAGTTGCCCTCCGTCACCACCAGCCGGGCCGTCGGCAGGACGGGGATCACGCCCGCGAGCGGCTGCTCCAGGACCCGCTCGAAGCCCGGCGCGTACACCACGACGTCCGTCTCCTCGCGCAGCCGCCGCAGCAGGGCCGCGTACCCGGCCGCGTCGAAGGTCGCGGGCGCCCCCTTGCGGTCCCGCAGGCCGAGGCGGTCCAGCTCGACGTCGGCCAGGTGGAAGCCGTCCATCGGCACATGCGCGGCCAACGGCCCACCGGCGCTGTTCAGCTCCCGCACCAGATGTTCGGCCAGGGTCGTCTTGCCGGCACCGGGGCTGCCCGCGATGCCGAGGATCGCGCGCGGGCCGCGTTCGGCGAGTGAACGGGCGCGGTCGAGAAGGTCGTCGAAAGTCAGCGGCACGCAAAAAGTGTGACAGCAGGCCCGGAATGTGGCGGGCGCCACCCCCTTGAAGCCGTCCGGTGGGGAAGATGCGGGTCATGACTGCACTCGGTCTGCCCGAGACCATCCAGGCCTGTCTCTTCGATCTCGACGGGGTCGTCACCAAGACCGCCGTCGTGCACGCCGCGGCCTGGAAGGAGACCTTCGACGCCTTCCTGCACGGCCGCGACGGACAGCGGCCCTTCGACGCGGTCGCCGACTACGACGAGTACGTCGACGGACGCCCCCGCGCCGACGGGGTCCGCGCCTTCCTCGACTCCCGGGGCATCCACCTGCCCGAGGGCACCCCCGACGACCCACCGGACGCCCCGACCGTGCACGGCCTCGGCAACCGCAAGAACGAACTGCTGCTGGAGAAGATCCGCACCCAGGGGGTCGAGGCCTACGACGGCACCCTGCGCTACCTGGAGGCGGTCCGCGCGCAGGGGCTGCGCACGGCGATCGTCTCCTCCAGCGCCAACTGCCGTGACGTACTGCGCTCGATCGGCGCCGAGCACTTCTTCGACGTCCGCATGGACGGGGTCGTGGCCGCCGAGCGCCGGCTGCCCGGAAAGCCGCACCCGGACACCTTCCTGGCCGCCGCCCGTGACCTGGGCGTCGAACCCGCCCATGCCGCCGTCTTCGAGGACGCCCTGGCCGGGATGGACGCGGGTCGCGCGGGCCGTTTCGGGTACGTCGTCGGCGTGGACCGAGTGGGCCAGACGGACGCCCTGTACACACACGGCGCGGACACGGTCGTGAAGGACCTCGCCGAGCTGGGAGGCAAGCAGTGATCACGCACCGGGCGTACGTCGTGGAACCCTGGACGGTCCGCGAGACCGCGCTCAACCTGGACGTGCTCGCGCAGAGCGAGTCGGTGTTCGCGCTCTCCAACGGGCATGTCGGCTGGCGCGGCAACCTCGACGAGGGCGAACCGCACGGCCTGCCGGGCAGCTACCTCAACGGCGTGCACGAGGTGCACCCGCTGCCCTACGCCGAGGCCGGCTACGGCTACCCCGAATCCGGGCAGACGGTCATCAACATCACCAACGGCAAGATCCTGCGGCTGCTGGTCGACGACGAGCCCTTCGACCTGCGCTACGGCCGGCTCGTCACCCATGAGCGGGTCCTCGACCTGCGCCGGGGCGTCCTGGAGCGGACCTGCGAATGGACCTCGCCGGCCGGCTCCACCGTACGGGTGCGTGCGACCCGGCTGGTGTCGCTGACCCAGCGGGCGATCGCCGCCGTCTCCTACGAGGTGGAGGCGGTCGACCGGCGCTGCCGGATCGTGGTCCAGTCCGAGCTGGTCGCCAACGAGCAGCTGCCCGGGTCCAACGGCGATCCGCGCACCGCGGTGGCGTTGGACTCGGTGCTGGAGCAGGAGGACAACTTCGCCTCCGGGCACCGGCTGCGCATGGTGCACCGCACCCGGCGCAGCGGACTGCGGGTCGCGGTCGCCGCCGACCACACGGTCTCCGGTCCCGAGCGGACCGAGGCCCGCGCCGAGAGCGGTGTGGACGTGGCCCGGCTGACCGTCACCTCCGTGCTGGAGCCCGGGCAGCGGCTGCGGGTGGAGAAGTTCGTCGCGCACGGCTGGTCCGGGGTGCGCTCGCTGCCCGCCATGGCCGACCAGGTGGACGCGGCGCTCGCGGCCGCCGCCCACGAGGGCTGGCAGGGGCTCGCCGACGACCAGCGCGACTACCTGGACGACTTCTGGTCCCGCGCCGACCTGGAGGTGGACGGCGACGAGGAGGTCCAGCAGGCCGTCCGCTTCGCCCTCTTCCACGTGCTCCAGGCGGGCGCCCGCGCCGAACAGCGGGCGATACCCGCCAAGGGCCTCACCGGCTCCGGGTACGACGGGCACGCCTTCTGGGACACCGAGATGTTCGTGCTGCCCGTCCTCACCCACACCGCCCCCGGCGCCGTCGCCGAGGCGCTGCGCTGGCGGCACAACACCCTGCCGGCCGCCCGCGAACGCGCCGCCCAGCTCGGTCTGGACGGGGCCGCGTTCCCCTGGCGGACCATCGCCGGCTCGGAGGGCTCGGCCTACTGGCCGGCCGGCACCGCCGCCTTCCACGTCAACGCCGACGTCGCCGACGCGGTGGTCCGCTATGTCGCCGCCACCGGCGACACCGACTTCGAACGGGACACCGGCGTCGAACTGCTCGTGGAGACCGCCCGCCTGTGGCGCTCGCTCGGCCACCACGACAGCCGCGGCGCCTTCCACATCGACGGCGTCACCGGCCCCGACGAGTACAGCGCGGTCGCCGACGACAACACGTACACCAACCTGATGGCCCGGGGGAACCTGCTGGCCGCCGCCGACGCCGTCGAACGCCACCCGGGGCAGGCGGCCCGGCTCGGCGTCGACGCGGAGGAGAGCGCGGCCTGGCGGGACGCCGCCGAGTCCGTGCACATCCCCTACAACCACGAACTCGGCGTCCACGAGCAGCACGCCGGGTTCACCCGCTACCAGCGCTGGGACTTCGAGAACACCCGCCCCGAGCAGTACCCGCTGCTGCTGAACTTCCCCTACTTCGACCTCTACCGCAAACAGGTCGTCAAGCAGGCCGACCTGGTGCTGGCGATGTACACCTGCGAGGCGTACTTCGACGAGGAGCAGATCGCCCGCAACTTCGCCTACTACGAGCCGCTGACGGTCCGCGACTCCTCGCTGTCCGCCTGCTGCCAGGCCGTCGTCGCAGCCCAGGCCGGGCACCTGACGCTCGCCCACGCCTACACGGCCGAGGCCGCGCTGATGGACCTCGACGACCTGGAGCACAACACCCGCGACGGACTGCACATCGCCTCCCTCGCCGGCACCTGGATGGCACTGGTGGCCGGCTTCGGCGGGCTGCGCCACTACGACGACGGCGCCCGCTTCGCCCCCCGGCTGCCGGAGCGTCTGCGTCGGCTGGCCTTCAGCCTGCAACTGCGCGACAGCAGGCTGCGGGTGGAGATCGGCGCCGACAAGGCGACGTACACCTTGATCGACGGCCCGCCGCTCACGGTGTACCACCACGGAGAGCCGGTGACGGTCGGCACGGAGAGCCCGGCGGTACGGGCGGTACCGCCGACCAGGCCGGGCCCGGAACCGGGCCAGCCACTGCACAGGGCACCGAATCGGCCGACCTGAGCGATAGCTTTCTTGGGGCGCGGGGAACTGCGCGATCAGCCACACTCAACCGGCACTTCGCAACACATCCGGACCCTTACGGCGCAATCGGTTGTCCGCGGCGCCGTCGTGGCTGGTCGCGCCCACGCGGCGGCAGCCGCAAATCGATACAGCCCCGCGCCCCTGAAGGGCGCCTTACGTGAGGGCGTTTATCAGCAAGGTCACCAGATCGCTCGTCGCGTCCGCCGCGAACAGTGCTGCCAGGGCGCCCAGGGCGAGGACGGCCGCCGCGGCCGGCCAGAGGTACGGCGGCGGGGTCGTCTGCAGCGCCGCGATGCGGCGGGTGACCGCGCGGTCGGTGAAGTTGAGGGCGCAGGCGGGGCGCGCGGCGCGGCCCGCGCTGAGTGCCGCCCGGGCCAGCGCCCGGGCGGTGGTGCCGCGGTCCCCGACCGCGGTCGCCGCCTGCTCGTCCGCCCACCGCTCCACGAGGAACGTCACCGCCGAACGGACCGGGCCGAGCAGCGGATTGGCGGCCGCGGCGAGCGTCACCGCCGTCACCAGGCGGCCGTGCCGGTGCCGCAGATGGGCCCGCTCGTGGGCCAGCAGCACCCGCCGCTCCGCCGGTGCCAGCGCACCCAGCATCGCCGAGGTGACCAGGATGCGGCCCGGCCGCCCCGGGATCGCGAACGCCTGCGGCACCTCGCAGGCGGCCACCACCAGTTCGGTGTCCCGCGGATGCCCCTCGCACAGCCGCCGCAGCGCCCGCCGGGTGCGCCGCTCGGCCCGCACCGCCCGCTGCACCCGCCAGACCACCACGGCCAGCGCCAGCCACGCGGCTACGCCGATCACCTCGGGCACCGGGTCGGCCAGCGGGCGCCCGTCCTGGTGGGCCTCCCGGACCACCGGCGGGGCGTCGCCCAGCAGGGCAGTCGTCAGCAGGATCAGCGACCAGGTCGTCGCGGCGGCGGTCAGCGCGGCGGCACAGGTCAGCACGCGCGCCGCCAGCGCCGGCGCGACGCGGCGGCCGATCACCGGGCTGACCAGCGGCAGCAGCAGGGAGACCAGCAGCGGGGTGTAGACGTCGAACCTCATGCGCCGCCTCCGGCGAACAGGTTCCGCAGCGCCCGCTCCTCCTCCGGGCTCAGCCCGGACACGAACTGCTGGAGCGCGGCGATCGGGTCCGGGCCCCGGTCCAGGGCCTCGTGCATGGCCTCGGCGGTCAGCTCGGCCGCGTTCTTCGCCGGCCGGTACGCGCCGCGCCGCCCGTCCGCGTCCCGCAGCACCAGCCCTTTGTCGTACAGCCGCTTCAGGATCGTGTGCACCGTGTTGTACGCGAGCCCGCCGCCGATCTCGGTCTGGATCTCCGCCGGGGTCAGCGGCCGTTCGGTCGCCCACAGGGCCGCCAGGACCTCGCTCTCCAGCTCTCCGGCGCTGCGCCGCTCCGCCCTGCCGCGGGACCCTGTGCCAGCCATGGCACAACCTTACAGGTTGTAGTGCCGCCGTTCGTATGGACGTACCCGCGCTGCCTCCGCCGGTAAGTCCGGTTAATTTGTCAGTGTTTGTCCCTGAAGCCCATGAGGGTCCTGCGCACCGCAGGGGAACAGGGGTGGGTGCCTCGATGGTCCCGAACGTGAACGCCACGCCCGTGCCGGGCCGCCGGGGACTCTACTGGCAGAGCGGTGCCTGCCTCGTGCTGCTGCTCGGCGCGGGCTGGCTGGTCCGGCGGCACTGGCAGACCGTGGCGCACGGGGCGGTCCGGCTCGCCGTCGCCGACCAGGGATGGCTGCTGCTGGCGGCCGTGGCGGCGGTCGGCACCTGGGCGTCATCCGCGCTCGCCCAGCAGGGCGCGGTCACCCACCGATTGCCCGGCGGACGGCTGGTCGCGGCGCAGTTCGCCGCCTCGGCCGCCAACCACGTGCTGCCCGCCGGGCTCGGCGCGGGCGCGGTGAACCTGCGGTTCCTGATGCGCTGCGGACTGCCGGCGGTCCGCGGTGCCTCGGCCCTGGCGGTCAAGGCGGCGGCCGGCGCGGTGGTCCGGCTGGCCCTCATCGCCGCGCTCGCCCCGGCCTGCCCGGGGCTGCTGCGGATCCCGCGCGTGTCCGTCGCCGCGCTCCTCGCCGGGACCGCCGTGGCCGTCCTGGTCGCCGTGCCGCTCGGGGTCCGGGTGTGGTCCCGCTGCCGGGGCGCGGTGGGCGCCGTGGCCGCCGACATCCGGGCCCTGCACGCCCGTCCGGTCCGGGCGGTGGCGCTGTGGGGCGGTTCGCTGGCCTTCGTCGGGCTGCACGCGCTGGTCCTCATCGCCGTGACCCGGGCCGTCGGACTGCCGCTGCCCCCGGCCCGGGTGGCGCTGCTCTACCTCGCCGCCAGCGGCGCCGCCGCACTGCTGCCCACCCCGGGCGGCTTCGGCTCGCTCGACGCGGCCCTCGCGCTCGCCCTCACCGCCTCCGGAACCCCGGCCGCCGCGGCGGCCTCCGCCGTGCTCGGCTACCGGCTGCTGACCGTGTGGCTGCCGCTGCTGCCGGGCCTCCTGGTGCTGGGGCTGCTGCTCCGGCGCCGGGCGCTGTGACCCTCCTGGCTCACGGCGCGGCCACCGGTGTCTCCGGTACGCCGTCCCGCGCCCACGTCCTGGGAACCCAGCGGACCGCCACGCAGGCGCAGACGCCGAGCCACCCGGCCGCGAACAGCCAGCCGCCGATCACGTCGGTGCTCCAGTGCACGCCGAGGTAGACCCGGGTGGCTCCGACGGCCGGTCCCCAGCAGGCGACGGCCGCGCACCACGCCGTACGGCCGCTCGGGGCCCTGGTCCAGATCGCGAGGATCACGAGACCGGCGGCCAGCGCGGCCGTGGTGGTGTGGCCGGAGGGGAACGACCACCCGGAGGCCGAGGTCTGCCAGTCGGCCTGCGGCGGCCGGGGCCGGGCGACCAGCTCCAGCACGGCGCGCCGGGCCGTCTGGCCCAGGGCCAGGCAGCCCGCGCCGAGCAGCGCGGCGACCAGCCGCTGCCGCCGGGTGCGGCCCACGGCCACCCCGGCCGCCACGACCAGGGCGTACGGCACGACCCCGGTGCCGGTCGCGGTGATCCCGCGGGCCACGGCCACCGCCACGTCCGGCCGATGACCGAGGGACCAGGCCAGCAGGGTGCGGTCCGGGCCGAGCGGGGCGCCATGGCGGCCGGTCACGACCAGGGCCAGCACCGCGAACGCCGCCCAGGCACCGAACGCGACACTCCCCGCGAACTCCGCGGTCCTCTTGCGGTCCATGACGCCGACGACGGCCCTTTCGGTGGGGAGCGGTGCAGTGGCACCCGAGCGGTGACTACGAATGTGTAGACGGTCTACCCGAATGTAGACGATGGTCCCCCCGCCGGGCTTCCGGTTCGGGTTCGCCCGTGTCCGGTCGCGGCTTTTGCCGCACCATTGCCAGTTCATGACCGACTGACTACATGGGTGTAGTCATCATGGTCGGCGGAGTAAGGCATGCCTTCACTAAGTTCGAGCCAAGGGGCGGGGACGGGCCTGCCGGGGAGGGCTGCGACGGATGTGGGACGACGCGTTTCCTAGTTTCCTGATCGGGCTGAGGGAAGGTCTCGAGGCCGGGCTGATCGTCTCGATCCTCGTCGCCACGCTGGTGCGGGCCGGGGCCAGGAACCGGCTGTCGCAGGTGTGGACGGGGGTGCTGGCCGCGATCGCGCTGGCCCTGAGCTTCGGTGCGGTCCTCACCTTCACCGCCGCCTCCCTCTCCGCGACCGCCCAGGAGGCCTTCGGCGGCACCCTCAGCGTGATCGCGGTCGCCTTCGTCACCGCGATGGTCTTCTGGATGCGCCGCTCGGCCCGCGGCCTTGCCGGCGAGCTCAAGGACAAGGTCACCGGCGCTCTGGCCATGGGCTCGGGCGTGCTGGTCCTGACCTCGTTCCTCGCGGTCGGCCGCGAGGGCCTGGAGACCGCGCTGTTCCTGTGGACCACCGCCCGGGCGGCCGGCGAGTCCGCGGGCCCCCTGACCGGCGCCGGTATCGGCCTGGTCCTGGCGGCCGGCCTCTGCTGGGGCCTGTACCGGCGGGTGCTGAAGATCAACCTCACGAGGTTCTTCACCTACACGGGCGCCGTCCTGATCGTGATCGCGGCCGGCGTCCTCGGCTACGGACTGCGCGACCTCCAGGAGGGCGGCGTCTTCCCGGGCAACACGGCATACGTCTTCGACCTCAGCGGCCACATCGACGCGGGTTCCTGGTACAGCACCCTCCTCCAGGGCGTCCTCAACATCACGCCGGCGATGACCTGGCTCCAGGTGATCGGGTACGTCGGCTATCTCGCCGTGGTGATGACCCTGTTCGTGCGCGGAGTACGTACCGGTACGCCGAAGCCGGCCGCCGGGCAGCCCGAGCCGACGGCGCCCGCCGACCGGTCGGAGCCGGAGCCGCAGCCCGCCGCGGACCGACCGGAACCTGCCGCGGACCGGCCGGAACCCGGCCCGGAGCCCGTGGGGGGATCGCGTCGGCGTCCTGCCTGGGTGGTTCCGGTCGCCGTGGTCGCCGTCCCCGCCGTGGCCGCCGGGCTCGTCGTCGGCCTGGCGCGGCCCAAGCCGAGCGGCGGGCAGACCGTCGCCGTCTCCGAGACCGAGTGCGGCAAGGGCTTCACCGCGCCGAAGCCGGGCCGGCAGACCTTCCAGATGCAGAACACCGGCAGCAAGACCGCCGAGGTGTATCTGATCGACCCGAGCAGCAACGCGGTCTACGGCGAGGTCGAGGGCATCGCCCCCGGCACCACCCGCGATCTGGTCGCCACGGTGACCGGCGGCACCTACGCCTGGCGCTGTGTCCCCTCCAGCGGCAAGGCCGTCACCTCCGGCTCGGTCACCGTCAGCGGCGGCACCGGCAGCGCCAAGGCGGTCGTACCGGTCTCCGAGAACGACCTCGCGGCGCCGCTGAAGGCGTACAAGGCGTACGTCGAGCAGGGACTTGCCACCCTCGTCGCGCAGACCCGCACGCTCGACGCCGACATCGCGGGCAACCACCTCGCCCAGGCCCGCACCGACTGGCTGACCGCCCACCTCACCTACTCCTCCCTCGGCGCCGCCTACGGCACCTTCGAGGACTTCGACAAGAAGATCAACGGCCGCGCCGACGGCCTCCCGGGCGGCGTCGCCGACCAGGACTTCGCCGGGTTCCACCGGGTCGAGTACGGGCTGTGGCA
>NZ_JBSHBL010000002.1:280678-313618 GCF_053611985.1 Streptomyces sp. NPDC054770
GGCTCCAGAAGGCCTTCCCGGCCCAGGACTTCGACCCGGGCGACCTGCCGCTGCGCGCCCACGAGATCCTGGAGAACACCCTCCAGTTCGAGCTGACCGCCGACACCGACGAGGGCAGCGGCACCAACCTCGCCACCGCGAACGCCAACCTGGCCGGCACCCGTGAACTGCTGACCGTGCTGCGCCCGCTGCTGACCACCCGGGCGCCGAAGCTGCTGCCGACCGTCGACGCGGACATCGCCCGCCTCCAGCAGCTCCTGGACGCCGAGCACCGCGGCGCGAGCTGGACCCCGGTCGAGCAGCTCGACACCGTCACCCGGCAGCGGATCGCCGGCGCCACCGGACAGCTCCTGGAGGACCTCTCCCCGGTGCCGGACCTCCTGGAGATCAGGAAGTCCGCCTGATGAACCCCGCAGAGCACCCGCACCCGTACGACGAAGGGAACCCTCCGATGTCCGCTGCCGACACCCCGTCCTGCCCGATGGGCACCGGCCGCCGCTCCTTCGTGCGGACGGCGCTGGGCGCCGGGGCCGCGGGCGCGGTCCTGGCCGGCGGCGGCTTCGCGCTGAGCCAGGCAGGCGGCACCGCCGAGGCCCAGGCCGCCGACGCGACCGGTACGACCGAGGTCCCCTTCCACGGCATCCACCAGGCCGGCATCCTCACCCCGGCCCCGGCCGCCGCCACCTTCGTCTCCCTCGACGTCATCGCCGGCAGCCGGCAGGAACTCACCGACCTGCTGAAGACGATCACCGAGCGGGCCCGCTTCCTCACCTCGGGCGGCACCCCCGACGACCTCGGTGTCGGCGCGCCGCCCGCCGACAACGGCATCCTCGGCCCCGAGGTCCCCTCCGACGCGCTGACCGTCACCGTCGGCGTCGGCGCCTCGCTGTTCGACGACCGCTACGGCCTGGCGAAGGCGAAGCCGGCCCGGCTGACGCCGATGCGGACCTTCCCCAACGACAACCTGAAGGCCGCCGAGTGCCACGGCGACCTCTCGCTGCAGATCTGCGCCAACAGCACCGACACCGTCCTGCACGCGCTGCGGGACATCGCCAAGCACACCCGCGGTGCCATGCAGATCAAGTGGCGGATCGACGGCTTCCAGAACGCCCCGCGCCCCACCGGCGCCCAGCGCAATCTGCTGGGCTTCAAGGACGGCATCGCCAACCCGGACGTCAACTCCGCCCGGGACACCGACCGGCTGATCTGGGTCGGCGAGGGGCAGGGCGAACCGGCCTGGACGGCGGGCGGCAGCTACCAGGTCGTCAGGATCATCCGGATGCTCGTGGAGTTCTGGGACCGGGTCTCGCTCAGCGAGCAGGAGCTGATGTTCGGCCGCCGCAAGGACACCGGCGCCCCGCTGGACGGCGCCAAGGAGACCGACATCCCCCAGTACGCCAAGGACCCGCAGGGCAACGCCATCCCGCTGGACGCCCACATCCGGCTCGCCAACCCGCGCACCGCCCAGACCGACAGCTCCCGCATCCTGCGCCGCGGATACAACTACGACCGGGGGATCGACGGTGTCGGCAACCTCGACATGGGCCTGGTCTTCTGCTGCTACCAGCAGGACGTCCGGCGTCAGTTCGAGGCCACCCAGACCCGGCTCATCGACGAGCCGCTCGTCGACTACATCTCCCCGACCGGGGGCGGCTACTTCTTCGCCCTGCCGGGTGTGAAGAACACCAAGGACTGGCTGGGGAGCGGACTGCTGACGGCCTGACCACCGGACCGGCCTTTACCTTCTCATGAAGTTCTCTTGGTGAAGGCCTGTCGTGGGCGTTGCTGCGAACGATGTGCAAGTACGGGAGGATGGCACAAGACTGCCACTGGCAGCTGCCCATTGTTCGACCGAAGGATGTCACCCCCCGATGACGGCCGCCCCTGGTTCCGCTCCGTCCCTCCCCGCCCAGGCCGAGACCAAGCGCTCGGCCTGGCGCCGTGTCCGGAGCTCCATGACACGACAAGAGTGGATCAGGGTCGGCGGGATGGCCGGCTTCGTGCTGGCCCTGCACGTCATCGGCTGGGGCACCCTGGTCGGGATCATCGCCCCGCAGCACTTCAGCGTGGGCACCGAGTCCTTCGGCATAGGCATCGGCGTCACCGCGTACACACTGGGCATGCGGCACGCCTTCGACGCCGACCACATCGCGGCCATCGACAACACCACCCGCAAGCTGATGGGGGAGGGGCAGCGGCCGCTGTCGGTCGGCTTCTGGTTCTCCCTCGGCCACTCCAGCATCGTCTTCGGCCTCTCGCTGCTGCTCTCGTTCGGCATGAAGGCCCTGGCCGGACCGGTGCAGAACGACGGCTCGCACCTCCACGAGGTCACCGGCCTGATCGGTACGACCGTCTCCGGCACCTTCCTCTACCTCATCGCCGGCATCAACCTCGTCATCCTGGCCGGCATCTGGAAGGTCTTCCGGCAGATGCGCTCCGGCGCCTACGACGAGGCCGCGCTGGAGACCCAGCTGAACAACCGCGGCTTCATGAACCGCTTCCTCGGCCGGGTCACCGGCTCGATCAGCAAGCCCTGGCAGATGTACCCGCTCGGCCTGCTGTTCGGGCTCGGCTTCGACACCGCCACCGAGATCGCCCTGCTGGTCCTGGCCGGCTCCGGCGCCGCCTCCGGCCTGCCCTGGTACGCCATCCTCACCCTGCCGGTGCTCTTCGCGGCCGGGATGTCGCTCCTGGACACCATCGACGGTTCGTTCATGAACTTCGCCTACGAGTGGGCCTTCTCCAAGCCGGTCCGCAAGGTCTACTACAACCTCACCATCACCGGCCTGTCCGTCGCCGTCGCCCTGATCATCGGCAGCGTGGAACTCCTCGGCCTGCTCGCCGACAAGATGAACCTGCACGGCTTCTTCTGGGACTGGGTCGCCGGGCTCGATCTCAACACCGTCGGCTTCGTCATCGTCGGCCTCTTCTTCGCCACCTGGGCGATCGCCCTGCTGGTCTGGAAGGCGGGCCGTATCGAGGAGAAGTGGACCACCGGCCTGGCCCAGCCCGCCGAACAGACCGAGGGCTGAGCAGCGCCCCAAAGGGGCGCGGGGAACTGCGCGACCAGCCACGACGGCGCCGCAGCCGGCACACGGCGTATCAACCGCGCACCTTCAGATCCGCCCGCCACTTGAGGATCTGCTTCTCCGCGTCGCCGGTGTACGACCACGGCGTGCGGGTCGCCCGCCGACCCTGGAGCCGCAGCAGGTCCGCGGCGATGTCCGTGACGCCCGCCTGACAGGCCGCGTGCGTCAGGTAGTTGAGGTCACGCAGCTCGCCCGGGGCGACCGGGCCCTCGCCGCGCTGGGCGATCCAGCGCTCCCAGGTGCGCCGGACGTCGCTGACCGCGCCGTCGTGCTTCCAGTGCTGGCTGAGCGCGACGGAGTTCTGCTGTCCCTGCGCCGCGTCCAGGGCGTACCGGAACTCCTCGACGCGGGCGTACTGCACCAGGACGGGCAGTGCGCAGCCCGGCGGGGCGACCCCGGCCGCGTCCCGGGCGAAGTCGTACATCAGGCCGTGCGTGCCGTGCCAGCGCGCGGAGTAGTAGTGGAGCACCTGGAGGTGGCCCTCCACGTTGTACGGGTCGCGCCGGTGCAACTCGTCCCACCAGCGGGCGAGTTCCTGCCGGCGCACCCCGGTCGGATACAGCCGGGCCACCGAGATCAGCGAGACCCAGGGGGTCGGGTCCTGCGGGTACGCCTCGGCGGCGGCCAGGCAGGCCAGCACGGCGGTGTCGATCCTGGCCCGGTCCATCGGGGCGCCCCGGCCCGCCGAGATGGCCAGGGTGAACGCCCGGGCCGTCTCGGTCGCCGCCCGCAGCACCAGCGCGTCGGCGCCGTGCGGCTCGGCGGCCAGCCAGGACTCCACCGTCGAACTGCCCGCGCAGGCCTGCGCCAGCAGCCGTACCCGGTGGCCCCGGACGAGCCAGTCCGGACCGGTGTCCCGCAGCAGGGCCCGCAGGCCCTGCCAGCGGCCGATGACGATGTCCTGTCGGGCAGAGGTGAGAGATTCGTCCCCGCAGTCCGGGTCGAAGTCGGGGGCGAAGCGGTCGCGCGCCATCGGACTCCTACCTCAGAAATCGGTGGGGAGGCCTTCGTAAGCCCGGGCATCTGCGCTGACGTGGTCGTCGGGGACCCAGTCGGCCTCGACCGTGCGGGTGGCGTCCAGCCTGGCCGGCCGGTAGTAGTCGCTGCCCTGCTTCCAGTACCAGAGCATCGGGACCAGGCCGACGGCCAGACCGCCGATGCCGATCGCGATCGCCGCGGTGCTCAGCTGGCCCAGCGACTCGACGAAGATCCAGAACATGAACAGCGCGCCGCCCAGCGGCCACAGCCCGCCGAGCAGGAAGTTGCCCGCCGACTTGAACAGGATCTTGCGGTAGGCCACGACCACCGCGAGGCCGGCCAGACCGTAGTAGACGGCGATCTGGAGGCCGATCGCCGAGATGGCGTCGGAGAGGATCTCGCCCACCGAGCCCAGCGCGTTGGAGGCGATGAACAGCGTCAGCGCCACCGCACCGACCACGCCGATCGCCACGTGCGGGGTGTTCCAGGTGCGGTGCACCCTGCCCAGCGCGGCCGGCATCGTCCGGTCGCGGCCCATCGCGAACAGCGAGCGGGTGACCTGGATGAGCGTCGTCTCCAGAGTCGCGATGGTGGACAGCATCACGGCGACGATGAGCAGCTTGCCGCCCCAGCCCGGCCAGATCGCCTCGCCCAGCACGCCCAGCACATTGGCGTCGTTCGCGGCGATCTGGTCCGAGGACAGGATGACGTTCACGGCGATGGTGAACACCTCGAACAGGGCGAAGACGATGCCGACGCCGATCAGGCCGGCGAGTCCGGTCGTCCGGCGGGAGTTGCGGGTCTCCTCGCTGAGGTTGCTGGTGACGTCCCAGCCCCAGTAGTAGAACGCGGCGATCAGCGCGCCCGAGGCGAAGCCGGAGACGCCGTCGAAGTGCGAGAAGCCGAGCCAGGACCAGTCGAAGGCGCGGGCGTTGCCGGTGTGGAAGAGGGCCAGCACCGCGAACAGCAGCAGGATGGCCAGCTCGATGCCGGACATCAGCAGCTGGGCGCGCACGGTGAGGCGGGCGCCGCCGAGCACCACCGCCAGCATGACCAGGAACCAGGCGGCGCCGACCACCGTGGAGAGGCCCACGTTGTCGGCGAGGCCCGAGTCGAACAGGGACAGCGTCATCGACCCGGCGGGCAGTGAGCCGGCCACCATGAAGATGGTCGCGGACACCACCAGCGCCCAGCCGCTGACGAAGCCGAGGAACGGGTGCAGGGTGCGGCCCACCCAGGAGTAGCTCGCGCCGGCGTTCACGTCGATCCGGCCCAGGTAGCTGAAGGCGAGCGCGATGCCCAGCATCGGTATCGCACACCACAGCAGGGCCGCCGGACTGGCCAGCCCCACCGACCCGACCAGCACCGCGGTGGTGGCGGCCAGCGAGTACGCGGGTGCGCTGCCCGCGATGGCCATGACCACGGTGTCGAACGTGCCGAGGGCGTTGGCCTGGAGCCCTCTGCCCCTGATGTTGCTCATGGTTGTGCTGCTTTCCGGTCGTGCAGGGCGCACGGGAGTGCAGGCCCGCGGCGGTACGGGTGGGGGGTGCGCGACCCGCCTCGTACCCGGAGAGGGATGGCCTCGGGCAAAGGGCCGGTCAGAGAGAAGAAAGGGGTGGTGAAGGCCGCATGCCGAGAGTCGGCGAACGGTCACACCGCGTGTGTGGGTGTGACTATAGCGGGCCTCTTTGACCTTTCAAGCTGACCGACCGGTAATCACATATGCCACTTGGGGCCATCAACTCTCACATCGGAAGCAGCGGTTCCGGTAGCCCCTCAGTCCTCCAGCCGGTCGAGCTGCCGCAGTTTGTTGGTGGCGTCCAGGGCTGCGACCTTGTACGACTCCGCCAGCGTCGGGTAGTTGAAGACCGCGTCCACCAAGTAGTCGACCGTGCCGCCGCAGCCCATCACCGACTGACCGATATGGATCAGTTCTGTCGCTCCGGTACCGAAGCAGTGCACCCCGAGCAGCCGCCGGTCCTCGGGGGAGACCAGGAGCTTGAGCATGCCGTGCGAGTCGCCGATGATCTGGCCCCGGGCCAGCTCCCGGTAGCGGGCCACCCCGACCTCGAACGGCACGCATTCCTCGGTGAGTTGGTCCTCGGTCCGGCCGACGAAGCTGATCTCGGGAATGGTGTAGATGCCGATGGGCTGGAGGTTGTCCATCTGTCCGACCGGTTCCCCGCAGGCGTGGTACGCGGCGACCCGGCCCTGTTCCATCGAGGTCGCGGCGAGCGCCGGGAAGCCGATCACGTCGCCCACGGCGTAGATGTGCGGCACCTCGGTGCGGAAGTGCTCGTCCACCTTGATCCGGCCCCGCCGGTCCGCGGACAGGCCTGCCTTGTCGAGGTCGAGTCCGTCGGTCAGGCCCTGGCGGCCCGCCGAGTACATCACCGTGTCCGCCGGTATCTTCTTGCCGCTCTCCAGCACGGTCAGCGTGCCCCGGGGATGCCGCTCGACGGCGGCCACGGTCTCCCCGAACCGGAAGGTGACGGCCAGGTCCCTCAGGTGGTACTTGAGCGACTCCACGACCTCCATGTCGCACATGTCGAGCATGGCTGCGCGCTTCTCCACCACGGTCACCTTGCTGCCGAGCGCGGCGAACATGCTGGCGTACTCCATGCCGATGACACCGGCGCCGACGATGACCATGGAGCGCGGCACCCGCTCCACCGACAGCACGTTGTCCGAGTCCATGATGGTGCGGCCGTCGAACTCGACGCTGTCCGGGCGGGCCGGCCTGGTGCCGGTCGCGATCACGATGTGCTCCGCGCTCAACAGCCGTTCGTTGCCGTTGGGTTCGCGCAGGGCGACGGTGTGCGGGTCGATGAACCGGCCGGTGCCGGAGCAGAGGGTGACATGGTTGCGGGAGAGCTGGTTGCGGATGACGTCCACCTCGCGGCCGACCACGTGCTGGGTGCGCGCGGTCAGGTCGGCGACGGTGATGTCCTCCTTCAGCCGGTAGCTCTGGCCGTACAGGTCGCGCTGGGTCAGGCCGGTCAGGTAGAGGACCGCCTCGCGCAGGGTCTTGGAGGGGATGGTCCCGGTGTGGATGGACACGCCGCCGACCATGTCGGGGCTGTCGACGACGGCGACCCGGCGGCCGAGCTTGGCCGCGGCGATGGCGGCCTTCTGGCCGCCGGGTCCGGAACCGATGACGAGCATGTCGAAGTCGGGCACCCTGCGAAGTCTGTCAGCAGCCGCCCCCGCTTCGAAAGGGTGAACGGGCAACCTTCGCGTGAAATCCGGTACGGACCTGGGCGCTTGCGCGCCTCAGCGGCCCGCCGCCGGAGTCAGGGCAGCAGCCGCTCGATGCAGTTCGGCCCCTCGCGCTCCATCTTCTTCCTGGCCCATTCGAGCGTGGCCGGGGTGACGTCCCGGCCCGACGCCATCACCAGGTCCTCGGGCGCCACCCCGGTGCCGGGGGCGCTGTGCAGCAGGGAGTCCGGGGTGGTGCGGTCCTCGGACGACCGGGACGCCCGGGATGCTTCGGGTTCTGAGGTCGACATGGTCCCTCCTTCGCGGAGCGGGGTGCACACTCTCACGATTGCCCGCCCGGTCGCACCCCGCATCCCGGGAAGCAATTCGCCCCTTTTCAGCCGTGTCCCTTTTAAGCTGTATGGTGACCGTACATCCGTTCCGGGGAGGCCGTCACGATGGCCGAACAGTCGTTCTACCAGAATGCGCCCGGGAGCCCCCGCTACCTGCCGATCGCCGAACACGGGCTGATCGGCGATCTGCGCAGCGTGGCCCTGGTCGGCAGCAACGGCACGATCGACTGGTACTGCAGCCCGTCCTTCGACGCCCCCAGCGTCTTCGCCGCCGTCCTGGACGCCGAGCGCGGCGGTTTCTTCGCACTGGCCGCTGCCGTACCGGCCCGGACCAAGCAGTTCTACTTCCCCGACACCAATGTGCTGATCACCCGGTTCTACACCGACGAGGGCGTCGGCGAGGTCCAGGACTTCATGCCGGTGACGGGCGCCTCCGGCGAGTGCGAGCGGCACCGGCTGATCCGCCGGGTGCTGTGCGTGCGCGGCACCGTCCCCTTCCGGGTCCGGGTGGCCCCCCGCTTCAACTACGGCGCCGACCCGCACACCCTGCGCCTGCTCGGCGACACCGCCCTGTTCGAGTCCGCGGTCAAGTCCCTCCTGCTCACCTCCACGGTGGCCCTGGAGAGCGAGGGCCCGGACGCCTGTGCCGACTTCAAGCTCTCCGAGGGCGAGTCCGCCGTCTTCGCCCTCGACCAGGCCGGCGAGGATATCGCCCCGCGGGGCTGCGCCCGTGCCGAGGCCGAGCGGCAGTTCGAGGCCACGGTCTGCTACTGGCGGCGCTGGCTGCACCAGTCCCGCTACCGGGGCCGCTGGCGCGAGATGGTGCACCGCTCGGCGCTCACCCTGAAGCTGCTCACCTACGCCCCCACCGGCGCCATCGTCGCCGCGCCCACCACCAGCCTCCCCGAGCAGTTCGGCGGCGAACGCAACTGGGACTACCGCTACGTCTGGATCCGCGACGCCGCCTTCGCCGTCTACGCCCTGCTGCGGCTCGGCTTCAGCAGCGAGGCCGCGGCCTTCATGAAGTTCGTGACCACCTACATCAGCCCCGGCGACGGCTTCGCCTCCGGCCCGTTGCAGATCATGTACGGCATCGACGGCCGCACCGACCTGCCCGAACGCGAGCTGTCCCACCTGGAGGGCCACTGCGGCTCCGCCCCGGTCCGGGTCGGCAACGGCGCGGCCGGCCAGCTCCAGCTCGACATCTACGGCGCCCTCATCGACTCGATCTACCTCTACGACAAGTGGGCCGAGCCCATCTCCAGCGCCCAGTGGGACGACGTCACCCGCCTCGTCGGCTGGGTCTGCGACCACTGGGACCAGCCCGACGAGGGCGTCTGGGAGACCCGCGGCGGCCGCAAGAACTTCCTCTACTCGCGGCTGATGTGCTGGGTCGCCATCGAGCGGGCGATCCGCCTCGCCAACCGGCGCGGCCTGCCCGCCGACCTGCCCCGCTGGCTCCAGTGCCGCGACACCATCTACCGGTGGATCATGGACCGCGGCTGGTCCGAGCGGCGCGGTGCCTTCGTCCAGCACGAGGGCGGCGACGTCCTGGACGCCTCGCTGCTCATGATGCCCCTGGCCAAGTTCATCGCCCCGACCGACCCCAAGTGGCTGTCCACCCTGGACGCCCTCACCGAGGACCTGGTCTCCGACTCCCTCGTCTACCGCTACGACCCGCAGGCCAGCCCCGACGGCCTGCGCGGCGACGAGGGCACCTTCTCCATCTGCTCCTTCTGGTACGTGGAGGCCCTGGTGCGCGCCGGGCGTGTGGACGAGGCCCGGCTCGCCTTCGAGAAGATGCTCACCTACGCCAACCACCTCGGCCTGTACGCCGAGGAAATCGGCCGCACCGGCGAGCAGCAGGGCAACTTCCCGCAGGCGTTCACCCATCTCTCCCTCATCAGCGCCGCCTTCAACCTGGACCGGGCGCTGGGCTGAGGTCAGGGCAGCGGCTGCTCCGCCCAGATGACCTTCCCGGCGGGCGTGTAGCGGGTGCCCCAGCGCTCGGCCAGCTGCGCGACCAGGAACAGGCCCCGGCCGCCCTCGTCGGTGCTCGCCGCGTACCGCAGATGCGGCGAGGTGGTGCTGCCGTCGGAGACCTCGCAGACCAGCGTCCGGTCGTGCAGCAGCCGTACCCCGATGGGCGCCCGGCCGTGCCGGATGGCGTTGGTGACCAGCTCGCTGAGGATCAGCTCGGTGGTGAACGACAGCTCGTCCAGGTCCCAGCGGGCGAGCTGCCGGGTCACCCGGGCCCGCACCTCGGAGACGGCCGCGGGATCGGCCGGCACCTGCCACTCGGCGACCCGGTCCGCGCCGAGCGCCCGGGTGCGGGCGACGATCAGCGCCACGTCGTCGCTGGGGCGGGCCGGCAGCCGCTCCAGCACGGCCGCGCAGGTGTCGTCGGGGGTGCTCCCGACCGCCGACTCCAGGGCGCCGGCGAGCAGTTCGAGGCCCTCGTCGATGTCCCGCTGCCGGTCCTCGACCAGCCCGTCGGTGTAGAGGACCAGACTGCTGCCCTCGGCAAGCTCGAGATCGGCCGTCTCAAAAGGCAGTCCCCCCACCCCCAGCGGCGGCCCCGCCGGCACGTCCGGGAACTCCACGCCGCCGTCCGGCCCGGCCAGCGCCGGCGGCGGATGACCGGCCCTGGCCACCGTGCACCGCCGGGACACCGGGTCGTAGATCGCGTACAGGCAGGTCGCCCCGGTGACCGTGGCCATGGCGTCCGCGGGGGTCTCGTCCTGGTCGATACGGACCACCAGCTCGTCCAGCAGGCCCAGCAGTTCGTCGGGCTGCAGGTCGAGCGCCGCGAAGTTGTGCACGGCGGTGCGCAGCCGCCCCATGGTCGCCGCCGCGTGCAGCCCGTGCCCCACCACGTCCCCGACCACCAGCGCCACCCGGGCCCCGGACAGCGGCAGCACGTCGAACCAGTCGCCGCCCACGCCCGACTGGGCCGGCAGATAGCGGTAGGCGATGTCCAGGGCGCTCTGCGCGGGCAGGCTGCGCGGCAGCAGGCTGCGCTGGAGGGTCACCGCCATGCTGTGCTCGCGTGTGTAGCGGCGCGCGTTGTCGATGGAGACGGCGGCCCGCGCCACCAGCTCCTCCGCGAGCGCCAGCTCCTCGGCGTCGAACGGCGCGAGCTTCTCCGAACGGCAGAAGTTGGCCAGGCCCAGCACCAGGTTCCCGGCCCGCAACGGCACCGTGATCAGCGAGTGGATGCCGAAGTCCAGGATCTGCTGGGTGAGCTCCAGGTCCTGGGCCCGCCAGCCCGGCGACTCGCCGAGCCGCGGCTCCACGACGGACTCACCGGTCTCCAGACTGCGGCCCTGCGGAGAGGACGCCACGAACTGGAACCGCTCGCCGACCGGATACAGCGGGGCGTCCTTGCGGATACCGGCGAACGCCACCCGGCGCAGCGCGTCCCCGGGCTTGGGCTCCTCGCCCTTGAGGACCGCGTCGTACAGGTCGACGGTGACGAAGTCCGCGAACCGCGGCACGGCCAGCTCCGTCAGCTCCTCGGCGGTGCGGGTGACGTCCAGGCTGGTGCCGATGCCCACCCCGGCGTCGTACAGCATGTTCAGACGCTCCCGGGCCACCTCGGCGCGGCCGGAGAGGGCGCGCAGCTCGGTGGAGTCGCGCAGGGTGATGACGCTGCCGGGCGGGCCGCCGCGTACCTCGATGGGGCGCTGGTTGACGGCCAGCAGCCGGTCCTTGACCAGGTGCACCTCGTCGGTGGCGACCCGTCCCGAGGCGATCAGCGTCGCCGTCTCCGCGTCCAGTCCGAGGTCCGGGACCCGGCGGTGCTCGGCGTCCGCGGGCAGGTCGAGCAGGCGCTGCGCCTCGTCGTTGGCGAGGATCAGCCGGCCGTCGCCGCCGACGATCAGCACACCCTCCCGCACGGAGTGCAGCACCGCGTCGTGGTGCTCGTACATCCGGGTCATCTCGTCCGGGCCGAGACCGTGTGTCTGGCGCAGCAGCCGCCGGCTGACCAGGGCGGTGCCCGCCGTCGCCAGGGCCAGCGCCGCGGCGGCCGCGGTCAGCAGCAGCGGCAGCTGCTGGTGGGCGGTGCCGCCCACGTGCGCGGTGGTGATGCCGGCCGACACCAGGCCCACCACCGTGCCGTTCGCGTCCCGCACCGGGACCACGGCCTGCACCAGCTCCCCGATGGTGCCGTGCACCTCCTCGGTGACGGTGCCGCCGGCCAGCGCGGGCCCGATGGTCCCCACGAACTTCTTGCCGATGCGGTCCGGCTTGGGGTGCGTGTACCGGATCCCTTCGGTGTTCATGACGACGATGAAGTCCACGCCGGTCGCCTTGCGGGCCGCCTCGGCCCGCGGCTGGAGCACCTTCGTCGGGTCGGGCAGCCGCAGCGCCGCCGCCGTGCCCGGGGCGTCGGCGAAGGTCTGGGCGACCGCCAGGGACCGGTTGCGGGCCTCCGTGGTGCTGTCGTGCCGTACCTGGAGCACCAGGGCCAGCACGGCCGACACCACCAGCAGCAGCACGATCACCACTTGCAGCATGAACACCTGTCCGGCCACGCTGCGGCCGCTCAGCGCCGACCACAGCCGTCCGGACCGGACACGCCCCGGCTCGCTCGGCTCCCGCTGGGCGAGCGGCGCGCGCGGAGTCCCGGATCGGGACGGCCGAGTGTCGGACCGGCCGGGCTGACGGACCATGAGCCCATGTCTACACTGCCCGGCCCCGCGAGGCGAGAGAGCCCCCTGAGGTAACCGGCTGGACGTCCCGTTCTGTCCCGGTCATCCTCGGCGCGCGGGCCCCGGGCGGCGGGTGGCGAGCAGCAGCGCCACGTCGTCGGGGCGGTCGGTGGCGTGCCGGGCCATGGCGGTGAGCCGGTCCGCCACCCCGGTGAGGGTCCGGGCGCCGCGCCGCCCCGGCGCCGCCCCGGCCTCCGCCAGGGCCGCCCCCAGCGCGGCGATGCCGTCGTCGATGTCGGCGCCCGGCCGCTCCACCAGCCCGTCCGTGTACAGGGCGAGGATCGCGTCCGGCGCCAGCTCCAGCTCGGTCACCGGATACCGGGCCCGCGGATCCACGCCCAGGACGACCCCGCCGGGTATCTCCAGGACCCGGGTGCGGCCGTCCGGGGCGCGCAGCAGGGGCGGCGGATGACCGGCCCGGGCGATCCGGGTGCGCCCGGTGGCGGGGTCCAGACGCAGATAGCAGCAGCTCGCGAACTGACCCGGGTCGAGGTCGATGAGCAGCCGGTTGGTGCCGCTCAGCACCTCGTCCGGCGGCCGGTCGCTGAGCGCGAACGCCCGCACCGCGCTGCGTAGTTGCCCCATGGTGGCGGCCGCCTGCACACCGTGTCCCTGGACGTCGCCGATGACCAGGGCGAGGCCGTCGCCCGCGCCGACGACGTCGTACCAGTCGCCGCCCACGTCCATGCCCTGGGTGCCCGGCAGATACCGGCCCGCGGTCTCCACCTGCGGGTGCGCCGACAGCCGGCGGGGCAGCAGCGCCTGCTGGAGACCGCGGGCGAGGGCGGCCTCGCTGTCGTAGCGCCGGGCCTTCTCCATCGCGTGCGCGATCAGACCGGCGAGCGCGGTGAGGACCGTGCGCTCCTCGGTGCTGAAGCCGCGCTCCACGTCGAAGCCGAGGATGCAGGTGCCGACCGGCCGCCCCGAGGCGATCAGCGGCAGGAAGGCGCGGGCGCCCACGGTCGCGTCCAGGGGGAGGCCCGGGTAGGTGTCCGCCAGCCGCCGCATCGACTCGAAGAACAGCGGCCTGCCGGTGGTGAGGGCCTCGACGCCGGGGATACGGGCGTCCAGGCCGACCCCGTCGAACGGGGCGAGGAAGCCCGCCGGGAAGCCGTTCTCCCAGGCCAGGTAGAGATGCCGGTCCTGGAGCAGGTAGATGGCGAGCCGGCCGCCGCCGAACGCCGGCAGCAGCTCCTGGGTCACCACCGCCGACACCTGCCGGGCGGTGACCGCGTCGGTCAGGGCGATGGCCAGCGCGATCGGCCGGTACAGCGGGGCCATCGAGGGCCCGCCGGGCCGCCCCAGCCCGGCCGCCGCGCCCGCCGCACCCGCCGCGTCCGGCTCGGCCGGGCGGGGCAGGTGCACGGTCGGGTCGATCAGGCCGGCCGGGGCGACCGTGCAGGTGATCAGGTCCTGACCCGGGTGCACGGACAGGGCGAGGAGGTCGCTCTCCGCGGCGTCCCCGCGGCGGACCTGGAAGTGCACCGGGCCGCGGGAGAGCAGCGCACCCCGCCAGTGGTCGTCGTACGGCGGCCCGCTCAGCCACGGCATCGCCTCCCACACGGGCCTGCCGAGCAGCTCGGAGCGCGGCCGGCCGGCCAGCCGGACGGCGGCCGGGTTGGCGTAGCGGACGACCCCGGAGCGGTCCAGGCAGAAGACGCCCTGGGGGAGCAGATCGGCCGCTCCGTCGGTGGCCCCGGCCGCCGGGCCCGGGTCGACGACGATCCCGGAGACCAGGGACGGGTCGGCGGCACCGGGCGGCGGCCACAGTTCCAGGAGGAGCGGGGTGCCGTCCGCGGCCCGCACCCGCAGCGGGGCGTACGGCGGCTTGCCGGCCGCGGTCTCGCGCAGCGCGGCCAGCACGTCGGCGGCGTCGTCGGGCGTCACCGCCACGGCCAGCTCGGCGCCGGTACCGGGGAAGTCCTGCGGCGCCATGCCGAGCAGGGCGTGCAGCCGGTCGTCCGCGCGCACCGCCGAGGTGGCCGGATCCCAGGTGAAACGGCCCACCCGGGCCGCCCCGGGCCGGCTCGCGGGCGGCCGGATGCACACCGGCTCGCCCTCCCAGGCGACCGCCGCGTCGCCCTCCTGCGCCACCAGTTCGCGCAGTCCGGCCCCCAGGCTCTCGGCGAGCCGGCCCAGCCGGTCCAGGTCGGGCAGCTCGTCGACGGTGTCCGGGGTCGCGGGGCGCAGCACGGTGAGCACCCCGAAGGACGGCTCCGCCCCGGGCACGGGCGTGTACACCGACCCGAACTGGAACGGCAGGCCCGCCGCGAACTGGGGATAACGGCGCACCATCTCGGTGGCGTCGGGCAGCACCACCCGCACCCCGAGCCGGTAGGCGTCCGCGACCGGGAACGGCCGGTCCACGTGCAGTCGCCACCAGGGCCGGAACAGCGGGCCGGGCAGCCCCACCAGCGTGGCCAGCCGGAGCAGCCCGGGGGTGCCGGAGCGCAGGTACACCCCGGCGACGTGGCCGCCCGCCGCGCCCAGGGCGCCGGTCGAGGCCTCGACCAGCAGCGCGGTCAGCCGCTCACGCGCCCGGCCCATGGGCTCGCCGCTCCCTGTCATCGGGTCCTACCTCGTCCGCGCACCGCCGGGTGGGTGACACAGCAAGAATGCGTCACGACGGCCCGAAAACGCACCTCCGCGACACGGATCGGACGGCGGTTGCGGACGGCGCAGGCCGGCTCAGCCCGCGCCGACCGGCCGCAGTACCAGGTGGCCGTCCTCCCGGCCAGCCGCCATCGCGAACGGGAAGGTGTCCGTCTCCAGGCAGAGCGGTACGTCCTCGGGGTGGACGCCCTCCCAGCCGAGCCGCAGGCCCTCGGCGAGCCGCGCCGCCCCGCCGGAGTTCCGGGCCCGCGCCACGAACGGGCCGGGCGCGACGGAGCCGTCGGTCACCAGCCGGGCGATGTACTCGGCGCAGGCCAGGTCCTCCTCGGCCCGCCCGCCGTCCCCGGTGACCACGAAGGTGACCGCCGCGGGCCGCTCGCGCCGCAGCACGGCGGCGGTGGCCCCGGCGACCGCGAAGCTCGCGCACAGCAGCAGCCGGGCCCCGGCGACGGCCAGCGCCCCGGTCGTGCCGGCGGTGGTCTTCTGGACGACCGTGCGGCCCTCGACGTCCAGCGAGCGCAGCTGGGCCGGCGAGTTGGCCAGGTCGAAGCCCGGTACCACCGGACCGTCCTGGAAGGCCAGCCAGCCGGGGTGACGGGCCTTCAGTTCCAGTGCCTCGTCGAGGGTTTCGGCGAACACGATCCGCTCGGCGCCCCGCCCGAACGCCCAGGCCGCCACGGTGAAGGCACGCATCACGTCGACGACCACGGCGACTTCGGGCGTCGCGGCGGGCGTCCCACCGGGTGTCGAGGACAGGCCGGGGAGACCGGTGAACGTGGCTCGCATCGCCCCATCATGGCAGCCGGATGCGGCCGGGTCAGAGTTCCGGGTCCTCCGCCGGCAGGGCCGCGCGCATCGAGCGCAGGGCCAGCAGCAGGACCCCGATGTCGTCCAGGTAGATCGGGTCGGGCAGCAGGTCGGTGGGGAGCACCAGATACAGCACGGCACCCCAGAACACCCAGCGCGAGCCGGTCGGCAGCCCGGCCCGGCGCAGGGCGCGCCGGGTGCGGACCAGCCGTACGAGTACCGCGACGGCGCCGGCCAGCAGGCCCGCGGCGACGATCGCGCAGATCACGAGCACGGTCGTGGTGGTGTCCATGGCTGTCCTGTCGTCCGGCCCCGATCCGGCCCGGGGTCCCTCACTGCTCCGTCTTCCCGGTTTCGTCCTCGGGCATGACGGCCGGCCCGGCACTCTCCTTCGGAGCCCGCAGCCCCTTGAAGGCACGCGTCAACTGCTGGAAGGGGGACGCGGGTTGCGGAGCCGCCGCGACCGCGGCCGGGGCCGGGTGGTCGCGGAGGGCGGCGAGCGCCTCACCGGCCCGCTCGGCGGCCTCCCGGTAGAGGTCGCGGGACCTGGTCATTGCCTCCAGCGCCTCGGCGTACTGCGCCACGCGCCCTCGTTCGCGGGCCAGCTCCTCCTCCAGTGTCATCAGGGTCCAGTTGTCGCGCAGATCGGCCAGCGCCTCCTCGGCGCCCTGCGGCGCGGGCTTCGGCAGCGCGATGAACCGGCGTACGGCGGCGATCAGTTCGGTGGGCTGCGAACCGTCCAGGAAGACGCTGCGCACCGCGTACTCCTGCGCGTCGTAGTCCGACGGCGCCGGGTCGGGGGGCAGCAGCACGGCGCCGCCGCGCGGGATCTCGACCCCGAGGTCGCGCAGCGCCCAGTTGACGGCACGGAACTGCTGGGGCGCGGCCCGGTGTTCCACCACGCGGTGCGCGAGGCCGGGCGGCAGCTGCCGGACCAGCGGCAGCCGGCCGAGCGCGTCGGGCGTCATCGCCTCGTGCACGACGAGGTTGACGCACCAGGCGTCCTTCGCCGCGTCCCGCAGCACCCGGCGCATGTCCTTGTCGTCGGCGGGCAGCGGGTTGACGGTGCGCAGCCGTACGCCCGCCACGGCCGGGTGGTAGTCCCAGGCGGCCTCGCCGCCGTCACCGGCCTCCTCGCCGTCGGGCCAGAACATCGCCGCCGGGGAGGGCCAGGCTTCGTCCCAGGGCCGGTCGGCCTCGGCGACGAGCTGCCACTCGCGCCCCGCCTGATGGCCCTGCGGCGCGACGAGGGTCAGCCGGGCGCGCACCGTCACGGTGCCGTCGTCGACGCGCCAGCGGGCTTCGAGGACCCGCCGGGCGGAGTCCTCGGGCATCGGGGGTTCGGCGAAGTCGTCGAGGGCGCCGGTCTCCTTGCGGCGGCGCAGGATCCTGCGGATCACGTCTTCGGAGTCCGGGCCCGTGTGGCGGCCGCGGGCGGGCCAGACGGTCGGCGGAAGGACGGCACGGTCGGGCGCGGAGTTCGACATGGGCCAATCTGCTGCTGGGGGCGGGCTGAATCTCCAGTATCACCGCCCGGGAGCGGGTCCTGAAGGGCGGGGGCCGCCCGCGCACGGGGAGTGCGCCCCGCACCCGGGGTGCGCACCCTGTGCGTCATGCGGCGCCGCTTCACCCGTGCCCCTGATCAGGCACGCCCCCGCACAATGGGGGCGGCGAACGGGGCCCGCCCGCCCATCCGCTCAGGGGCGGGCCCCGTTCGGCGTCAGTGCCTCACGCGCCACTCTCGCGGAGCATGTCCTCGCGCTCGACGAGCTTGACGCGCTCGCGGCCCTGCGGCTCGCCCAGGGCCTTCTCGGCGGCGTCCAGCCGGTACCAGCCCTCCCAGGTGGTGAAGCGGACCTGGCGCTCGGCGAGGAAGGCGTCCACGGCCTCCGGCGCGGGCGCCTCGGGGGTGTGCAGCCGCCCGTTGGCATGGTCGTCCAGCAGGTTCGACACGGTCTCGTTGGCGTCGCCCTTGGTGTGGCCGATCAGGCCGACCGGGCCGCGCCGGATCCAGCCGGTGACGTACGTCGACTGCAGGTGGTTGCCGCTCTCCTCGATGACCCGGCCGCCCTCGTCCGGGACCGTGCCCGACTCGATGTCCCAGGGCAGCTTGGGCAGCTTGTCGGAGAGGTAGCCGACCGCGCGGTAGACCGCGGTGAGGTCCCAGTCCTTGAACTCGCCGGTGCCCTTCACGTTGCCGGTGCCGTCGAGGGCGGTGCGCTCGGTGCGCAGGCCGGTGACCTTGCCGTCCTCGCCGAGGATCTCGGCCGGCGACTCGAAGAAGTGCAGGAAGAGTTTGTGCGGGCGGTCGCCGACGTCGCGGATCGCCCAGTTCTCCAGGGTCTTGGCGACCATGTCGGCCTGCTTGTTGCCGCGCCGGGTCTCGATCGAGCCCGCGTCGTAGTCGATGTCCTCGGGGTCGACGATGACCTCGATGTTGGGGGAGTGGTCCAGCTCGCGCAGCTCCATCGGGGAGAACTTCGCCTGCGCCGGGCCACGGCGGCCGAAGACGTGCACTTCGAGGGCCTTGTTGGCCTTGAGGCCGTCGTGGACGTTCGGCGGGATCTCGGTCGGCAGCAGCTCGTCGGCGGTCTTGGCGAGGATGCGGGCCACGTCCAGGGCCACGTTGCCGACGCCGAGGACCGCGACCTTCTCGGCCTCCAGCGGCCAGGTGCGCGGCACGTCCGGGTGGCCGTCGTACCAGGAGACGAAGTCGGCGGCGCCGTAGGAGCCGTCCAGTTCGATGCCGGGTATCCGCAGCTCGCGGTCGGCCGTGGCGCCGGTCGAGAAGATCACCGCGTCGTAGAAGGAACGCAGGTCGTCGAGGCTGATGTCGGTCGGGTAGTCCACATTGCCGAAGAGGCGGATCTGCGGCTTGTCGAGCACCTGGTGCAGGGCCGTGATGATGCCCTTGATGCGCGGGTGGTCGGGGGCGACGCCGTACCGGATCAGGCCGAACGGGGCGGGCATCCGCTCGAAGAGGTCGATGGACACGCCGGGCTCGGCGGCCACCCCGGACTTGAGCAGGGCGTCGGCGGCGTAGATCCCGGCGGGGCCGGCTCCGACGATGGCTACCCGCAGGGGGCGCGGCATGATCAGGTTCCCTTCGAGTGAGGACAAGCGATCTCGAACGGGAAGCCTAAACTAAGGCAGTCCTAAGTTAGTACGCGGGTCCACTCTATGACCTCATAAGTCGATCTTATGACTTGTGTCGGGCTCGACTTATGGCTTCCGGGGGGTCATGGCGGCTGCCCGGTGCTTGGCGGGTGCCATGCACATGCACCAACCTGTCCTCTGCGGCGCACCGAGGCGCGGTGGCCCGAGGGCGAGGGGTGGAAGCGTGGACGTACGCGGGGAGACGACCGTCGCGGTGACCGGCGGCAGCGGCTTCGTCGGCAGCCATCTGGTGCGGCGGCTGCTGGAGCGCGGGTACCGGGTCCGTGCGACCGTCCGCCGTGTTTCCGACGCGACGAAGGTACGGCCCCTGTGGGAGCTCCAGGAGGCCTTCCCCGGGCAGCTCACCCTGTTCGAGGCCGACCTGCTCAAGGACGGCTCCTTCGACGAGGCCTTCCGCGGCTGCGTGACCGTCTTCCACGTGGCCTCGCCGTTCCTGATGCCCGAGCAGATCAAGGACGGCCGGCGGGACGTGGTGGACCCGGCGCTGCTCGGCACCCGCAACGTCCTCGGCGGCGTGGAGCGCACCCCGGAGGTGACGACCCTGGTCCTGACCTCCACCGTGGGCACGATCTTCGGCGACTACGCCGACGTCCGCGAGATGGCCGGCGAGGTGCTGACGGAGAAGTACTTCAACACCACCAGCACGGTGGCCGACAATCCCTACCACTACGCCAAGACGGTCGCCGAGCGCGCCGCCCGGGAGGCCGGGGCCGCCCAGGACCGCTGGCGCCTGGTCTGCGTCAACCCGGGGCTGATCCTGGGCCCCTCCCTCACCCCCGGCTCCGAGTCGGGCAGCCTGTTCCTGCTCGACGAGCTGTTCAAGGGTTACTTCTGCTACGGCGCCCCGGACTTCAGCTTCACCACCGCGGACGTCCGGGACGTGGCCGACGCGCACATAGCGGCGGCGGAGAACCCGGCCGCGAACGGCCGTTACATCGTGGCCAACGAGACGATGACGTCCTTCCACGAGATGTCCCGGATCATCCGCACCCGCCACCCCTGGGACCCGCGCCTGCCGCGCACCGCGCTGCCGCACGGGCCGGTACGGGTCCTCGGCCCGCTCTTCGGCCTCACCCAGGACTACATACGCAAGCACCTCGGGATCCGCTTCCGCGTCGACAACGGCCGGAGCGTCCATGAACTGGGCCTGGTCTACCGGCCCGTCGAGGAGACCCTCCTGGACCACCACGAGAGCTGGCGCACGCGGCGGCGGAGGGTCTGACCCCGGGCCCGGATCAGGCCGGGCGGATCACGCGGTGGATCGCCGACTCCCCGGCGTTGTAGATCGACTCCTCGCGGATGAGCGCGCCGGGGCTCGGCGCGTGCACCATCGTGCCGCCGCCCGCGTAGATCCCGACGTGGCTGTCGTCGTCGAAGAAGAAGACCAGGTCGCCCGGTTCCAGGGCGGCCAGCGTGATCGGGGTGCCGGCCAGCGTCTGCTCCGGCGCGGAACGCGGCAGCGTGACACCGGCGGCGCGCCAGGCGGCCTGGGTCAGGCTGGAGCAGTCGTACGCCCCCGGTCCGGTCGCCCCCCAGACGCACGGCCGGCCGATCTGCTCCCGCGCGAACGCCAGCGCCTTCATGGCCTTGCCGGGCTCGGCCGCGGCGCCCGGCTGGAGGAAGGCACCGGGGTCGGCGAAGGCGGCCGCGGGCGAGGGCGCGGTGGGTACCGGGGCGGTGACCTGCGGAGGTGCGGTCGGCAGGGGGGTGGTGGGGAGCGGAGCGGTGACGACCGGGGTGGTGACGACCGGGGCGGCGGTGGGCATCGCCATGGTGGGCGCGGCCATCATCGCCTCGGGCGGCGCCGTCATGGCCGCCGGCGCCGCGGCCATCGCGGGCATCGGGGCGGCCATGGGCGCGGCCATGGGTGTCGGCATCGGCGCCGTCATCTGCGTGGGCATCGGTGCCGCCATCGGGGTCGGCATCGGCGCTGCCATGGGCATGGGCATGGGCGCGGGCGCGGGCATCGCGGCCGCGGGTGCCGCCATCTGCGTGGGCATCGCGGTGGTATCGGCGTAGGCGTAGGCGTAGGAGGCGTCGGTGGACTGCATGCCTCCGGCCCAGGCGCCGGCCATGTCGGCGGCGGGTGCCGCAGGGAACGGGGCGGCCTGCGGTGTCATGGCCATGGGCGCGGCGGCGGGGGCCGCGGTCGGGTACGTGTACGTGTACGCGCCGGTGGCGTAGGCGGTGTCGGCGGCGGCCTGGGGCACGTCGGCGTAGGCGGCGGCCGCGTTCGGCGACATGACCCGGAAGCCGCCCATGTCCATCGGGGCCGGTGCCGGGGCGGGGGCAGCGGCGGCGGGAACGGCGGGTGTCGCGGTCGGGAAGGCGCCGGTGTTCGTGGGAGCCGCGGTCGGGAAGACGCTCGTGCCGACGGGGTTCGCGGTCGGGAAGACGCTCGTGCCCATGGGGTCCGCGGTCGGGAACGCTCCCGCGTCCGCCGGGGTCGGCATCGGGAACGTGCCCGTGGCGCCCGGGGTCATGATGCGGAAGGAGCCGCTGTCCCCCGGAGCCGGAGCCGGAGGCTGGGCGGGGGCGGGGCCCGCGTCCATGGGAGGCATCCCCGGGAAGCTGCCGGTCGCCGAGCTGCCGGGGGTCATGATGCGGAAGCCGCCCGTGTCCGGCGGGGGCACGGCTGCCCGGGTGGCCCCGCTACCGCCCGGCGTCATGATGCGGAACGTACCGGTGTCGGTCGCGGACACGATCGGGATGCCGCCCGTCTCGGTCATCGCGGGCGGCGCGCTGCGCTGGCTCGGTATGCCGATGGCGGGAGCCGGCGGCCACTGCTGCGTCGGGACCTGGGCCTCGGGCGTGGGCCACGGGGACGGTGCGGTCGGCACGGGCTGGGCTGCTGGGGCCGCGGCCGGTTCGAGCGCGGCGATCGCGCGCTGCCCGGTGCGCTGGGACAGCACCTCGCGGGCCTTGGCGATCTTCAGCTGGCTCTTGGTCTTGGAGGTACCCGGCGCCTGCCGCTGCGGCGCGGCGGCCGACAGGGCCCTGGGCGCGCCCGACGGCCCCGGGGGCAGCGCCGCGGCCGGCCCTGCCGTCAGCTCCAGCCTCGGGCGCTCCGGCGGCAGCGCGCGGACGACCTCGATGTCGGTCTGCGCGGACGGACCCGCGGTCAGCTCCAGCCGGGCCGGGCCGCTGTCCTCCAGCTGGCCGAGCAGGTCGGCGGCCATGGAGCTGACGGGCCGCCGCGGACCGGGCCGGGCGGGCTGCCGGTCGGAGGGGAGTGCGGCCGGGACGCTCGGCCCCAGCTTCGAGCGGGCGCCGTCGAACCACTCCCGGGCGATGTTGTCGAGGCCCGGGTCGTCGCGACGGGGCCGCTTGAACAGCGGGACGCCGCGGGAGCGCGAGCCCCCGCTCATCGCGCGCGTGGCGTTGTAGTTCCCGGTGGCGTTCTCGGCCTGGTCGTAGAGGCTGTCGATCCGCTGCCGAACCTCGTCACGGCTCTCGGGCGCCATTGAGGGGTCGTGCTCCTTCCGTACTCCGCCTACCGAGTTAGCTGTCGGGTTCGGGCGGTGAAGTCCGGAAGGCATGCCCTACGGCCCCTGCCCTCGCGGACGGTCGGCCGATTCACCCCAGTGGTCGGTTGGGTCCCCGGCTCCGGATTCGCCCCTGGGAGGCACCGGACTCGGCGGAGGCCGCGCGGCCCGACGGGATTCGCCGGGGGGAGCCGAGCGGCTTGCCCGTCAACTTAGCCAACTTGTGTCACTCGTGTGAAGGTTGAAGTGCGTAATGTCCGATACGTATTTGTGATGTTCGTCTTAGCGTTCGGAACTCGACGGTACGGGACGGCATTTGGCGCGCATCCATTGCTTTCGCAGGGTCACCGGGGCGTTGCCGTCGGTCGTGTTCTGCTGTTCCGGAGCTGTGTGGGAACAGGTGCTTTCTGTGAGGTCTCCGTGAATTCGCGGGTCCGTTGAACACGGCGGCGCCGGGGGCCGTATAGGGCCGGGGGATTTCCATGTCCGGCCGACCACGAGACGCAGGGGAACGACCTTGAGACCCAACAGGCGCAGACGCCCGACCGGCGCACAGCGCGCGACCTTCGCAGCGGTCGCCCTGATGCTCGGCGGCGCAGGATTGGTCGCGGTGAACGTCTATGCCTCGGCCACCGAAGGCGGCGGGGACCAGCAGGCCCAGGTCGCCACCGGCCATGTGCTGTCCGCGCCGACGGTCTACTGCCCCGACGTCGGCAGCCGGCTGACGTCGGTGCCGGACGGGGCCCGGGCCGACGTCGACCGTGAACTCGCCCAGATGGACCAGCAGATCGCCGCCGCCTACCAGCAACTCACCCAGTACGCCGCCGAGATCGAGCAGAACCCCGCCTTCGCCGGCCAGACGATCATCGACCCGCTGAAGGCGAAGCGGGCCGAGTCGCTCCAGCGCATCGCCGACGCCATCGGCCGCGAGGGCGACCGCCCGCAGGGCCTCGACGACCTGGCGGCCTGCGCCCTGCGCTCCTCGAACCAGGGCGACGGGCAGTCGGCGGCCCCCCAGGGCAGCGCCACGCCGAGCCAGAGCGGTCAGGGCAGCGCCGCGCCGAGCCAGGGCACCGGCATCGGCGGCCAGGGCGGCAACGGTCCGGTCGCCGCCGACTACGCGGACATCACCTCCGTCCAGCCCAATGTCAGCACCCCGGCCGAGCGGTCCGGCGGCTCCACCGGCACCTTCAGCTCCAGCTGCGGCGTCAACGCGAACGGCCTGTTCAACTCCGACAACGTGATCGTCGCGCCCGGTGTCTCCAACGGCGCCCACCACTTCCACGACTACATCGGCAACCAGTCCAACAACGCCTTCGCCAGTGACCAGGACCTCGCGAACGCCGACACCAGCTGCGCGGACCAGGGCGACAAGTCCACGTACTACTGGCCCGTGCTGCGGCTGCAGAACGGCAAGCAGGAGCGGGACGCCGACAAGCCGGGCGGCGGCACCGAGGGCAACGCCGGGCAGATCGTCACGGCGAAGCAGGTCACGCTGACCTTCGAGGGCAACCCGACCTCCAAGGTCACCGAGATGCCGCGGCTGCTGCGCATCATCACCGGCGACGCCAAGGCGTTCGTCAACGGCCCGACCAACGCCAACGCCTCCTGGAGCTGCACCGGTTACGAGAACCGGCAGCTCAAGGACAAGTACCCGCTCTGCCCCTCGGGCAGCGACGTCGTGCGCACGTTCAGGTTCCAGAGCTGCTGGGACGGCCGGAACATCGACAGCGCCAACCACCGCACCCACGTGGCGTTCGAAGGCCCCGACGGGAGCTGCCCGGCCGGTTTCCAGGCCATCCCGCAGCTGGTGCAGCGCATCGTCTACGACGTGGACGCGCCGAGCCTCCAGGACGGCGGCCGTACGGTCCCGCTGTTCGCGGTGGACTCGTTCCCCGAGCAGCTGCACAAGCCGGTCACCGACCACGGCGACTTCATCAACGTCTTCGACGAGAGCCTGATGCGGAAGATGGTCGACTGCATCAACTCGGGCCGCAAGTGCGGTGCGGGGGCCGACGAGCAGCCGCCGTCCGAGAGCGCCGAGCCGTCCGCGCCGGGCGAGCCGAGCGAGACCGCGAGCCCGGCCGACCCGCCGGCCCAGACGCAGAGCGCCGAGCCGTCCGAGCCGGAGACCACGCAGCCGTCGTCCGAGCCCCCGGCCGACCCGCCGGCCACCGAAACCGCGCCCGCCTCCGACAACGCCTCCGCCCCGGCCTCCGACGACACCGGGCTGCCGAGGGTCTACGCGACCGCGTCGCCGAAGAAGACGTCGACCACGAAGTCGTCGGGCGGCGGTGTCATCAGCGAGCCGACGGAGCGGCCCGACACCGAGGCGCCGGCCGCGACCGCCGCCGCCACGCCGGCCGGCACCGCGGCCGCCGTCCCGGCCGGTCAGGAGAGCCCGGGCACCGGCTCCGGGACGGAACCCCAGACCGAGCCGCAGGCGGTCCAGGGCGGTCTGGCGGAGACCGGCGCCCACCTCTGGCCCGCGGTCTTCGGCGGGCTGCTGCTGGCCTTCGGGGCCGTGCTGCTGTGGCGCGCCCGGCGGAACCAGTTCTGACCGTCCCTTCTCACGCGTCGCACGGCGCGTCCTGGGCGGGCTCGAACGCGGGGAGCATCTCTACTGCTCCGCGCTGCCGGGCCCGCCCAGGTGCGTTTCGCCGGGGCCGTGCCGGGTGACACGGCCAGGGCTCCGGGCCTGTTGACCGTCCGTCATATTACTGAACCGTAACCTTACGGCTGCTACCGCAGGTAATACATCGCTCGTTACCGTCGGGTAAACCGCACCCGCCCCGTCGGCCGCTCCGGGGACCCCTCCGCACCTCCCACGTCCAGCACGTCCAGGAGGTTCCCCATGCCTGTCCGCACGCCTGTCCGCGTTCGCCTGCTGGCCACCGCCGTCACCGCCGCCGCCTGCCTCTGCCTCCAGACCCTGCAGGCCACGGCCTCCCAGGCGGAGGTCTCCCGAGGCGTCACCATCCCCGCCTTCTACGACCCGCCGGCCACCCTGCCCACGGCCGACGGCGCCCTCGTCCGCACCGAACCCCTCCCGCTGGCCCTGAGCCTGCCGAGCCTGCCCGGCCCGCTGCCGGGCACCGCGACCCGGCTGATGTACAAGTCCACCGACTCGGCGGGCGACCCGGTCGCCGTCACCGGCGCCTACCTCGAGCCCGCTGCCCCATGGCTCGGCCCCGGCGCCCGCCCGCTGGTCGCGCTCGCCCCCGGCACCATGGGCCAGGGCGACCAGTGCGCCGCCTCCATGGGCCTGGAGTACCCGCTGATCCTCAACGGCCAGACGGTGTCCGTGGGTTACGAGGACCTGTCGATCTACCGGCTGCTCGCCGAGGGCGTCGCGGTCGTCGTCACCGACTACGTCGGGCTCGGCACCACGGACCGGCTGCACACCTACGTCAACCGGCTCGACGGCGCGCACGCCGTCCTGGACGCCGTACGCGCCGCCCGGAGGCTGCCCGGCGCCTCGGTCACCGCCGCCTCGCGGGTGGGCCTGTTCGGATACAGCCAGGGCGGCGGCGCGACCGCCGCGGCCGCCGAACTCCAGCCCGCCTACGCCCCGGACATCACTCTCTCCGGCACCTACGCGGGGGCGCCGCCCGCCGACCTCACCGCCGTCACCGCGGCCATCGACGGCAGCGACCTGGCCGGCGCCCTCGGCTGGGCCGTCAACGGCTTCGTCCAGTCCGACCCGGCGCTCAAGCCGATCGTCGACGCCCACCTCGGCGCGGCGGGCCGGGCCGCCCTCGCCGACCTGTCGACGATGTGCGTCGGTGACGCGCTCTTCGCGTACGGCTCCGCACACAGCACCGCCTGGACGAACGACGGCAGCTCCATCTCCGAGGTCGTCGGCGAGGAGCCCGCCCTCCAGGCCTTCCTGGACGAACAGCGCATCGGCAGGACGGCGCCGACGAGCCCGGTCCGGGTGGCCACCGGCGTCAGCGACGACCTCGTCCCGCACGCGCAGGCCCGCCGGCTCGCCGAGGACTGGTGCGACGAGGGCGCGAACATCACGTACGTGCCGGTCCTCCTGCCGGACGCGGGCCGCGCCCTGCTGAATCACCTCGAACCCCTGCTCACCGACCAGGGCGACGCCATCGCCTGGCTCACCGCCCGCCTCACCGGCGTACCGGCCGTCTCCAACTGCTGGAGCATGCCCGTACAGCCCTGAGCGCCGCCCGCCGCCGTTTGCCGTCGGCGGGCACCGCAGGGCAGGGTGCCGGTGTGCCCACCTTGCTGATCGTCCATCACACCCCCTCACCGCACTGCCAGGCCATGTTCGAGGCCGTGGTCTCCGGGGCGACGACCCCGGAGATCGAGGGCGTGCGGGTCGTGCGGCGGGCGGCACTGTCCGCCACCGCCACCGACGTGCTCGAAGCCGACGGATACCTCCTCGGCACCCCGGCCAACCTCGGCTACCTCTCCGGCGCCCTCAAGCATTTCTTCGACCAGATCTACTACCCGTGCCTGGACGAGACGCGCGGCCGCCCCTTCGGCGCCTACGTCCACGGCGGCAACGACGTCACCGGCGCCCTGCGCGCCCTCGACTCCATCACCACCGGCCTCGGCTGGCGCCGGACGGCCGAACCGGTCACGGTGACCGGCGAGCCGGGCAAGGCCGACCTCGAGGCATGCTGGGAACTGGGCGCGACGCTCGCCGCCGGCCTGACCGCCGACGCCTGAGCGGTCACTCGGACGGACGAAGGTGCGGGCGCCGGATCCAGGGCACACGATGGGACCAGGCCGTGTCGTCGATCCCAGGGAGCGTCGGATGGCAGGGCAGTGCCGTGGCTCCGGGCCGCCCGCGGAGGACATGCTGCGGGAGTGCGCCCGCGACGTGGTGGCCGTCGCCGAGGGCATCCGCGAGGTCTCCGCACGGACCAGCTCCGTCCTGTTCGCCCCGGCGCTGACCGGGTCCGCGCGCCGCCGCCCGCGCACCGGACTGGCCGCCCGCTGGGCGCTGCTGCGGACGCTCACCAACAAACAGGGCCTCGGCGGCTCGGCGATCGTCGCGCCGGACGGTGTCGGCCATCTGCTCGGCGCCGCGGGGGAGGCGCTGGGCCGCGAGAGCCTGGCCGCGCTGGTGGCGGTCACCTCGCTGCGGCTGCGGATCGCCGCCGTACTTCTCGACCACCCCGAGTTCGGGCACGACCCGGGCATGCGCCGGCTGACGGACGCCGTCACCGCCGACCACGCCCCGGAGGCCGTCCGCGCGCTGCGGACCCTCTTCAAGGACCGGGGCGCCCAGCGCTCCCTGTCCGCGCTCGCCCCGATCCTGGCCGAACTCCTCGCCATCCGGGGCCTGCTGGACGAGGACCCGCTGAGCGACGAGACCGCCTGGGCGCTGGCCGCCGGCCGGGAACTCACCGCCGGCCCGGTCAGGGGCTTCGACGCCTCCCGGCTGCCGGTCCCGGACAAGGGCGAGGGCGGCGCCCAGGCCGTCGAACCGTCCGCCCAGGAGGCCCGGTCCATCGCCACCGAGGGCTCCTTCCTCGGCTTCCTGCGCAACATCGACGCGCTGGCCGGCGACGGCCGCGTCCTCGTCCAGGAGGTGCGCGGCCCCGACGGGGTGCTCCGGTACGTCGTGCAGGCCCCCGGCTCGGCTCCCGGCCGCCCCCGCGGCGACTCCCCGCAGGACTTCGCCGGCGCCTGGCGCAACCTGTTCCTGGCCGACTCGCCGTACACCCGCTCGATCCTGCTGGCGATCCGGGACCACGGCATCCCGCGCGGCGCCGACCTCGCGCTGGTCGGGCACGGCGAGGGCGGGATCGCGCTGCTGAACCTCGCGCAGGACGACGAGTTCTGCCGCGCCTACCGGGTCACCCACGTGGTCGCCGTCGGCGCGCGGGTCGACGACCGCAGACCCGCAGACCCGCGCACCTGGGTCGCCGGCATCACCAACCGGCACGACATCGTCCCGGCCCTGGAGGGTCCCGGCGTCCCGCACTCCAACCGGTACCGGGCCGACTACACCGGCCCCACCCGCGAGTTCCCGCTCTGCCACCTGCTCCGCGTCTACATCGACCACCTGGAGACCGTGGTCCCGCAGGTCCGCGCCGACGTCGACCGGGCCCTCGCCGCCTACCGGGGCCCGGTCGAACGCACCCGCGTCTACCGGCTCAGGGACCGCGCCCGCCCGCCCGAGGGCTACCCCTTCCTGGCCGTCCCCACCACGAGCCTCGCCACCTCGGCCGGGCCGGTCGACCTGCCGGTGCGCTACTACGACTCCTCCGCCGCACACCTGTGCTTCCCGGTCGACACCGACGTGGCCCGCAGCCTGCTGCCCGACGTGTCCTGGCTGGTCCCCACCCGGCTCGGCCGCCGCGCCCTCGCCGTGGTCTCCCTCTACGAGCACCGCTGTACCACCATCGGCCCCTACACCGAGCTCGGCCTTTCGGTGCTGGTCGACGACCTGTGGCGGCCGCACGCGTACGACCTCGCCGCTGACCTGCTGCGCCGTGCCGACCTGCGCCGCACCGGACGGTACGTGGTGGCGCTCGCCGTCGGCACCGAGGAGGCGCGGGCGGTGGCCGAGGAGGTCTGGGCCCAGCCGGCCGTGCGCGGATCCGCCGACGTCGAGTTGCAGGGGCGGGAACTGCGCGTACACGCGCCCGAGTTGGGTGTCTCGGTCGAGGGCCGTCCGGGTCCCGGCGCCCGCTGTCCCGAGGCGGACTGGGTGCTGTACGGGCGCCGGGGCGAGAGCACCGTACGCACCCTGGTCCGTGCGCACGGCAGGTCGCGCATCCATGCCCGCCCCCGGCTGCGGCTGCGGCTCGACGGCGCCCACGGGCCGCTCGTCCGGCACCTCCAGGTCCTCGAACTCGATGCCGTACGGCCCGGGTTCGTCCTGTCCAGCCCCCGGTTCGTGGGTCACAGAAGCGCCGGCGCGGTGCTGCCGCGCTAGGCATCCCTCCGAGTGCAGGTGAGCCCCATGGCGACCGAATCCCGTCCCGCCACCGCCGCCCCCGAACTCCTCGCGTACGTGGACGACCTGAGAGTCGACGCCGACCGGATGGACGGCTACGCCCAGCGGCTGCGGGGCGCCGCCGAGACGCTGGGCAACTGTGCCGAGGTGCCGGAGTGGAGCGGTGCGGCGCTGCAGCGGCAGGCGACGGCCTGTGTGACCGCGGCGGTGCAACTACGGGCGGCCGCGGCCGCGTTGCTGGCGCATGCGACGCAGTGAGCGGCGGCACCCGAGCACGCGACGCGGCCGGGACGAGCACGTCCCGGCCGCGGTGTGGCGCTGTCGGATCAGCCGGCCGGAGCGGTGTGGGGTTGCTCCGGGCCGGGCTTGGGGCGGGTGCGGGTCCAGGACGGGTCGGCGGCGGGGTCAGGAGTGGGGGGACGGTCCATGGGGCGGTGGGTCTCCTGAGGTGGTGTGGGGGGTGGTGTGCGGTGCGTCCGGTGCCGTCGACAGTTCGGCCCAGACGACGCGGGCGGAGGGTCGTCCCTCCGGCGCGGCCGTGACCCCCCAGTCGAGACTGAGCGCGTCGACGAGGAACAGGCCGCGGCCGTTCTGCTCGTCGGGTCTGGCCCGCCGGGGCGCCGGAAGCGTGATGCTCCCGTTCTGGTCCTCGACCTCGATGCGGATCCGGGCGGCGTCGGCGTGCACCCGGCAGACGATCCGCCGGCCGGCCGAGTGCACGATCGCGTTGGTGACCAGTTCCGAGGTCACCAGGACCGCGTTGTCGACGGCCTCCTCGCACACGCCCCACGAGCCGAGCAGCTCGCCCACGCTGCGGCGGGCGTTGCCCACCGCGCGCGGTGTGGGCGCCAGGTCGAAGACCCGGCTGTGCAGAGTGGGCCGGTCCCCGGAGGCGAACCGGTCGAGGCCTTGCGGCCCAGGGAGTCGACCGAGGCGTTCGCCTCCGGGTGGTCTGGGAATGCCCGTCACGTCCGACGGGCGGTGCGGGCCCTCGGCGGCGGCCAGGACCGGTCGCGGCGGGCCGGGTATGTGGTCCTCGGACAGTCGGTCGAGTGGCTGGGGGAGAGAGGGCGGGGCCATCGCCGTGCGCCTTTCGTCCGGCTTCGCAGCGTGGGGGGCTGAGCGGTTGTGTCGGCCCCGGGCCGCTCGGGGGCAGACGACGACCCGTGCCTGGGCGGCGCCGGACCGCAGCTCAGTCTCCCCCAACTGCACTGCTTCGCCTGCTCCTTGGTCGGCCGGAGCAGTAAGTCCACTCTGGCATCCGGCAACATCGCCTCGCAACCGGCAAGTTGAAAATTGCAAGAAGCGAAGTGCATGCTGCTCCCGACAAGAAGTGATCGAACGAGTCCTTGAACGATCACCAGCACGTGAGACGGTGACCCTGAAACCTGGTGTGAGGGGGTAGGGCGTGACCTCGGAGACCGACTGGGGCGGAGCCCCTTCCGTCCTGCGCATGATCCTCGGCAGACAGCTGGAGGAGCTGCGGACCCGGGCCGGCCTGACCTACGAGCAGGCGGCCGCCGCGATCGGGGTCAGCCACTCCACCATCCGCCGGATGGAGGCCGCCAAGGTGGCCCGGCTCCGGCTGGCCGACGCCGAGAAGCTTCTGCAGGTCTACGGCGTGACGGACCGGCAGGAGGTCGACACCTTCCTGCAGTCGGTGCGCGAGGCCAACAAGCGCGGTTGGTGGCACACCTACCGCGACGTGATGCCGGACTGGTTCGCCGCGTATCTCAGCCTGGAGCAGGCGGCGTTGCAGATCCGTGCCTACGAGAACCAGTTCGTGCACGGCCTGTTGCAGACCCGGGAGTACGCCGGTGCCCTGCTCGGGGCCGGCAACCCGCACGCGGCGAGCGAGGCCACCGAGCGCATGGTGGCCCTGCGCATGCGCCGCCAGGAGCTGATCACCAAGGAGGCGCCGCCGCGGCTGTGGGTCGTGATGGACGAGACCGTACTGCGCTGGCCGGTCGGCGGTGCCGGCGTGATGCGGGCTCAGATCGACCATCTGATCGAGATCAACCGGCTTCCCAACGTCACCTTGCAGATCATGCCGTTCGCCAACGGCCCGCACCCCGCCATGCGCGCCGGTGCGTACCACCTCTTCCGGTTCCGGGCACCCGAGCTGCCCGACATCGTCTATCTCAACGGCCTGGTGGGCGCCGTCTACCTGGACAAGAGCGACGACGTCGTGGTCTACCGCGAGGCCCTGGACCGGTTGGGCGCGCAGGCAGCGCCCGCCAGAAAGACCGAGGCTCTCCTCGGTGCGATTCGCAAGGAGCTCTAAGTGCACCACCTCATACGCAACGGCATTCCCTCCCGGCAACTCGGCGCGCGCGGCTGGTCGAAGCCGTGGAGCGACGACGCCGGCGGCGCCTGCGTCGAAGTGAAGAAGCTCGCCGACGGCCGGGTCGCGGTACGCCAGTCGACCGACCCCGACGGTCCGGCGCTGGTCTTCACGCCGCGTGAGATGACGAGTTTCCTGTCCGGAGTGAAAGCTGGTGACGCCGACTTCCTGATGTGATCGGATTTCCCGGAACTTCCTTGCTATAGCTGATCGTTCAACCAACCCCCCACTTCAACCCCCCACCCCTGACGCATCACCCGCAGCCCCCCGAACACCCCGCATCCCCTCACCTGAATGGGAGACACGGCGTTGCCCGACAACGGATGGCCGGCCGACCGCATCGACACCGAGAACGCGCACTCCGCGCGGATTTACGACTACATCCTGGGCGGCAAGGACTACTACCCCGCCGACCAGGAGGCGGGTGACGCGATGTCCAGGGAGTGGCCCGCGCTCCCGATCCACATGCGTGCCAACCGCGACTGGATGAACCGCGCCGTGCGCTGGCTCGCCGAAGAGGCGGGGATGCGCCAGTTCCTGGACGTTGGGACCGGCATCCCCACCTCCCCGAACCTCCACGAGATCGCCCAGGCGGTGTCCCCGGACTCCCGGGTCGTCTACGTGGACAACGACCCCATCGTCCTCACCCTGTCCCAGGGCCTGCTCTCCAGCACGCCCGAGGGCCGCACGGCGTACATCGAGGCGGACTTCCGGGACCTGGAGAACCTCTTCGACGCCCCCGAGCTGCGCGAGACCCTCGACCTGGACAAGCCGGTCGCCCTCACGGTGATCGCCATCGTGCACTTCATGCTCGACGCGGACGACGCCGTCGGTGTCGTACAGCGGCTCCTCGAACCGCTGCCGTCCGGCAGCTACCTGGCGATGTCCATCGGCACCGCCGAGTTCGCGCCCGACGAGGTGGGCCGGGTCGCCCGCGAGTACGCGGCCCGCAACATGCCGATGCGGCTGCGCACCATCGACGAGGCCCACCAGTTCTTCGACGGCCTGGAGCTGGTCGAGCCGGGCATCGTCCAGGTCCACAAGTGGCTTCCGGACGGCACCGGCGAGCAGGGCATCCGCGACGAGGACATCGCGATGTACGGAGCGGTCGCCCGCAAGCCGTGATCCGGGTTCCGTGCCGGGGCCCGGCTCACCTTCCCGGCCCCGGCACGGTCGTTTCGGGGGTACCGATGACGGCCGCGCTCACCGGGGCGGACGGCGCCACGGAGGCCCGGGTGCAGGGC